>DAOOQF010000011.1:0-20523 GCA_035388665.1 bacterium | reverse complement strand
ATATTTCTTGAGACTTTCCTGCGAAGAAGGACTTATTACTAAAAAGTTTATAAAAACTTCATAGGTCCTCAGCTCACAAGAGCGACCCGTCAAAAAAAGACGGGTTTTTTATTTGTAAGACCTCAGATAAGGCTTTTTATAGATAAGGCTCTCTGTCAAAACAATTATGATTATGCTTTATTTCTATTATAAAATATGTTATAGTTTATTCAAATAAATTAACTTAATTTTATAATATTTTAGATAAATATAAAATAGATATTATAAAAGACAAAAGAATGGTTATGAATGACAATAAAAAATATGTAAAAGAAATAACAAATATTGAGGATGACTTTGCTCAATGGTATACAGATATTGTTATAAAAGCAGATTTAGCAGATTATACAGACGTTAAGGGGTTTATGGCTATTAAACCCTATGGTTTTGCTATTTGGGAAAATATCCAAAAATATGTAGACAGAGAATTTAAAAGAGTGGGGGTAAAAAATTTGTATCTTCCATTACTTATTCCAGAAGATTTATTAAACAAAGAAAAAGACCATATTGAAGGTTTTGCACCAGAAGTTGCGTGGGTAACGCATGGAGGTAATCAGAAGCTCGAAAGTAGATTTTGTATCAGGCCTACTTCCGAAACAATGTTTTCAAATTTATATGCGAAATGGGTAGAATCTTGGAGAGACTTACCTATGGTTTACAACCAATGGTGCAGTGTTGTTAGGTGGGAGAAAGAAACAAAACCATTTTTAAGAACTAGAGAATTTCTTTGGCAAGAAGGACACACAGTTCATGAAACCGCGAAAGAGGCGCAAGATTTAACTTTAAAAATGCTAAATATATATAAAAAACTTATTGAAACAAAATTAGCCATTCCTGTTTTGCAAGGAGAGAAGAGTCCAACAGAAAAGTTTGCTGGAGCTGAAAATACTTATACGGTAGAAACATTGATGCATGATGGCAAGGCCCTGCAAGCAGGAACTAGCCATTATTTTGGACAAAATTTTAGTAAACCATTTAAAATTAAATTTATAAATAAAAGTGAAAAAGAAGAATATGCCTATCAAACTTCATGGGGTATTAGCACTAGATTAATCGGAGCTATCATTATGGCTCATGGCGATAATCGTGGATTAAAGTTGCCACCAGAGATTGCCCCTATTCAAGCTATAATTGTTCCGATTTCCTTATCAAACGAGGATGTTATAAGCAAGGCCAAGGAATTATTTGATGTTTTAGATAAAAATTTTAGAGTTGAGATTGATAAAAGAGATAATTATAGCCCCGGATACAAGTTTAATGACTGGGAAATGAAGGGTGTTCCAGTTAGAATAGAAATTGGACCTAAAGATATCTTAGAAAATCAATGTATGGCGGTAGAGAGAGATACGGGCGATAAAACAGCTATTAATCTTGACAATATTGAAGATGAATTAAGAAAAATTTTAAGTAATATTCAGAAAAGAATGTTTGATTCTTGCAAAAAGAATAAGGAAAACAGAACTTCTTCGGTTGATAATTTGGACGAGTTTGCAGAGAAGATTAATAAGAATCAAGGATATATTAAAGCTATGTGGTGTGGCGATAAAAAATGTGAGACTGAAATAAGGGACAAAACAGGGGCTAAGTCTAGGTGTGTTCCTTTTAAACAAGAAAAAATTTCTGATAAATGTGTTGTTTGTGGCAAGAAAGCAAAACATTTAGTTTTTTGGGGTAGACAATATTAATTTTTTAAATTAACTTTATAATATAAAAATACTATTTTGGGCTAGATTTACATTAATAACTTGCTTTTAGTTGAGGTATTTTCTTATATTCTTACTGGGATATACTTTAAAGGTATTTTGCAGTTTAATTATAGATAGCATACAAATGAGTAAAAGTGAGCTTGATTAGAAAAAGAGTAATTCTGGTCAATCATTAATAAGCACAAAAATACTTTAAAAATATAGAATTTTATGTTATATATTTTATGTAATTGATGCAGTAAATATTACTGAAAGTGAAATATCATGTCAATTGGCAAAAAACTTCAGCATTCCTATTAAATTATTAATTTTACTTTTAAAAGATTAAGACTAAAATAATTTTTTTAGTTATGTTTTTAAAGGGAAAAACTCTTAATGATCTTATTGACTGGCCATATCTTTTGCCTAAAAGTCGGTGATGGCTTTATTATTTTTGGGGAGTATTTTTTTGGATGATTTTATATTAGAGCTTTTGCCAAGCGATATTTTTTTTTCATTATTAGGGTCTGTTATTATTGTAATAAACTATGTTTTTAAGCCAATTCCTTTATTTGTCAAAAGATTTTTTTTATTGTATAATATCAATATAAAGAAGAATTGTTTTTGTTTTTAAAAGCTTAGTATTATTTTTTATTTTTATGTCAGAAAATAATAAAGAAATTGAAGAAATAATAGATCAAAAAATAAAAAATAGGCTTGATTTGGATGTTAAAAAAGAGGTGGAAGAATTATTGCAAAAGGATTTTGCTGCTCAAAAGCTTTCTGCTAAGATAAAAAGGAATGTTTCGGATAATATTGGCCTAAGAAATGCTGATAATAGCTCTCCAAATGTAAAAGAAAATTATCGAAATAGTTTTTCTAATAAAAAAACTAATAATCAAGATTTTGAGAATCAAGATCAGAATGAGGAGGAGGCTGCTGCTGATCAATTAGAAAGAGACAAAAAAAAGTCATCATTAGATGGACAGAAAAAAGAGAATAAAATTCAGGACAAGAATAGAAAAGGACCAGAAATGGATTCCAGAACAACTCCGATTAGAGAGAACCCTACTAAAAAACCCGAGAGAGATGAGAATATAAAGAAAGAATCACTAGAAAGTTCTTTGGATAATTTAAATAAAAATAATAAGTCAGGTTCTAGTGAATCTAAAAAAGAAGCGCAATTAAGTGCTGATAAAAATAAAGATAAGAGCGCTAAAATTTCCTCTTCTTCTGGTGCTAGCAGTGAATCTATTTCTGGAATTGAAAAATTTACTACAGCAATAGATGAATTATTAAAAGCATCTTGGGAAAATCTAATAGATTCTTTTGGTTTGACCTTATTATATATTTATTTTCATTGGTTCATGCATCAATTATTTCCTAGATTCTTTTGCGACCTAGGAAAAGAATGGGTGCCAGCTGAAGTAAAGCAAGCTTCTCCTGATGCAGCCAAGGCCATGGGCAAAAAGATAGGATTAGTAGAGAAAGGTTTAGTTGGTTGGACTTGCTTAATTATATTAGTTTCACTTTTACAAACAACTATTATAATTTATTTGGTCTTGAATGCTTATAGCATAATTATTGATGCAGCCTGGTCTTGGGTAAAAGGTATTTTTGGTTAATTTAAATTATTTTTTCAAATATAAAAAAATGAAATCATTTTTTCTTAAACATAATAAAAAAATATTGTTAACGGCTTCAAGCTTGGTTTTGATTGCTGTTTTTTTTATTCCCTTTAAGGCTGTTTTGGCCGAAGGTGAAGTTGTCGCACAAATTCAATCGGCTATTTTGCAGGTTATTGGTTGGGTCATTACCCCAATAGTTAGTTTATTAGGTAAAATAGTTGTTTTATTGATGAATCTTTTAATTTGGGTAGCTCAATATAATAAATTTATAGAATCATCAGCTGTTACCTATGGTTGGATTGTGGTAAGAGATTTGTGTAACATGTTTTTTGTTTTGATATTATTGGTAATCGCTTTCGCTACAATTTTAAGAGTGGAAAGTTACAATTTAAAAACTTGGTTGCCAAAATTAGTTATCATGGCAATCCTGATAAATTTCTCCAAGATGATTTGTGGTGTCTTTATTGATTTTGCTCAAGTTATAATGCTTACATTTGTTAATGCTTTTAAAGATATTGCTGGAGCTAATATGACCGAGATGCTAGGCATCACAAAAATTTTAGACTTTGATCCAGCTGATTCTGGAGAAGCTGATTTAATGTCTGTTATTGGAGCTTTAATTTTAGCTCTTGTTATGATAATTGTTTCAGCTGTGGTTGTTATAATAATGTTATTTATGTTGGTAGTTAGGATGGTTATGATCTGGATATATGTAGTTCTATCGCCTCTAGCTTATTTATTAGCTTCGTTTCCTCAAGGTCAATCATATTCTCAGAAATGGTGGTCAGATTTTTCAAAAAATTTAATTATTGGACCAATCTTAGCCTTCTTTATTTGGTTATCTTTTGCTTCCTTGGGTGGAACAGCCGGAAGTGCTGAAATATCTGCGATGAAAAAAAACACCTTTTCTGATGCCGAAGAAGTTGGAAATGCTACTATAACTCAAGCAGGAAGTCCGGAACATATGTTAAAGTTCATAATTTCCATTGCCATGTTAATAGGTGGGGTTATGATTGCTCAAGAAATGGGTGGTGCGGCCGGAAAGGTTGCTGGCAAGGGTATGGCTAAATTACAAGCTATGGGCTCTGGGGCTATTAAATTAGGTAAAAGGGCTACTGGTATTGAGAGAGCTGAAAATGCTATTAAGGCTCGTCAGTCTATGAAAGAGACTAAGAGAAGTGAATTAGCACAACGTGATGCTGGGGCTCTGAACAAAGCTATTGGAAAAACTAAAAAAGCCGTTGCTTATGTTCCTAATAAGATTGGTCAGGGAATAGGAGAATTTGCTAAGGGTAGTAAAATGTTTGGCAATATATCTCAGAAAAATATAGATGAAACAAGAAAAGGCATAGAAAGGAATGAATCACAGAAAGTTCAGTTAGAAGATCTAAAAGTAAAGATTGAAGACGCTAAGTCTAGATCAGCTGAAATTCAACAGAAAAAAGGAGATGAATTAGATGCAGTTTATAATGATTCCACATTAAGTACTTCTGATATGCGGTTAAAAATTCAAGAAGTTCAAGATAAATATAAACCAGAAGAAGATATTCAAAAAGAAAGAGAAAATGAGTTAGTTTCGCAATATCAAAATATAACAGGAAGTACTGCTATCGATACTTTTGCTGGCGTCGATACTAATATTGAAGGAGATATCGATAATCTAGGAGAACAAATAGAAAAAGGTGGAGAGGCTTTGGCCGATAAGATGAAGAAGGTTAAAATCTTAGATAAAACTGTTTCTATTGTTGGAAATGTTGCTACTTTAGGTGGAAAAAATAAAGTTAAGCATGCTGGAGAAAAAGATTTAGATTTAGCTTCAAATCATAATAGCGGTCAGATTTCTAAATATAAGGATGGCATGAAAGAGGATACTGATGATGATGTTCGCAAAAAGATGAATGATTATTCCAAGCCGCTTAACAATCATGAGAGAATTGCTGCGGTCATGACCTTGATGGAGAGGGGAGAATTATCTTCAGATGAAGCTGCAATCAAAAGAGATGAAATTAAAAAATCTTATGGTAATGATAATAAGGTCATGAATCAATTAGATTCAGCTTTGGCTGGAAATTATCAAAATTTATCACAAAGTTTTGTAGATTTACGTGAGACAGCTGAACCACCAAAAGATAAAAACGGAGTTGTTAAAGCAGAAAAACCTGAGGAAAAAAGAGATCGTGAAGAAAAACATGAAAAGACAAAAGAAAGCTTGGCAAGAGGAGTTATTAGTGGAACAATAAAATTAGAAAATATCAATGACCAAGGGTCTCTAGATTTAATAATTCCAAAATTAGCTGACATTATGACAGCCGGAGGATTTAATTCTATTCATGATAAACAAACTGCTAGTCAAAAAAATAAAATAGAGATTGCCTTGAAAAATGCTCCAAGTACTCCGGAATATGTAAACGCTAGAATTAAATTGGCCGGAATTAAGAAAAATTTAGATCCATTAGGCAATAATGCTGAGAAGGAACAATATTTATCTAAGATTGGAGAAAACCAAATGAAAGATTTAACTTCTTCAATTAAGGGGTTAGAAAGTTTAAAGAAATTTTTTGAAGAAACTGGAAAATTGGAAAGATTTAGAGGTTTAATTCGGGATAATAAAATGGATGAATTTAGAAGCGAGATGAATAGTATTACTCGCAATATGCAATTTAGTAGTGCCAATACAGTTCATACCGGTATGCTCGTTGCTATTTCTAATCGTCTCAAGTCTATGTAATAAATTCTGAAATTAAAATAACTTATAATTTATGGAAGACAAAAACATACAATTTTTACAGAAATTAGATTCTTTGCCAGAAGAAGTTAATCTTTATTTTTCTTCAAACTTAGACGAGAAAAATAATTTAGAAATATCTAAGGAATATAATATTGATATTTCTTCTTTGATAGATTTAGTCATTAATTTTTTTGTCTCTGATTTTAATTTAGATATTTTGTCCAAGGAAGCTGAAGGAAAAAATATTAATATGAATATTTTAAATAATTTTATTTGTGATTTTTTGGGAAAATTATTTTTGCCAGTGGGATCATTTTTATCTTGGGATGTAAAAAAGGAAATAGAAAGCAGAAAAGGAAAAATTGAAAAATATAAAACTTATGTTGATGAGTTTAATAATTTAATTGAAGATAAAAACTTAGAGGAGTTATCAGAATTGACTGAAAATTTTATGAAAGAGTTTGATGAGGCCGAAGAAGAGAGGGTGGTTTTAAATTTTTTAGAAAAAGATCTGTTGTCTGTTTTGTCGGATGATGATATTTCTGGCCCTCAAAAAATTAATGGATCTTTGATTTATTTGTTAATAAACAAAAAAGATTCATTGAACAAATTCATTAGAACTTTTTTAATTAATCAAGAACAGATATCTTCTCAGAGAATCTTGTTGGATGGTAAAGAACAGGATCCAACTATTGCCAATTGGATTAAACATTTTGTTAAAGAGAACGGCAGTGGCATTCCAGGAAACATTGCTTTAGCCAAATATTTGACTTCATCTCCTGATGTATTATCTCTTAAAGAGGATGAGAAAAAAATATTAAAAAAGGTTTTAAAGTTATATAAAAATTTAGTATTTTTCCCTGATTCCATGTCTAATATACCTAGGGATGATTGGGAGATAATTCCAGTAGATAGGGATTCTAACTTTGTTAATAAAAACATTGATGAAAAGAATACAGTAGTCCAGGATATTAAAAAAAGCATCAAGGACAATAAACCGGCTATAAAAAAAGAAGAAATTAAAGTTGAGAAAAAAGCTGAACTCAAGAATGAGGAAATTAAAATTAATGAGACTATAAAAGAAGCTGAGAATCCAGAAATAATAAAACTTCAAGAAATGTTAGCCAAATATCCAGAGGGTAGTTTAGAGAGAAGGGCTATTGAAAGTGAAATAAAAAAAATTAGCAATAAACAATCAAAATAATTATGTTTGATTATTTAGATAAATTTAATAATTTAGATCCCAAATTAAAATCAGCTGTTTCATCTCCGGTGATAGTTAGTCGTATTGATGAATTAGAAAAAAAATATCAGATAGATTTAGCTGCTTTAATTATGAGAGTAATGATTAAGGAAATTAATTTTAATAATTTACCTTTGATTTTGTTTACCGAATTTGGTCTGAATAAATCTGAAATTAGCGATTTGAGTGCTGAGCTGAAAGACAATGTTTTCTATCAAGTGTCTGATTATTTGGGAATAGATTTAAAACCTGAACCAGAAGAAATAATTAAACAAGACAATATAAAGAGCGAGGCACCGGAGAGAATTATTGACAATATAGACATTGAAAAAGCAGAAGACATAAAGTCTAATTTTGATTTCAGTAATAATGAAGAGCCAGTTGTTTCGGTTAATCAAAATATTCTAGAAAATTATCAAAAGAAAGATTATGATTATAAAATAAATAATTGGGTAGAAGATATTATCAAAATATTAAACTTGAAATTTGTTGACGAGAATAGAAGAAATAAATTTGTTTCTATTTTAGAAAAATATCTAAGAGGAGTTAAGAGTCGATATTCTGTTAGGGAAGTATTCACTGAAAATAAGGATAGCGGAGGCTTTGGTCTGGCCGATAAAATGGTTGATAATATTTTTATGATTGCCCAAAAGATTGGAGAAAAAGAAGAACAACAAATGAAAGATAATTTTAAGATTGAAGATGATGTTTTATCCAAGATTAATAAACTAGGGCATGGTAAGATATCCTCTAAGATTGAACCCTTAATGTTGCCGGCTGAAGATTTTTCTTACGAATTGCCTTCCCCTGACAGAGAAATAGACGAAAAATCTAGAGAATTACCAATGGTGATAGATCAAAAGAAGGATTTAGCAATAATTGAACAACCACTTGAAAAAAAACCAATTATAAAAGAAGAAGATATTAAAAAAATTGCCGAAGCCTTATCTGCTCCCAAAAAAGAGGTAATTACTCCTCAGAAAAATTCTAATATCTCTTTCAACAAAAATGGGAAAGTTCAGATGGTCGATGTTAAAAGAATTAAAATTACTGGGCCAATTGATGAGCTTAAATATATGGATTTAATTAATTTTCGTAGATTATCATCTGATCCAGCAGAGGCTTTTAAAAGAATTGCTCAGAAATTAAGAGTTTTGGAAGAAATTGATTATAGTAAAATGTTGGAAGGAATTAAGGCTTGGAGACAAAGCCCTGTTAATAAACTATATTTAAAAATATTTTTTAGAGCCAGTAATGAAGCCAGTAGCGTTGATCAAGTTATCGAGAATTTGAAATCAGCTGGAGAGGATTATTTAACCAAGGAAGAAATAGAGGCTTTAATTAAATTTAATAAAGGTTTAGTATTTTAGTACAATATGCAGCAATTTACAGTTCCACAATTTATTGATGTTGAGCCAAAGATAATTGGTCCAATTACTACTAGACAATTCTTGATTTTTTTGGCGGCAGCTTTGTTTATATTTGTTTGCTATAAAGCTCTAGATTTTACTGCTTTTGTGCTGGCCTCTGTTTTTATTTTAGCAGTCTCCGGCACTTTTGCCTTTTTAAAGATTAACGGGAGACCCTTTCATTTCTTTGTCTTGAGCTTGATTCAAACCATTAAGAGGCCCAATCTTAGAATTTGGAATCATAAAGCAATTAGTTTAGAAAAAAAAGAAGAAAGACAGGTTCAATATGAAAACGTTATAACTCCTGATAAATATTTTGCTAAAAATAAATTAGCGGAACTTTCTTTAATAGTTGATACTAAGGGAAAATATAAAGGAGAAGACAGCGATAAAATAGAAATAGATAATAATTTTTAATATATTAAATAACATGACAGAACAAAACAAAGGTAAAAAAAATAGCAGTGCGTCTACTCAGCAATATTTAGATATTTTGGAAATAAAAGACGATACCGTTGTTATGCGAGATGGGACTCTTAGGGCGGTTTTGGCTGTTTCTAGTATTAATTTTGCTCTAAAGAGTGAAGACGAACAAAATGCTATAATATCTTCTTATGTTAGTTTTTTAAATAATATTAGTACGCCTATCCAAATAGTTGTTCAATCTCGTGATTTAAATATTGATAATTATATTGAGTATTTAAAAACTAAAGAGAAAGAACAAACTAATAGACTTTTAAAGATTCAAACCGGAGAATATATTGAATATATAAAAGAATTGGTTTCTATGGGGAAAATTATGAATAAAAAATTTTTTGTAGTTATTCCTTATAGTCCTTTTTCCGATAAGCATAAAGGCTTCTTTTCTCAATTAACTGAAATTTTTAAACCAGCTACCGTTTTGAAATTAAAAGAGGCTAAGTTTTTGAAATATAAAGATAATTTGTCTCGTCGAGTAGATAGTATTTTTTCTGCCCTGTTATCTTTAGGAGTGGATGTTAAGCAACTTAATACCCAAGAATTAATTGAGTTATATTATAATTCATATAATCCCGAAACTTCTAAAAATCAGCCTTTAGTGGATATAGGTAAATTACAAGTAGAATAAATATTAAAATATAAAATATGATAGATTTAAAAAAACAAGAAGCATTTTCAGATCCCAAGAAGAAAAAGAAAGGCTTAATAGAAGAGGAGTTGCTAAGAGCTGGAATTAAGGACGAGGATGTTGAAATTACCAAAGAATTAATTGAAGAAGAGCAAGCTTTTCGTCGGGGTGTTTTGTCTGTTCGAGATTTGATTTCTCCAGCTAGTTTTAGAGTTGGTCCAACAAATCTTAATTTAGGGCAGAAATTTTTGCGAACTATTTTTGTTATTAGTTATCCTAGATATATTAGTGTTGGTTGGTTTGCTCCAATTATAAACCTGAACGAATATTTTGATGTTTCGATGTTTTTTTATCCAGTTAAGAGTGCTATTATTTTAAAACAATTAAAAAACAGGGTGGGTAATTTAGAGGCTCAAATAGTGGCCGATTCTGAAAAAGGAGCTCCACGTGATCCAATCCGAGAAACAGCTTTGAGAGATATTGAATATTTAAGAGACTCTTTAACTCAGGGAACAGAAAAATTTTTTCAATTTGCCTTATATGTGACTATTTATGCTGATAGTGTTGAACAGCTGGATCGTTTGTCTGATCAAGTGGAAGATATTTTTGGCTCTCGTTTAGTTTATTGCAAGAGAGGTTTTTATCAAACAGAGCAAGGTTTTAATTCTACTTTGCCGCTTGGTAACGATGAGCTTTATATCACCTTTAATATGAATTCTTCTCCGATCGCTTCTTCTTTTCCCTTTATTTCCAGTGAATTAACTAGCGATAAGGGTATCCTTTATGGAATCAATCGTCACAACAATAGCTTAATATTATTCGATAGATTTAGTTTGCAGAATGCTAATTCGGTTGTTTTTGCCACTTCTGGAGCGGGAAAAAGCTATTGTATTAAATTGGAAGTTTTGCGCTCTTTAATGATGGGAACTGATGTAATTATTATAGATCCTGAATATGAATATAAATATTTAGCTGAAGCTGTTGGTGGAACTTATGTTAATATTTCTTTATCTAGTGAGAGTAAAATTAATCCTTTTGATTTGCCTCGTTCTATTGGTGGTGAGGCTAAGCCCAAAGATATTATTAGAAGTGCTGTTATTACTTTAAAGGGCTTGGTCCGCTTAATGGTTGGAGAATTAAATCATGATGAAGATTCGGTGGTGGATAGAGCTTTATTAGAAACCTATGCTAAGAAAGATATTACGCCTGATTCTGATTTGTCTCAAATTGAACCTCCAACATTATCTGATTTACAACAAGTTTTAGAGGGCATGGAAGGTGGAAATGAGTTGTCTTTACGTTTAAAAAAATATACTGAAGGAACCTTCTCTGGTTTATTAAATAATTTTACTAATGTAGAAATGAATAACCAATTGGTCTGTTTTTCAGTTAGGGATCTAGAGGACGAGCTTCGACCAATTGCTATCTACACTATTGTTAATTATATTTGGAATGTAGTTCGCAGTGAAACTAAGAAAAGAGTTTTGGTTATCGACGAAGCTTGGTGGATGATGCAAAACGAAGATAGCGCTAAATTTATTTTTGCCTTAGTAAAGCGTTGTCGTAAATATTATTTGGGTGTTACTACTATTACTCAGGATGTTAATGACTTTTTAACTTCTCCTTATGGACAGGCTATTGTAACCAACTCTTCTTTGCAAATATTATTAAAACAGTCCCCGGCCTCGATTGACTTAGTCCAAAAGACTTTTATGCTGACAGAGGGAGAAAAATATTTATTATTAGAGTGTGGCGTTGGTGAGGGAATATTTTTTGCTGGTAATAAGCACGTAGCCATTAAAATAGTAGCTTCATATAGTGAAGATCAATTAATAACTTCCGACCCACGACAATTATTGGAAATAGAGGAAGCTAAAAAAGAATTTGCCCGTAGCATGGGAGAAGAGGAATAGAATATTTTAAAAATAAATATAAAAACAAATATAAAAATAAATTAAAAAAATATGATTAATTCTAGTAAGAGAAAAGTTGGTTATTTATTGATAGCCTTGGCTATTATCTTGTTAATTTTGTTTGTGGTTTTGTTTTTGTCACCAGATAAAAATCCCTTTAGAACGTTAATTGACAAGATTACCAACAAAACAGAAAAAATTGAGAAAACCCCCGAAGAAGAGTTTAATGAAATGATCCAACAAAAAAAAGACTCTATAGTATATACTTTTGACGAAGAAGCTGAGAATAATAGAGATTGGAGCCAGGATGATTTTAAACAATTATCTAGATCATTTGCTGAAAGATTTGGTTCTTATTCTAACCAATCTAATTATGGAAACATTGAAGATTTGGAAATCTTTATGAGTGCTAAGATGAAAAAATGGGCGCAAGAATATGTAGCTGATTTGAGGGCTAATACCCAATATTCTGGTAGTTTTTACGGAATAGTTACTAAGGCTTTAGTTGAGCCTGAGATTTCAGATTTTGCTTTAGATAGCGGACAGGTTGACGTTTTGGTGCCGACTCAGAGAGAAGAAAATTCCTCCGATGGAGAGCCTAGAGTCTTTAATCAGGATGTAAAAATAAGCTTTATAAAGGTTGGGGGAGAATGGTTAGTCGATTCAGCTATTTGGCAATAAAAATAAAAAATAAAACAAAAAATATGGCAAAAAACAAAACAACAAAAAAGCAGAAAAGAGATTATTTTGAGATTATTTTTATCCTGGTTTCAATTTTGCTGTTTTTATTATTATTAGTTTCTATTTATTGGTTTAGAAATTCTTTATTTAATGCTAAAGATCAGGTTGCCCTGGAATTATTGAATAATCAAGATAAAAATTCTATGAGTTCTCTAGAGGATCCCTTTGTTTCTACTAAGAGTTATAAGTTAGAAGGGTCTGGACCAATTATTCAATCGACTGACCCCGTTTTAGGAAGGCTAGAGGCTAAAATAAAAATATTCTATTGGTCAGATTTTGCTTGCTCATTTTGTTTTGAGCAGGAGAATGTTTTAAAAAAAGTTTATGATAAATTTAAGGATGATGTGTTAATAATAAGGAAGGATTATCCCGACACTAATTCTGTGGAGTCTTTTTCTTTTCAAGCTTCTCGGGCGGCTCGTTGTGCCAATAATCAAGGTAAATATTGGAATTATAATGAATTGCTTTATCAAAACAAAGATCAATTTGTTGAATCTAATAATCAATTATTCATTGATTTAGCCCAGAAAGCCAAACTAAACTTAGAAGATTTTAAATCCTGTTTACAAAATAAAGAAGTTGATCAAGACATTTTAAGCAATATTGAAGAAGCTGAGAGCTTGGGAGTGGTTGGTATTCCTTATATTTACATTAATGATAAAGATTTTTTAGGTGACATTAATGAAGAGGAGTTAGAATCTTTGATTGAATCTGAATTAGACAAATAGAATCAGACAAATAGAATTATATAAACAAAATTATATAGATAGAGCTAGATAAGTAATGGAAAATTAAATTTGATTGAACCATGGCCGAAAAACTTAAAACAATTTATGAGTGTCAGAATTGCGGCGCCCAATTTCCTAAGTGGAGTGGGCGTTGTTTGGAATGTGGACAATGGGGAACATTGATTGAAGATATTAAAGATAATAAAAAAATAGCTGATAATATTATTACTAAAATGGCTATTTCGGAGATTATTGATTTGAGCCAGGCCAAGGATATTCAAGCTATTCGTTGGCAGTCGGGAATTTCTGAAATTGATAGAGTCTTGGGAGGTGGTTTGATCTCCGGATCAATTATTTTATTAAGTGGTGAGCCAGGTGTAGGAAAATCAACTTTATTAGCGCAATTATCAGATTTTTTGATTAAAAAAAACAAGGAATTTAAAGATGCTTTATATATATCCGGGGAAGAGTCGGCTGGACAAGTAAAATTACGACTAGAGAGATTAAAGTGTGATTTGACCAAGTTTAAATTTATTGGGGAGACAAATTTAGAAAAAATAATTTCATCGGCCATAAAATTAAAACCAGCCATGTTAATAGTTGATTCTATCCAAACAATTTATTCGGCCTCTATTTTGAGTGAGGCTGGCGGAATTAGTCAAATTAGAGCAGTGGCCATTAAATTTATGGAGTTAGCCAAGAAATATAATATTCCAGTATTTCTGATAGGCCATATTACAAAAGATGGTCAAGTGGCTGGTCCAAAATCCTTGGAACATATTGTTGATGTAGTATTATATTTAGAAAACGATGGCAGAGGTGGACATTCAGTTTTGCGTTCAGTAAAAAATCGTTTTGGTAGCGTTAATGAAATTGGAGTTTTAGAGATGACCGGAGATGGTTTTGAGGAGGTTAAAAATCCTAGCATTTCTTTTTTAGAGGGGGATTTGTCCTTGTCTTTTCCGGGCTCAGTTTTTTCTTGTGTGGTTGAAGGCAATCGACCTTTTTTAATTAATATTCAATCTTTGGTAAGCCGAACTGCCTTTGGTTATCCCCAGAGAAAGGCTTCTGGCTTTGATCTAAATCGTTTACAGGTTTTGTCAGCTGTTATTTCTAAAAAACAAAAACTAGACTTAACTAATCAAGATATTATTTTAAATATTGTTGGTGGCTTTAAGACCAGTGATCCCGCCCTAGATTTGGCTGTGTCTATGGCAATTATTTCTTCTTATCTTAATAAAGAAATTGGCAAAGAAAAGGCTGTTTTGGGTGAACTGGGTCTTAGCGGAGAAATCCGAGCAGTAGCTTATTTAGATATGAGGTTGCGAGAAATTGAAAAAATGGGCTTTAAACAAATTATCCTAGCTGACATTGGAAATGATAAAGACAAAAAAAGAATAATGGATAATTTTAAAAAATTAAAATTTATTTTTGTAAAAAATCTTTCGGAAGTTATTAAAGAGATTTTTGGTAAATAAAAAACCCGTCTTTTTTTGACGGGCCATGCCTATAGTTTTAATTTTTCCGATAATTAGGCCTCTCCGGCAGCTTCGAGTTGCTGGATTTTTTTTATTTTTTCTTTGATATTGTCCGCAATTTTTTTATAAAGAGCATCTGACTTTGCGGTTTCACATTGAATAAGGTAATTTTTTCTTTCGCCCTTGGGGTCATTAGCGAAAGTGATTTTGTCAAAGGGAACAATCCTTACATTTGATTCTATGGCAGAGTCCTCCGTTTTTATTACATCGCAAAACCATTTTTCTTTATATGGTATCAGATTATAAAGAAAAAAATGCTCTTGTCCATCTACATAACAAATGTCTTTTACGTTTTTATTCATCTTTTACGTTTTTTTGGTTATTATTAAAGGTCTAATCACTTTGACTATAATATCATCTTTGTTATCTTGTGTCAAGCCTTTTAATTGAGTTATAAGGGGTAAATAGAAATTTAATATTTGACCGTTTTAATTAGCTTTTTGATATATTCTAATTTATTATTTATACTCTTGACGCAATTAAAATTATAAATTATACTATTAGCAGTCCGAGTAATTGATTGCTAATTATGGGACAATTAATTAATAATTTAAATAAATATGTTTAATAAGTTTACTAATAGATCACAAGAGGTCATTATTAATGCTCAAGTTATTGCTTCTGATTCTGGACAACAATACATTGAGGGTCTGCATCTATTGTTAGCCCTGCTTCAACAAAATGAAAGTTTAGTTAGGGTTATTTTAGATAAATTAAAGATAGATTCAGAGTTAATAGAGGGTTATGCTTTTAACGAAATAAAAAAATTACCAAGAGTAAAGACTAATAATACAAATTTTGAATCTGTTCAGTCTGTTCAAGGGACTGGAGAGGTAGCCGCTATTTTTGATAGATCCAAAAAAGAGGCCGATAGAATGGCCGATGAATTTATTTCTACCGAGCATATATTTTTAGCCTTAATTGGTATAAAAGGACCGGCTCAAAATGTTTTATTAAATTTTAAAATAGAATATCAAAAGGTTTTAGAGATATTAAAAGAGTTGAGAGGATCGCAAAGAATTACTGATCCCGAACCAGAAAGTAAATTTAGAACTCTAGAAAAATATACTATTAATTTAACAGAATTAGCTCGGCAGGAAAAATTAGATCCAGTTATCGGTCGTGATACAGAAATTCGTCGCATTATGCAGGTTTTGCTTCGTCGTACCAAAAATAATCCAGTATTAATTGGTGAGGCTGGAACCGGAAAAACAGCTATCGTAGAAGGCTTGGCTCAGAGAATTGTTAGTGGTGATGTTCCGGAAATGCTAAAGGACAAGGAGGTTGTCTCTTTAGACTTAGGAGCTTTAGTGGCCGGGGCTAAATTTAGAGGTGAATTTGAGGATCGCCTTAAGTCAGTTTTAAAAACTATTAAATCTCAAGAAGGTAAAATAATTTTGTTTATCGATGAGCTTCATACTCTAGTAGGAACGGGGGCTAGTGAGGGGTCAATGGATGCCTCTAATATGTTAAAGCCGGCTCTAGCTAGAGGAGAACTTCGAACTATTGGGGCTACTACTACCAAGGAATATCAAAAATACATCGAAAAGGATGCTGCCCTAGAGAGACGTTTTCAACCAATTTATGTAGCTGAACCAACTATCGAAGATACTATTTCGATTCTTCGAGGTATTAAAGAAAAATATGAAGTTCATCATGGAGTTAGAATAACCGATGATGCCTTAGTGGCAGCAGCTAAATTATCTAGCCGATATATAACTGACAGGTTCTTGCCAGATAAGGCAGTTGATTTAGTTGATGAGGCTACTTCAGCCTTAAGGATGGAAATAGATTCGATGCCCGAAGATTTGGATAATATGAAAAGAGAAATAAAAAGATTAGAAATAGTTAAGGCTGGATTTTCAAACACCAAAGAAAATAATGTTTCTAAAAAAACAAAATTAAACAAGGAATTAGAGGAATTAAAAGAAAAAGCTAATCAATTAGAAATTCATTGGACCAATGAAAAAGAAATAATTTCTAAGATTAGAGAATCAAAAAGAAAAATAGATGAATTAAAAATGGAGGCTGATATAATTGAGCGCCGGGGCGATGATTTAACTAAGGTAGCTGAGATTAGATATTCGCTTATCCCTCAATTAGAAAAAGAAGTTAAAAAGCAACAAGAAGATTTGGTTAAAATACAAAAAAAGGGTCAGCATATTTTGAAGGAAGAGGTTGACGAAGAAGATATTGCTAAGGTGGTAGCTCGTTGGACTGGTATTCCGGTTAATAAAATGCTAGAGAGTGAAATCCAGAAATTAACAAAGCTAGAAGAAGAATTGAAGACGTCAGTTATTGGTCAAGACGAGGCAATATCAGCTGTTTCTAATGCTATTCGTAGAAGTCGGGCCGGAATTAATGAAGAGAAAAAACCAATTGGTTCATTTTTATTTGTTGGTCCGACTGGAGTTGGAAAAACTGAATTAGCCAAAACCATTGCTAGGTTTATGTTCAATGATGAAAATGCTTTAGTGAGACTTGATATGAGTGAGTTTATGGAGAAGCATAGCGTTGCTAAATTAATTGGATCTCCTCCGGGCTATATCGGCCATGATGAGGGCGGACAATTAACCGACAAGATTCGTCGCAGACCATACAGTGTTATCTTATTTGATGAAATTGAGAAGGCTCATCCAGAAACATTTAATATTCTATTGCAGATTTTGGATGATGGAGTCCTAACAGATTCTAAGGGAAGAAAGGTAAATTTTAAGAACACTATCATTATTATGACTTCTAATTTAGGTAATGAAGTTATTAAACAATATTCTATTGGATTTGGCGGGGGAGAGAATCAAGAGCAAAATGATAAATATCGTCAAGATGAAATGAAAGAAAAAATTGATAGAATTTTGCGAGATCACTTTAAGCTAGAATTTTTAAATAGGATCGACGAAGTTGTTGTCTTCAAGAACCTGCAGAAAGAATCTCTAGAAAAAATTATTGATTTAGAGTTATTAAAAGTTGAGACTAGGTTAAAAAATAAAAACATTGCTATTAAGATTAGTCAAAAAGTAAAGAAACATTTAGCCGATAAAGGTTATGATCCAGCCTTTGGCGCCCGACCTCTCAAAAGAGTTATTCAAAATATGATTTTAGATGAGTTAGCTTTGAATATAATTGAAGGTCGTGTCAAAGATGGAGACAAAGTCTTATTGGATATTGGTGCTAAAAATGATATTTTAGTGTCAGTAAAATAATAATTTCATTTGAAATTTATCCTCAGCAATTATAGCCCTTTTAATGAGGGCTTTTTGCTTTTATAATTGAAATTTGCTATTATTATGATATATGAACAATAATTTTTTCTTTTATTTTGGTAAAATTTCAGCTCAGGTGTTATTTGATATAGCTTATTTTCCAATTTGGTGGTATAGCCTTGGTTTTGTTAGGTTTTTGAGAGTTTTGGGAAATTTTTTGCGAGAAAAGTGGATAATAATTGGAGCTGGCGTTTGGCTCAAAAACTTATTTACTCCAATGTATGGTCAAAGTGACTTTATTAGTCGTTTGATTAGTTTTTTTGTTAGGTTATTTCAGATCTTGTTTAGATTTATTGCCTTTTTATTCTTTGTTGTAATTAGTCTATTATTATTATTTTTGTGGTTGTTCCTACCGATATTTATTGTTTATTTAATTTGGCAAAGAATTTTTTAATTATATGAATAAAGAATTATTAGAACCAATCATATTTAAAGAAGAAGATTTTATTAAGGGTGAAAAGGGTCAAGTTTGGGCTATCTTCTTGGGCCGAGCCTTGTTTTTTAATAACGTCTTTAAAAAGTCTTTAATATTTTTGAGAAGATTAAAGAAAAAAATAGATAAAATTATTAATATTTTGGCTTATATAATTGGAGTTTCGGGTCTTTTATCATTGGCATTTTGGATTTACTCTAATTTTAATTTTTTTATTGACACTCCGGAAGAATTATTAAATTTTTATAAAAATGAAAGTTATTTAATATCATTGTTTTTGATTTCTTTAATTTTTGATATGTTTATTGTTTACAGGGTTAGTCAGTCTAGGGCTTCGTTGAAAAAGATTAAGAAAATTAAGAATAAAAAACACAATAATCAAGTTATTGATTACAAAAAATTGTCAAAGATAGAAATATCTCGAACTCTAAATGAAGAATTATTGTTAATAGTGGAAAATTCCTATATGTTGGCTCATAAGTTAAAGCAGAAAGAAATTAACACTATTCATTTATTTTGGTCCCTTCTAAAATCTAATGCTATTAGTAATTTATTTGTCAGATTAAATGTTGATATTAAAAAATTAATAGAATTATTAAAAAAACATTTAGCTTCTCAGGAGAATATTAGAACTGCTGGACAGGAGTTGGTCTTTTCTGAGCATGTTCAGGAAATATTATTGTCAGCCTTTAGTGATGCCTACTGCAATAGAAAGCAAGAAGTTGGTGTTTTAAATGTGATACTTTTTTGTTATCAGAAAAATCCTGTTTTGCAAGAAATTCTTTATGAGCTAGAGGTTTCTCAGGATAAGATTGAAAACGCTGTAAAATGGTTTAGGATAAACGAAAAAATGTATGAAGATTATAAAATCTTTAAAAAAATGGCCCGATTAAAGCCGGGAAACAACATGAATCGTTCCTATACCGCTATTGCCACCCCAACAGTTGATTATTTCTCTCGTGATATGACTGTTATGGCTAAGTATGGCTATTATGAAGCATGTGTAGCCCGAGATAAGGAGCTTCGACAGATATTTGAGTCTTTTGAAGGCGGACAAAGTGGGATTTTATTGGTTGGGCATTCTGGTTGTGGTAAAAAAACAATAGTTGAGGGCTTGGCTCAATTAATGGTTAAGGAAGAGGTTCCTGCATTTTTAAAAGATAAGAGATTAGTGGAATTAGACATCTCTCGTTTGGTTAGTGGGGCGTCTCCCATTCAAGCCCAGGAAAGAATGTTGACAATTATTAACGAGATTCAAAGATCAAAAAATATTATTTTATATATTGATAATATTGAAAACATTATGGGAATTTCAGCGGGTAACGAAGAAAGCCTAGAATTATCAGAAGTTTTAGCTGAGACCTTGGGTCGTCAAGGTATGTATTGTTTAGCCTCAATTAGTGTTGAAAATTATTCCAAATATTTAGAGGGCAAGGCTCTGTCTCAGGTTATGAATACTATTAATGTTGTGGAACCAGAACTTAATGATGCCGTCTACATGTTAGAAAGTAAAATCTCTTGGCTAGAAAACAAATATGGAATTTATTTTGATTATAATTCTATTGAAGAAACCGTTCATTTATCAATGAAATATATTAATGATAAGTTTTTACCAGAGAAAGCGGTTAATATTATCAAAGCAGTGGCTGTTAAAAATTCTAAAGCTTCTCAATCTGATCCTAGCAAAAAAATTTGTACTAAAAATGATGTGGCTGAGGTTATTAGTGATATCACCGGAATTTTGGTTTCTAAAGTAACTGAATCTGAGGGCGAAAAATTAATGAACCTTGAACAAAAAATTCATGAAAGGATGATTGGTCAAGAAGAGGCTGTTTCAGCAGTTTCTGGAAGTTTGCGTCGAGCTAGAGCTGAACTTCGGGAGGGCAATCGACCAATTGCTAGCTTTTTATTTCTAGGCCCAACTGGAGTTGGAAAAACTGAATTAGCTAAATCTGTATCCGAGGTTTATTTTGGTGATGAAAATTATATGATTCGGCTTGACATGAGTGAATATCAATTAGCTGATAGTGTTAAAAAAATGATCGGTGACGCTGATGGGACTTTAGG
>DAOOQF010000010.1:0-21513 GCA_035388665.1 bacterium | reverse complement strand
TATTCCTCAAGTAATAGCAGGAGATATTAATTATAATGTTAATTACGGAACACCTCTCTTGTCTGAAATAATTGTTAATTCCAAAAATCAATTAGCCGCTGGTAGTGTAAAAATAGCTACAAATAATGAAGGCTTAAATGCCCAATCTGTTCTCTCAGAAAGTAATTGTGTTGCTCTAATGCCTGCCTCAGGTGGATTAGAGGCTTGTTTAGAAAGATTAGCTGACCAAGAATATTCTGTAAAGATTAAAGAAACTTCTAGCGGTCTTAATACAAGCGTCTTTGTCCCTGGATCTTATCCCTATAAAATTATAGTAGATACTCCTTATGGAAACAATTTTAAAACTTTTTCTATAAATATATCAGCCAATGCCCCAGTTATTAATTTAAACAATTGTTTAACAGTGGCAAATTTAGGAGATTATTATGAATGTAATTTGTCGACCTTTGGGTCTGGTGAAGGAGTTTCTTTTTCGATTGGTTCTAGTTTACCTCAAGGACTTTCTTATGACTCTGCTAATAAGAAGATAAAGGGTTATTTATTAGAAATTATTAATGATTATCCAATTACAGTTTCGGCTCAGAATAGTTTAGGTATGAGTTCTTCGAAAACTTTTTCTCTTAATGTTTCTAGTAATTGTGGTAATTACTTAGTTCAATATCCAGGAGGGCCGTGGAATTCTAACGGAACAATTAGAAATCAAGGTGGTTATTATAGAACTGTTTTGATTGGTAATCAATGTTGGTTAAAAGATAGTTTGAATATTGGAAATATGATTTTGTCGACTAGCAGCTCGGCTAATAATACAACAATTGAAAAATATTGTCAGGACAATGATCCTCTTATGTGTAATCTTTTTGGTGGTTTATATAAATGGGAAGAAGCTATGGATTATTTTTATGAAAGCAGTAGCTTTAAAGGTATTTGTCCGGAGGGCTGGAGAGTTCCAACTGATAATGAGTGGTACGTTTTAGAAAATTATTTAAAAAATGATGGTCAGTCCTGTGACGCCAGTAGAGATGGCGGGGCCTTATCCTGTCTTGATGCTGGTGATAAATTAAAAACCACTGTCTCAAATTCTTCTCCTCCTTGGACCGGTAGTAACTCCTCTGGGTTTTCTGCTTTGTTTAATCCTTTGATGTATTCTTCTGGAGAATTTTTTAATCCAATCGCTACAAATGTACAATGGGCTAGTTATTGGTCATCTATTTCAAATTCAAATGATAGCAGTAAAGCAATAGCTAGATTATTAAATAGCAGTAGCAATGGGATACAAAGATCCTCTAAAACAAAACAAGAAGCACATTCTGTCAGATGTATAAAAGAAATAAAGCAATGCAATATTAACTCTGATTGTAATTATTTAGGGGCTGGTAGGACTTGTAGTAACGGTTTTTGTTCCGGTAGCTCTTTGTCTATAGGGGGAGGAGATTTAGGCATCTATCTTATTCCTTAAAATAAACAGAATAAATATTTTGTTAATTTATTATTTGTGTTATAATTTAATAAGAAATATCTAAATATTAATTTAAAAATTATGTTCGAAGATTTACAAAAAGATCAAAATAATAAAGTTGATGATATTTTTGCTGACTCAGACAAATCAGAAAGTCAACCAGTCAACAAAGCTCCTATGAACTTTAATGCTCAAAGCTCAATGAAGGGGGCCATTTCTCCTTCGGCTGATGGTTTATCAGAATTTGAGGAAGAAGATGATAACAAATCAGGAAAAATTATTAAAACTATCTTCTTAATTATCTTTATTTTTGCCATTATTGGAATTGCGGGTTATTTTGTTTATTCTAAAATTTTATTACCAAAGACTCTAAATCAAAATAATCCCTCACAGGAAAATGTTATTATAGAGGATAAAGATGTGATAAATGAAAATATAAATAATGAGAGTAATGATGCTGAAATTATAGCGACAACTTCCGAGGAAGAAATTATAGAGAATGAAGCTGAAGAAGATTTGGGAACCACTACATTAGAAACTGTTGATAGTGATATAGATGGAATAACTGATTATGATGAAATTTATCTTTATGGAACCAACCCTTATATAATTGATACAGATGGTGACGGTTTAGGCGATCATGAAGAAATTATGATTTTTGGAACTGATCCATTGAACCCAGACACAGACTCAGATACTTATTTGGATGGTCAAGAAATTATTTCTGGTTATAATCCTTTTGGAGGAGGAAAAATAAATATCGATTTATTTGTAGACAAAAATCTTTTTATAGAAAAATATCCAGAGTTAGCTATTAAATAATTTATGATAGACAAAAAAAGTCAAAAAGAATTAGAGACTCTTACTCCGGACCCAGTCTTTAATATTCATAGAATGCCACAGAATTATAAGAGTGGTCGCTTTGAAGTTTCTTCTGATAGTGGAGAAACAAAGATTGCTCCGACTAAAGAACATAAACAAAAAAATAAAAAAATAGGCTTAGTTATTATGATTTTTGGTTTTATTTTTGTAGCCTTTTTGGGATATTTGATTTTTTCTTATATTAGTAACCCCAATTTTTCTTTTAATAGTTTATTTAGCTTTAATAATGAGAACAAAACAGATAATATTATTAATAACACAAACAATAATTCTGCTGATTTGGCAGAAGAAAAGCAGGAAGAAAATGTTATAGTTGATGTTGTAGAGGAAAATAATCAAACCGAAAGCATTGTTGAAGACATTGAAAAAATTGAAGAAAACAATACAGAGGAGGCTATTTCTTATGTATTTTTAGATAGCGATAGCGACGGACTAAGTGATGAAGAGGAGTATGTTTTAGGTTCCAATTATTTACAAGTTGATTCTGATAATGATGGTTATAATGATCTTTCTGAAGTTTTAAGCTTATATAACCCTATCGGAGTAAATAAATTAGTTGATAATATTAATATTGATGAGTTTAAAAATAATTCTTTCAATTATTCTCTTTTATATCCAGGGGCTTGGGATAAAAGTATTTTGAGTGATGAGTCTTCTGTTATTTTTTCGATTGATGATAATTCCTTTTTTCAAGTTTTAGTTGAGAAAAACGAAGGACAACAAAATATTGGAAGTTGGTATGGCTCTAGATTTTTTAGTTTTATTAACAGCGAAGATATTATTATAAAAGAGGATTGGAGCGGATTATATAGTGAGGACGGCTCCGCTTTTTATTTAACAGATAAAAATTTAAAAAATATTTATACTATTTTGTATAATTTTTCAGAGAATCAACCTCAGTCTTATATAAATATTTTAAAAATGATGGTTAATTCTTTTAGATTAAATTAATATTAGCTTAGAGATAAAAAAATAGGGGGAAATTCCCCTATTTTTTGTAGTTATTTTAATATACTTTTGAACTTATTTTGATATTATTTTGTCTATTAGCCCATACTTTTTAGCTTCTTCGGTATTCATAAAATAATCTCTATCACTATCTTTCTCTATTTCGGCTAATTTTTTACCAGAATGTTTAGCTAGAATTTTATTCATTTTGTCTTTTATCTTTAGAATGTGTTCAGCGTGAATTTTAATATCGCTAGCCTGTCCTTCGTATCCGCCCATTACTTGATGAATCATTATTTCACTATTTGGTAGGGCCAATCTTTTTCCAGGGGTTCCAGCTGCTAATAAAACTGAAGCCATGGAGGCTGCCATTCCAACGCAAATAGTAGAGACATCACAACTAATATATTGCATAGTATCATAAATTGCCAAGCCAGAAACTACAGATCCCCCTGGAGAGTTTATATAGAACTTAATATCTTTAGTTTTGTCCTCGGCCTCTAAAAAAAGAAGCTGGGCAATTATAATATTGGCGGTGTGATCGTTAATTGGTTCTCCTAGAAAAACTATTCGGTCTTTCAAAAGACGAGAATAAATATCGTAGGCTCTTTCTCCTTGGCCACTTTTTTCAATTACCATTGGTATTATTGACATATAATTCTTATTAATTTTAATATTTTATTTATAACACGAATTGGTCAAAAAATCAACTCTAGAGATTACTTGATTTTTGTTAAAAATTGTTTTAAAATAACCTAATAATTATTTAATTTATTTAAAATATTTTATGTCTATTACAAAACCTAAATTTTCTAACAAAAAAAGAAATGGCTTAATTTTTGCTCTTATTGTTTTGTTTTTATTGCTAGTCGGCTTAAAGACCGGAGATACTTATTATAATCGTTTTACTGATTATTTATCATCCAAAACTAATAATGTTGTTATTTTGCCAAAAATTAAAGAAGCTCCTTTTCGCTTAGGACTAGATCTACAAGGTGGAGCTCAATTAGTCTATCAGGCTGATGTTTCTCAAATTCCGGATGTTGACAAAGATGATTTATTGGATGGGGTTAGAGACGTTATTGAAAAGAGAGTAAATGCTTTTGGAGTTAGTGAGCCAATTATCCAAATAAATAAGACAGTTGATGGTGATTATCGCATTATAGTTGAGTTAGCAGGAGTTAAGAGCGTTGAAGAGGCTATTAAAGAAATTGGAGAGACTCCTAAATTAGAATTTAAGGAGCAAGACTTAAGTATGGCTAATGTTTCTGGCGACAATTTAGCATTAATGCAGGAATATAACGATTCCCTAAAGACAAAAATAAAAGAATTACATGATAAGGTTTTGGCTGGAGAGGATTTTGTTTCAATAGCCAAGACTAACAATACCCCAACATCTTTAGATGCTTCCGGAAACGTTGGTGCTGAAAATGATGGAGATTTAGGCTGGATAAATTCAGAAAATGAGCCTAGTATTTTTAATTTTATTAAAGATTTATCAGCTGGAGGGGTCTCTGAAATTATAGAAACCGATACTAATTATACTATTTTTAAAGTTGAAGAAAAAAGAAATCCAGAGTCCGGAGTCTTATTGGCTGAAACAAATAAGGATTCTTTTGAATATAAGACCAGAAGGATAATATTAGAAAAAATGACTGAGGAAGATTTAATGAGTCTTACTGATAATTGGAAAAACACTGAATTGACAGGAAAAAACTTAAAAAAGGCAGTATTACAATTTAACTCTAATGACAACACTCCAGAAGTTTCTCTAGAGTTTGATGAGGAAGGAGCTAAGCTTTTTGGTGATATTACCGAAAGAAATATTGGAAAGCCAGTGGCTATTTATTTAGATGATTATCCAATCAGTGTCCCTACTGTCAATGAAAAAATTCCTGACGGTAAGGCAGTTATCTCGGGTGGTTTTAGTATTGCTGAAGCTAAAGAATTAGTTCAAAGACTAAAGGCTGGAGCCTTACCTGTTCCTATAGAATTGATAAATCAAAAAACTGTAGGAGCTAGTTTGGGTCATCAATCTATCGTTGACAGCTTAAAAGCTGGAATTATAGGATTGATTTTGGTGGCTTTATTTATGATAATTTTTTACAGATTACCAGGAGTTTTTTCTGTTTTTTCTTTAATAATATACGGCTTTACAGTTCTAGCCATCTTTAAATCTCTTCCAATAGTAATCTCTTTGATTATTGCCTTGTTTTTCGTGGGCTTGATATTTATGACCTTTGAAGAATTAAAAATCCTAGATATATCAATGATAATCCTTTTTTCAGTTATCGGAGTAATCCTGTTTGTTTATGGCTTAAATTCGGTTACTTTAACCTTGGCTGGCATAGCTGGTCTCATCTTGTCAATTGGTATGGCCGTTGATGCTAACGTTCTTATCTTTGAAAGAGTAAAAGAGGAATTAAAATCTGGACGAACCTTAAAAGATTCTATTGATGAGGGTATTCGTCGTGCTTGGTCGTCAATTAGAGACGGTAATATTTCTACTTTATTGATTTGTCTAGTTTTGATGAGCTTTGGAACTGGTGCTTTAAAAGGCTTTGGAACAACCTTATTTATTGGAGTTTCCGTTTCAATGTTTAGTGCCATCGTTGTTGCTAGAAATCTTTTAAATTTATTTCTTGGAAAAAGAATGGAAAAATCAAAATTTCTTTTGGGAGCTAAGAGAAAAGAAGATAATTTAAATTAATAAGATAAATAATTAAAATAATAAAAATATGATTAATTTGAATGTGATAAAGAATAGAAAAATTTGGTTAAGCTTTTCCGGAATTTTGGTGGCCCTGTCGATTGTAGCCGTGCTTACTTGGGGATTAAAGTTTGGGATTGATTTTACTGGAGGAAGTTTATTGGAAGTACAATTTAATGGAGAAAAACAATTAAGCGCCGTTGAGATCAGAGAGGCTTTGCAAGATTTAAGTCTTAATAGTTTAATTGTTCAACCGACAGAAAGCAATTCGATTATTTTACGTTTTAAAGATGACTCAGAGGACATCCATCAAAGTGTGTTAGAAAAAATTGGTAGTCTAGCAGAAATAGAAGAATTACGTTATGAAGCAGTTGGGCCATCTATTGGAAAAGAATTAAAGAGCAAGTCTTTTAACACTATTTTTTTAGTATTAATTATTATAGTTTTATATATTGCTCTAGTCTTTAAAAAAGTTTCCAAACCAGTTTCCTCTTGGAAATACGGAATCGCTTCTATTGTGGCTCTTTTTCATGACATTATAATAGTATTGGGAGTCTTTGCTGTGCTGGGAAAATTCTTTAATACTGAAATAAACACCCCTTTTATCGCTGCTATTTTGACAGTTTTAGGATATAGTATTAATGATACTATTATAGTTTTTGATAGAATTAGAGAAAATTTACCAAAAAGTTCTGAAAATTTTATGAATACTATTAATAAGAGTATTAACCAGACATTGGTTAGGTCTATAAACACTTCTTTCACTACCATATTAGCTTTATTAGCAATCATTATTTTCGGAGGAAGCTCTATAAGAGATTTTGTTTTAGCTCTAGCTGTGGGAATTTTTATTGGTACTTATAGTTCAATCTTTGTGGCTAGTCCTATGTTAGTTTGGTTTGATAAAAGAAGAAAATAATATTAAAAAAACTCAATATACTTAAAAACAAAAGCTTTTTAGCTTTTGTTTTTTTGTGCTATAATAACCTTATAAAAGCTAACTTTTTTAGATGAAGAAATTTTTTTCTAATAATTTAATAGATGTTTTAATAGAGGTAGCTTATTTGGGAATCATATTCTTGGTTCCTATTTATTTTGGTTTTATTTTTGTAACCGAACATCCTTTTGACCTTCAGAAGATGTTGTTATTTAAAATTCTTTTAATTGCTCTTGTTTTTTTGTCCCTAATTAAGTATCTATTGATTAAAGACAAAAGAGAGGCAAATGTTTTTATTTGGAAATTTACAAAAAGATATTGGTTTTGGCCCTCGATTCTATTGTTATTTTTTTTAATTTCTATTATCTGGTCCGTTAATTCAGCTATTTCTTTTTGGGGGTCATTAGACAGGCAATTTGGTTGGGTCAGTTTAGCTCTCTTTTTTTTGTTTTCTTTTTTTCTTTCATCAAATTTATTATTTTTTGAAAATAGAAGCAAAAAAATCAGGACGATTTTACTAGCTGCTTCTTTCTCAGCCTCCTTGGTGTCGGTTTATGCTATTTTACAGTTTTTCGGGATAGATTTTTTAACTTGGAATGAGCCCGCCATAATAACTAAAAGGGCTTTTTCTACTTTAGGTCAGCCCAATTTTTTAGGGTCCTTTATTTTGTTGACCATGATCTTGCCTTTTTATTTTATTAAAAAAGATAATACGATTCTTATTAAGGTCTTGGGAATCTTATTTTTTTGTCTTCAATTTTTAGCATTAATTTTTTCTGGAAGCAGAGGTGCCTGGGTTGGATTTCTAGTTGGTCTTTTATTTTTTCTTGGTTATCTTTTTTTAAAAAAGAAAAAAATTGTTTTGATTTTTGGGGGCCTGGCTTTTATTGTTTTAATTCTTATTTCTTTTTTAGGATCTAATAATCTTAGCCAAAGATTTCAATCCTCTTTTGACTTTTCTAGAGGAGGGGCTTCGGCTAGAATTTCTTTGTGGTCGGCTTCAATTGATGGAATTAAAAAAAATCCTTGGGGTTATGGAATTGAGAATCAAAAGGATATTCTCGTTAATTATTATGATGTTAATTGGGGAACATTTAATAAAGTTAATGTAATGTTTGATCGGGCTCATAATGTTTTTCTGGACATTCTTTTAGAGGTTGGTATTATTGGTCTCTTGCTTTGTTGTTTTTTTGGTTTATTTATAATTAAATTATTATTTGATAATATTAAGAATGGAAAGAGTGAGAGGTTATCTTTTATTATTTTTATCTCTTTGATATCTTATCTAGTTTCCTTATTTTTAGGTTTTGCCACAATAGTTTCTGCTACTTATTTCTGGATGTTTTTTTCAATAATCATAATTTTAAATTTTAATAGAGATGAGCTAAAGATTGAATTTAGGAACCCCGATCTTAATTTAAAAGTAGTCTTTGTAGTTTTGTCCTTTTTGGCCTTAGTTGGTATTTATAATCAAATTAATAATTTAAAAATAGATTATTATTTTTTAAAAGGAAAACAATTTTTTTATCATCAAGAAATACCTTCTTCTATTTTGGTTTTTTCTTATTTAAGAGAGGCGGGGCCTAATAATCATCAATACTATTATAAAATAATAGATTTAATTTTTGATAATTATTTAGGCTTTTCTGATGAGGCCTCTAGAGCTCTAGCCCAAGAGGAGGTATTTAAGATTAACGAGATTATAAATAGTTCTAGCGATTATTCCTTTTCTTTTCTTTTGGCTAAAGCCCAGTCTTTGGCCATCATTGGGGAGGCCGATAAAGCTAATATCATGTTTTCTAAATTAGAAAAAATGGCATCACGCTATCCCAATATTTATTATAAAAAGGCCAAAAATAATGTTTTAGAAGGCAATATAGACGAAGCTCTTATAAATTATAATCAAGTTTTGCAATTATTGCCGGAGGAATATAAAATTGAGGGGGATATAAACTTAAGGGCCTTCAAAAATTATCAGGAGCTGATTAAAAAAGAAATTAATTTGATTAAATAATTTTATTATTAATATTTTTTGTATGTTTTTATTTTATGTTTTTATATTTTTTTTCGGTTTGATTATTGGAAGTTTTTTGAATTGTTTAATTTGGCGCGAGTATAAAGAGGAAACTATTTTAGGGAGGTCTTATTGCCCTAATTGCAAGAAGCAAATCTTATGGTATGACAACATACCTCTGCTTAGTTTTATTCTATTAAAAGGTCGTTGTCGTTTCTGTCAACAAAAGATCTCTTGGCAATATCCCCTAGTTGAATTTTTAACTGGAACTTTATTTGTGGCCTCTTTTTATTATAATTTTTATATATTAGATTTTTCTTTAGTAAATTTATTTCTTTCTTTATTCTTTATATCCTTTTTAATTATTGTTTTTGTTTTTGATATTAGATGGTTTTTGATTCCTGTAAAATTATTATTGTTTGGTGGTATTATTATTTTTTTAACAAATCTTTATTTAGGGTTTTCTGTTGGAACTATATTATTGTCTGGTGTTATTGGGGCTGGATTTTTTGGAATACAATATTTGATTAGTAAGGGGAAATGGATTGGAGAAGGTGATATTTGGTTGGGTGGTTTTTTAGGAATAGCTTTAGCGGATTTTTCAAAAATATTGCTTTTAATCTTTTTGACATATTTGGTGGGAGGGGTGTCAGCAATGCTTTTAATAATATTTGGTCGTAGAAAAATAGGGTCAAAATTACCTTTGGGGATATTTTTGTCGGTAGCAGCTCTAATTACTCTATTTTTTGGACAAGAATTAATTGATTGGTATTTAGGATTAATTTTATTATAATCTTTGATTATTGCCAATATTTTGTTTTTTTAGTATAATGTTTAATATAAATAAATAATGATTTTATTATGAAAAACGATATTATCGTTGGTCTTGATATCGGTTCCAGCAAAATTAAATTGATTATTGCTCAGAAAAAATCAGAGTATAATGAAGAAAAACTTCATGTTATTGGAGCTGTTTCTCATCCTAGTGCTGGTGTAGGGAAAAATGGAACTATTAATAGTATTGAAGATGCAGTTTCTTCTTTATCGGCTTGTTTAGAAAAAGCTGAAAGGTTAATTGGTGTTCCAATTAGCTCTGTTTGGTTAGGCTTTAACCATTCCAAAATACAATATGAAAGAGTAAAGGGAGTGGCTATTATTAGCAAAAATGATGGGGAAATTGATCAAGATGATATTGAAAGAGCTATTGATTCCGCCAAGTCTTTTCCGGTACCAAATAATTATGAAATATTTAAAACTATTCCAGTAAAATATAATATTGATAATAATGAAGATGTAAAAGACCCCATTGGAATGAGGGGAATTAGATTAGAAGTTGAGGTTTTGGTGGCCTTGGTTCTAAGCAGTCAGATGAATAATTTAGTTAAGATAGTTCAGCGAGTAGGTTTGGATATTGAAGACGTTTTAATGCCCACCGTTAATATGGCTGAGTTGTTTTTAACCAGTAAAGAGGTCGAACTAGGTGTAGCCGTTGTTGATATTGGATCAACTACTACTTCTTTTGCTATTTATGAAGATGGTGTTTTATTACATTTTAATACTTTGCCAATTGGATCTGAATATATTACAGCCGATATTGCTCTAGGATTGAAATGTCCAATAACTCTAGCAGAAAAAATAAAGATAGAGTTTGGTGAGGCCGACTCTTCGGATATTTCTGATAAGGACGATATTGATATTTCGTCATTATTAAAAGAAGAAAAGATCGACGACGAAAGTAGTGTTGTTTCTAGAAAGTATTTGTCCGATATTGTGGAGGCTAGAGTTGAAGAGATTTTTAAATTAATTGATGAAGAGCTTAAAAAAGTAAATCGTTCTAGAATTTTACCGGTGGGAGTATTTTTAAGTGGAGGCGGCTCTTTATTAAAAAATATTTCTAAGACCGCTAAAAAAGTATTATCTTTGCCAGTGGCCTTTTTGGAGCCTAGTAATGTTAGGGTTGAGGTTGACAAAGCTGCTCGTCCAGATTTTTTAATAGCCCTAAGTTTGGCCGTTCGCGGTGCTTATTCTGACTACGAGTATAAGAATACTGCTATTAAAGATGGTTTAAAAAATGCTTTTGGAAAGGTAAATAATTTTTTTAAAAAAATCATACCAAGATAATAATAAACTTATATAAATAATAAAAATATGCCTGAAATAAAACCAAATATTGAAACTTCAGCTAAAATTAAAGTTGTTGGTGTCGGTGGTGGCGGTGGCAATGCTGTTAATAGAATGATAGAAGCTGGCATTAGAGGAGTTGAATTCATTGCCATTAATACCGATATTCAAGCTTTACAAAATAGCCGAGCTAGTTATAAATTAAATATTGGCAAAGCTATCACTAGAGGATTGGGTGCTGGTATGGATCCAGAAATTGGCAGGAAAGCGGCTGAGGAATCTCAAAATGAAATCAGAGAATTATTAAAAGGGGCCGATATGATTTTTATTGCTTGTGGTTTAGGAGGAGGAACTGGTACCGGAGCTTCTCCAGTTATAGCTGAGATAGCTAAAGATTTAGGGGCTCTAACAATTGCGGTTGTTACAAAACCATTTTTCTTTGAAGGAGGAATTAGGCAGAGAGTGGCTGACGAGGGTTATAATAATCTAGCTGAGAAAGTTGATACTATTATTACAGTTTCAAACGAGAAATTATTAGAAGTAATTGATAAAAGAACCACCTTTATTGACTCCTTTAAAATGGCTGATAATGTTTTACGTCAGGGTGTTCAAGGTATCTCCGAAATTATTACCGTTCCTGGTATCATAAATGCTGATTTTGCCGATGTAAAAACTATTATGTCGGGAACAGGAACCGCTTTAATGGGTGTTGGTCAAGCATCAGGAGAAAATAAGGCAGTTGAAGCTGTAAAAGCTGCTATTAATTCAGTATTATTAGAGACATCTATTAACGGAGCTAAGGGTATAGTCTTTACTATTACTGGAGGAAATGATTTAAGCATGTCTGATGTTAGTGATGCCGCTAAATTGATAAATTCTTTGGCCGACAAAGATGCTAAGATAATTTTTGGAGCAGTTATTGATGAAAATCTAGGAGATGAAATAAAAATTACTATTGTGGCTACCGGATTTAATGACAAAGGACAAAAGCCGGTTATAAAAAAAGAGGTAGAAAAAAAGATCGATAGTGATTATTTTGGTTTTGCTAAAAAGGAATATAATATAATGGACAACGTTGATAAAGATCAATTTGAAAAGAAAGAAGATCGGGACAATAAAAAATCTATCTTTAATTTTAATTCTAAAAACGTTTTTAACAAAGAAAAAATTAGTAAGTCTTTAAATGATTCTGATGACGATTTAGATACTCCAGCTTTCTTGAGAAATAAGGTTAGAATAAATAAAGAAGAGGAAGAGAAGGATGACTTGGATGTACCCGCTTTTTTAAGAAATAAGATTAAAAAATAAACTTAAATTATAAAGCCTGTTTGACTGCTTAGCACTCTTGACATAAGAGTGCTAATTTTATATAATCTAATTGCAATTAATTAATTTATTATATTAAATGGAAATTAGTGAGCGAAAACAGTTAATTTTATTAACTCTAATTAAAGAATATATAAAAACTGCTCAGCCAATCAGTTCTGGTTTTTTGGTAGAAAAATATAAATTAGGGATTTCTTCGGCGACCGCTAGAAGTGAGATGGCCGACTTAGAAGATCTCGGTTATATTTTTCAACCACATACTTCGGCTGGTCGAGTTCCAACCGAAAAGGCTTATCGATATTATGTTGAGAACCATGTTATTAATAAAAAGAATAAAGAGAACGATTTTAAGAGTTTAAAAAATAATTTAACTAATAGCGAAGATGATCTAAAAAAGATAGCTAAAGCTATGGCTGATATTTCTAAAAATGCTGTTTTTTGGGCCTTTCACAAAAATAATTTATATTATACAGGAATTTCTAATTTGTTTACTCAGCCTGAATTTAGGCAAAGTGAGATAGTCTGTGACGTCTCGGTTATTATTGATAGGATGGAAGAAATCATTGCAGATATCTTTGATGATTTAAATGATGGACAAGATATATATATTGGAGAAAAAAATCCTTTTGGTAATTTTTTAAGCACAGTTTTATTAAAGTATAATTATAATAATCAGGTTGGGGTAGTTGGAGTTTTAGGTCCCATGAGGATGGATTATGAAAAAAATTTAGGCTTAATTAATTTTTTAAAACAAAGATTAAATAATAAATAAAATATATGAGTCATAATAAAAATAAAAAAATTGATGAGAAAAAAGATTTAAAAAATTTGTCAGAAAAAGAGGGGTTTGAAAATATAATTTGTGAATGTGAAGATTGTCGAGAAGTAATAGAGAAATTAAAAAAGGAAAATATTGAGAGTGAATTGGCTTATAAAAGGGCTTTAGCTGATTATCAAAACTTAGTTAAGCATTCTAGTAGTGAAAAGGTAGAGTTTTTTAAATATTCTTTGGAAAAATTTTTTTTAGAGATATTGCCAATTTTTGATAATTTAAAAATGGCTATTAGCACCTTAAATGAAGATGAACAGAACAATCCTTGGGTAGAAGGTATTAAATATGTTATTAAGCAATTTCGAGATGCTTTTTCTGAGAATGGAATAGAAGAGATAAAAACTGCCGGAGAAAAATTTGATTATAATAAGATGGAAGCTGTTAAGGGAGATGGAGAAATTGTTAAAAAAGAAATTCGTCCGGGATATATTTTAAATGGAAAAGTTATTATTCCCGCTAAGGTTGTTTTGTTTTTTAAGGATGATCCAGAAAATAAAATAAAATAGTGATTTAATTTTTCTTTTTTCATCTATAATCTAAATTATTTTGAAAAAAGATTTTTAAAAATATGTCTCTTATAAAGTGGAGTCCATTTTTAGGCGACAATTATTTCGACGACATGGACAAAATGATTTCTGAATTTATGCCAACAACTCGAAATAATAATGGTTTTATGCCCGCCGTTGATATGTATGAGGACAAAGAAAATGTTATTGTTGAAACTCAATTAGCTGGCATTGATCCAGAGAAGATTGATATTTCTATTGAAAATGACGTTCTTTGCATTAAGGGCGAGGGAGAAAAAAAGACGGAAGTAGAGGAAAAAAATTATTATCGAAAAGAAATTCGTCGAGGCAGTTTCTATCGTTCTATTCCTTTGCCAACCAGAGTTTTGGGTGATAAGGCTTCGGCTATAGCTGAAGAAGGAATTTTAAAAATTTTTATACCCAAGGCTTCGGGGGATAAACCAAAATCCATTAAAATTAAAACAAAAAAATAATTTAGTATTTATTCTCGGTCTCCTATTTTTTTGGTGGTCGAGAAATAAATATTAATTTAAAATAAATAATAAATTTAGATTTTATAATATTTTAAGATTTATAAAACTAAAAAAAAGTAATATGGGAAAAATATTAGGAATTGATTTGGGGACCACTAACTCAGCTATGGCTATTATTGAGGGTGGACAACCAAAAATTTTAGAAAATGCTGAAGGTAATCGTACCACCCCTTCGGTTTTAGCTATTTCTAAGAGTGGAGAAAGATTGGTTGGTCAATCAGCTAAAAGACAGGCCGTTACTAATCCAAAAAATACTATTTATTCTGTTAAAAGATTAATTGGTAGAAAGTTTGAAGATGCTGAGGTTAAAAAAGATATTGAATTAGTGCCTTATGAAATTGCTAAATCAGGCGAAGGAGTAAAAATTAAATTAAATGATAAGGATTATACTCCACAAGAAATTTCAGCTATGATTTTGTCCAAACTAAAGGCTGATGCTGAGGCTAAGATTGGTGAAAAAATTACTGAAGCTGTTATTACGGTTCCAGCTTATTTTGATGATGCTCAAAGACAAGCTACTAAAGATGCTGGTAAAATAGCTGGTTTAGAAGTAAAAAGAATTATTAATGAACCAACTGCTGCCGCCTTAGCTTATGGGTTTGATAAAAAGAAGGGCCAACAAGCTGTTGTTTATGATTTAGGTGGAGGAACTTTTGATGTTTCCGTTTTAGATATTTCAGCTGATACTGTTGAGGTTAAGGCTACTAATGGGGATACCCATTTAGGAGGAGAAGATTTTGATCAAAGAATCATTGACTGGATTATTGCAGAATTTAAAAAGGATCAAGGGATTGATTTGTCGGGTGATCCTTTGGCTTTGCAGAGAATAAAAGAGTCAGCCGAAAAGGCTAAAATTGAGTTGTCTACAACTATGGAGACCGAAATTAATCAACCCTTCATAACAACTGATGCTAATGGCCCTAAACATTTAGTGATGAAATTAACTAGATCAAAATTGGAAGAGTTAATTATGGATTTAGTTGATAGGACTATTGAGCCTTGTCGAAAAGCCTTAGCTGATGCTAACATGAAAATAACCGATATTGAGGAAATAATTATGGTTGGTGGAATGACCAGAATGCCTTTGGTTCAGAAAAAGGTTAAGGAATTTTTTGGAAAGGAGCCGAACTTAAGCGTTAATCCCGATGAAGTTGTCGCTGTGGGGGCCGCTGTTCAAGCTGGTGTTTTGCAAGGAGATGTTAAAGATGTTTTATTATTAGACGTTACACCTTTGACTCTAGGTATTGAAACCTTGGGGGGGGTTGCTACTCCTTTAATAGAAAGAAATACCACCGTTCCAACTTCTAAATCTCAAATATTTTCGACCGCTGCCGATAATCAACCTAGTGTAGAGATTCACATTGTTCAAGGAGAGCGTCCTATGGCGGCTGATAATAAAACTTTAGGAAGATTTATGTTGGATGGTTTACCACCAGCTCCACGTGGAGTTCCTCAAGTTGAGGTTACTTTTGATATTGATGCTAATGGTATTTTGAATGTTATTGCCAAGGATAAAGCCACTAATAAGGAACAAAAAATTACGATTACTGCTTCATCTGGTTTGAGCAAAGAAGAGGTAGAAAAAATGCAGAAAGAAGCTGAACTTCATGCCGAGGAGGACAAGAAGAAAAAAGAGAATATTGAAATTAAAAATCAAGCCGAGGCAGTTGTTTTTACAACAGAAAAATTATTAAAAGAATCTGGCGATAAAATGAAGGAAGAGGATAAAAAAACTTTAGAAGAAAAAATGGAAGAGTTGAAAAAGATAAAAGATACTGAACAATATGATGATATGAAAAAGAAGATGGAGGAATTAAATGAGGTAGCTCAAAAAATTGGAGCAGCTATGTATCAATCTCAGCCTAATCAAGGCGATACTGCCTCATCTGGACAAGCAGAAAGTACCGATGAAAAAAAATCAGATGAAAATGTAGTTGAAGGAGAGGTAGAAGAGAATAAATAATAGAATAATAAAATATTTATGGCCGGAAAAGATTATTATGGTGTTTTGGGTGTTTCCAAAAACGCTAGTCAAGAAGAAATCAAAATTGCTTTTAGAAAATTAGCTCATCAGCATCATCCTGATAAGGGTGGTGATCCAGAAAAATTTAAAGAAATTAATGAGGCTCATCAGGTTTTGAGTAACGAACAAAAAAGAAAGCAATATGATCAATTTGGTTCCAACTTTAATAACATGGGTGGTGGTGGTTTTGATTTTTCCGGCTTTCAAAATGGTGATTTTTCTGGAGCTAATATGAATTTTGATGATTTGGGAGACCTATTTGGTGGTATTGGAGATATGTTTGGTTTTTCCTCTGGAAGGTCTAGCTCCGGAAGAAATAATAAAGGAGAAAATATTGAAGCAATCTTGCCACTAGACTTTATGGAGGCAGTTTTTGGTGTAGAGAAAGAGATCCTAGTTGATAAAAATATTAAATGTGAAAAATGTGATGGCGTTGGAGCTGAGGCCGGTAGTAAGGTTGATAAATGTAAAACTTGTAATGGCACCGGACGAGTTTTTAGAGTCCAGAGAACAATCTTTGGCGCTATGCAATCAGAAGCCGTTTGTTCAGATTGTAATGGCGAGGGGCAAACCTATTCTAAAAAATGCTCTAAGTGTCAGGGGCATGGTTTTTATAAAGGACAGGAAAAAATGAAGGTTAAGATACCTGCCGGTATCAACGAGGGGGAGTCCATTAGATTATCCGGAAAAGGACATTTTAATTATAAAAATGTTCCAGCTGGAGATTTAATTTTAAGAATCAGAATAAATCAAAATATTGAATTTAAGCGAATGGCTTATGATATTTATAGTAAAATGAAAATAAATATTAAGCAGGCCGTTTTAGGTGATAAAATAAAAATAAACACCGTTCATGGGGAAGTTATTTTGAAAATTCCCGAAGGAACTCAATCGGGAACCACCTTTAAAATAAAGGGTAAGGGAGTTCCAAAACTGAGGGGGGTTGGCAACGGCGATCATTTTGTTGAAATTAACGTTTTTATTCCTAAGGGATTGTCAAAAAAAGACAAGAAGTCCTTGGAAGAAATTAATCTATAATATGCTAATTGATACTCATTGTCATTTAAATTTTGTTGATTTTAAAGAAGATCATTTGGATGTAGCCAAGAGAGCTTTATCTGAAGATATTCAAATGATTGTAGTCGGCTCGGAATATAAGACATCTTTAAGAGCCGCTAATTTGGCCAATAGTTTTAGTAATGGAATCTATGCCGCTATTGGTTTACACCCTATTCATTTAGAGGAAATTTTGATTAAGAACGACAATGAGAATGGTAAATATGAATTTAGAAGCCGAGCTGAAGATTTTATCGAGGATGATTATCAAAAGATTATTGATAAAAATAAAAAGATTAAGGCTATTGGAGAAATAGGCCTAGATTATTATCACATTGAAGCTGATTCGGAGGAAAAGATTATAAAAATAAAAAATAGACAAAAGGAAATTTTTATTAAACAGTTAAATTTTGCTAAAAAAAATAAATTACCAGTTATTATTCATTGTCGAGAGGCTCATGATGATTTATATAATATCTTAAACAATTTTTATCAAGAAAATAAATTTACTCACGAGTGGGGTGTTATTCATTGTTTTTCAGGTGATTACGAATTAGCTCAAAAATATTTTGCCCTTGGTCTTAAAATATCGTTTACCGGATTAATAACTTTTAATAAACAATGGGACGAGATCATCAGAAAATCTCCATTGGAAAAAATGATGGTTGAGACAGATTCTCCTTACTTATCCCCAGTTCCTTATCGGGGAAAGCGAAATGAGCCCTTATATGTTAGACAGGTAGCTCAGAAAATAGCTGAAATTAGAGGTATTTCACTGGAGGAGATAGAAAAAAGAACTTATTCTGAATCAAAAAAATTTTTTAATTTATAGTATAAAAATCAGTCGGGGGTGGTGGAAAACCACCCTTGACTTTTTATTTTTAATGCTTAATAATTAGAGTGTTGAAAAAAACATTATAAATATTACTTAATATTTTAAGTATTTTTTAAAGAATTAAATTTTTATTTAATTTTTGTTATTTTATGTTTAAAAAGGGATACAACAAAGAAGTTGCTCGTGCTATGACTCTATATATTACCTACTCTGTACTAGGGCCTTTATTAGTTTTTGGAGGTATAGGATATTTTATTGATAGAGTTTTGGATACAAGATTTTTTTTGTTGTTTTCTGTTTTTGTAGCTTACGTTATTTCTAATATTTTAATGTTTAGAAAATTAAAGCATATTAATCACTCTATCAATGTGATTGATGCCAATGCTTTGGAAGAGAAAGAACAATCAGTTTTATCGGAGGAATTAAATAATATAGATAATAAGGAATAATATGGGATTAAATATATCACTTGCTCCAGACATCTTGTTTTATATAGGGACAACACCAATTACTAACACTTTTTTTTGGTCTGTAATCGTATCATTTTTTTTAATAATTTCTTTTGTTTTAATCGCCAAGAGATTAAAAGATGTGCCATCCGGAATACAAAATATTATTGAAATGTTGATAGAGGGCAGTTATTCTTTTGTAGAATCTATTATTGGTCCCGGCAAAAAAGCTAAGAGAGTTTTTCCGCTAGTGGCAACAATGTTTATTTTTATAGTATTTTCCAATTTATTAGTATACATTCCCGGACAGTCGGCCTTTACACTAAACACTGCTGATGGACCAGTAGCGATTTTTAGGGCTGTTATGTCTGATTACGGATTAGTTTTAATGATGACCTTGGTGGCTGTTATTATTATGCAGATCATAGCGATTGCTATTAGTGGTCCCTTTGGATATATTGGTAAGTTTTTAAATTTTAAGAGTCCTTTAAAGTTTTTTCTAGGAATAATGGATTTAATAGGTGAAATTGCCAAAATTGTTTCTTTATCATTTCGTTTGTTTGGAAATATTTTTGCCGGAGAAGTGTTGGGAGCCGTAATGTTGTTTTTATTCCCATTCTTTACCCCTCTGCCTTTTATGTTTTTAGGATTATTGACCGCAGTTGTTCAGGGGTTTGTTTTTTCAGTTCTGACTTTAGTATTTATTTCCATGGCATCTGAGACGGAAAGTGAATAAAAAATATAAATTAATATATTAATTAATTTTATCTAATATCTTTTTAAAAATGTATTAGATAAATAAAAAAAATATGGATGTTCAAGCAGCTAAATACATTGCAGCTGGTATCGCCATTGGTTTAGGCGCTATCGGTCCAGCTATTGGAGAAGGTATTGCCGCCTCTAAAGCTTTAGAGGCTATTGGTAGAAACCCAGAAGCTAGTGGAAAAATTACTCCGCTTATGTTTGTGGGTATGGCCGTTACTGAATCAACTGGTATCTATGCCTTAGTTGTAGCTTTAATCATTTTATTTGGTTAATTTTTTGCATGATGTCTGGGGTTTTAAAACCCCAGAAATTATTTAAAAAATTAAATTAGTATAAAAATATGGAATTATTTAATGCTTTGGGCATAAATGTAAAAATATTAATAGCACAATTTTTTAATTTTGCTATCTTGATTTTTGTTTTATGGAAGTTTGCCTATACTCCGATCTTAAAGTTTTTAGACGATAGACGTAAAAAAATTGAAGAAGGAGTTAAGAATTCTGAATTGGCTGTAACCAAATTAGCCGAGATTGCTGAAAAAGAAAAGGAGGTCATTGTTGAAGCCAAGAAAGAAGCTTTGAATATACTTAATGAAGCTAAAGATAATGCCGAAAAAAGAGGAAATGAGTTAATAAAAAAAGCTCAAGAAGAAGCCTCTAATGTTATTGTGAAAGAAAGAGAAAAATTTAATCAAGAAAAAATTGAAGCCTTTAAAGAAATGAAAAATAGCTTATCAGAATTAGTTGTTTTAGCGGTAGAAAAAGTGATCGATGAAAAAATGACTTCTGAAAAGGATGCTGAAATTATTAAAAAATCTTTAAACGATTAATATGAAAATTGTTGCTAAACAATATGCCCAGGCTTTGTTTTCGGAGATAAAAGATCAAGCTGAAAAAGATATTTCTGGTATAATAAATAATTTTGTTGAAATATTAAAAAAAGACAATTGTCTTTCTCAAATGGAAAAAATTATTTTTTATTTTAATGAATTTTGGAAGAAAGAGTATTCTTTGGTTGAGGCTGAAATTAGTACTGCTAGAGAGATAAATTCGGAGTTAAAAAAAGATTTAGTTGAATATTTAACAAGGATTTCTCAGGCTAAAAAAATTAATATTGTCGAGAAAGAAAATGATAAGTTGATAGGAGGTTTTGTTGTTAAATATAATGATAAGATAATTGATGCTAGTGTTAAAAATAAAATAAATAAATTTAAAAATAGTTTAATTCAATAAAAAATATGGAAAACAATTCAAAGGATTTTATTGTCGAACAAATAAGACAAAGAATTTCCGAATTTAAATCGGAAATCAAAGAACAAAATTTTGGCAAAGTGGTAGAAATCGGAGATGGTATCGCTAGGGTTTCTGGTTTATCAGAGGCCATGATGTCAGAAATGATTGAGTTTAAAACAGAGAAGGGACTAGTTTATGGAGTAGTTTTGAACTTAGAAGAAGATAGCGTTGGTGTTGTTGTTTTAGGAGATCATAGTGGTATTAAAGAAGGAGACGAAGCCGTTTCTTTAAAAAGAATTTTAGAGGTTCCGGTTGGTGATGGAATTATGGGAAGAGTTGTTAATCCTTTGGGAATTGCTATAGATGGAAAAGAAAATATTAAGGCTGAAAAATTTTATCCAATTGAAAAAATCGCGCCTGGAGTTATCACTCGTGAGTCAGTTAATGAACCAGTTCAAACTGGTATCAAGTCTATTGATGCTATGATCCCAGTTGGTCGCGGACAACGTGAATTAATTATTGGAGATCGTCAGATTGGAAAAACCGCTATTGCTATAGATACTATTATTAATCAGAAAGGACAAAACATGAAATGTATTTATGTTGCTATTGGACAAAAAGAATCTAAGGTTGCTGGTATAGTTGCTAAACTACAAGAAGCTGGAGCTATGGAATATACTACCGTTGTAGTGGCTGGTGCTAGTGATCCTTCATCTTTATTATATATTGCTCCTTATTCTGGTTGTGCTATGGCTGAATATTTTTTAGATAAAGGCGAGGATGTTTTAATTGTTTATGATGATTTATCTAAACATGCGGTAGCTTATCGTGAAATTTCTTTACTTTTGAAGAGACCACCAGGACGTG
>DAOOQF010000009.1:9357-22916 GCA_035388665.1 bacterium | reverse complement strand
TAAACTAAAAATAGCGGAATAATAGCAAATAAATTTAATATTTGACTATAATTCAACAAAGTTTGGGCAAAAACTAATAAAGAACCAAATAAAATTAATAGGATATTATTTCTAAAAATATAAAAACATAATATTAATAAAATTCCATAAGCACCATATTCAACATTAAGCCACTGGCCAAAAAATAAAATAAAAAGAATGCCAAACACTTTTATCCACCATTCCTTTCCTTTGTCATAAAGATAAATTGCTATTAAACCCAAAGTCAAAGTAAAACAAATATTTAAGTTTTTATGATTAATTAATAAATAAAAAATTGGCTGAGATATTAAAGCCAATAACAAAATTCTTTGCAAATATTTACTTAAATTCTTGGTATATAAATAACCTTGAGCAATGCCAAAAGCAAATAAAGGAAAGGCCAACCTTCCAATAACCCTAAAAATAAGATAGTCCGGAAAAAAGACCAAGCCAACATGGTCAATTACCATTGTTATTAGAGCAATTATTCTAAACATAAAAAATTATTTATTATTTCTTAATCCGAATAATAAAAAAATAAAAACTACAAAACCGATTCCCAAGGGATGATTTAAATACGGAGTAAAAAAATTAACTGCCATTAATGATATTATTCCCAAACCTAACCCCAAATACCAATAGTCATTATTTTTAAAAGCTTTTTGGCTAGCGTCTCTTAGAAAAAAATATAAAAGTAAAATATAAGAAAAAACTCCCAATATTCCTAATTTTAACCAAATATCAAACCAGCCCCACTCAAAAGCATAAGTAGAATAAACTCCATCAGCAGAATTTTCTAAAACCCGAGGATCACTAGACTGATATTCTAATCTAGCACCAAAACCACGTCCTAAAATAAAATTAGCCGACAAATCCTTCTTCATTACTTCTAATAATGCCCAACGGGAAGAAACGGCCGCCTCATCACTTTTTATTATCTTGGCTCGTTCAGAAATTAAAGATAAATCAAAATTAGCCATCGGATCGGGCCAAGGAAATTTTATCACCAAAAATATTAAAGCAAAACCAATCAACAAACTAGATAAGGCTAAAAAAGCCGTCCTGACCATAATTTTAAAATTATCTTTCATCCACAGAAAAAACAACATAATAATAAATGACAAAAATCCGGCTACCCAAAAGCTACGAGAAAAACTTAAGATTATAGTTGAGCCCAATAATGATAAAAAAGCCAATAACCAAAAAATGTTTTTTTTATTCTGAATATTATTTAAAATTGGCAAAAATATTATCCAGGCTAATAATGTAAAAATTTGAGATTGCAAAAAAACTCTATAAAAACCACTTCCCATAGCGGTTATCTCTCCCAATCGATAATCCCTGGTCCAATGATAAAGATCTAAAATAAAGCTAACATTATGAGAAAACAAAAACAATAATAGCAAAGACTTAAAAACTAAAAACAAGACAGCTGAAATAAAAATGCTAGCAATATTTTGATAGAATACTTTTTGTTTATCATCTCTCAAAAAAGACAAAATATGCCACAAAGGAAAAATTAATAAAAAATATAACCAAGCATTAAAATCAAAAAAAGCATCAGAAAAATTGTTTTTTATAATTCCATAGATTAAGCTAAAAATGATAAATAATATTAAGATCAAAAAATATTTTAGATATGGCATTCTTAGATATTTTTCCAATAAAGCCTGTCGATTTTTAATTAATTCTTTTAAAAATTTAACCCCCCAAGCAAACATAATTATTGACCACAAAGCAATCCTCAAAGAAATTTTAAATCCTCCGTTTTCCAAAAAGAAAATATATCCCATGGAATTAAATAATAATTCCCCTAAGACTAAGTAAAAACACCATTCCAGCTTATAAAAAGCTAAAATTATAGCCAAAATGACTATGATAGTAAAAATAATTAAGTTTATATTAACAAAATAAAAAGATAAAAAAGAGATTAATTCTAATAACAAAAAAACTCCAAATATCCAAGCAATATTTTTTTTATGTTTTAAAATTGAAGATAAATTTATCATACTAAATTATGTTTTTTCTTTATTATTTCTACGGCTTGTTGATATTTTTTAACTACTGGTAAAAAAGGAAAGGCTTTGTAAGCAAAAGCTGGCAACCAAGAGCTAATTCCCCCGCCCGGCTTTATTTTAAACAAGGGATCATTAATAAAGCCTCCTTGATAACCATTTTCCAACATAGTTAGCCACAAATCCCAATCCTGTAATTTCTTTATACTTTCATCCCAACCGTTTATTGGAAAGGTTTCTCTTCTGATTAAAGCCATGGTGTGAATATAGGGCATTTTCTTTAAACGTTCAGCACTGAAGGGCCATAATTTAAATAATTTCTTACCCCAATAAAAAGAAGAATAAACGTAAGATACAGAATTATCAGCTTGAAGAGATTGCATCATTTTTTCTAGAGCATCGGATCGCAAAACAGCATCGTCATCGCAAAAAAATAAAAACTTTCCTTGAGCCTCTCTAAGTCCGCGATTTCTAGCAGCCGGAGCACCCTTGTTTTCTTGATTAAAAAAATAATAATTATTTTCTAATTTATTTTTTTCAGAAAATTTTTCAAAAATATTTAAGGTATTATCAGTTGAACCATCATTAACAATAATAACCTCAAAATTACGAAAGGTCTGTTTCTCGATGCTCTTAATAGTATCTAACAAGGTTTTAGCCCCATTATAAACTGGAATAATAATTGAAATCATATTAATAATTTAAAAATCTATAAATATTTTGCACTTGCTTTTTCCAATTAAAATTAAGCAAGGCTCGGTCTCTTCCCCATTCACCCATTTTTAATCTTTTTTCTTCATTATCTAATAAATACAAAATAGCATTTGATATTTCATCAACGTTCTCTGGGTCAACTAAGAGCCCATTAACGCCATTTTCCACGACATCGCTAACTCCACCGCTATTTCCAGCAATAACCGGTTTTTTGGCTAAATTAGCCTCCAAATAAACAATACCAAAGCCCTCAAAATCACCATTAATATTGCGAGAAGGCATTATAAAAATATCACTCAAAGAAAATAAAGCCCATTTTTCAGCCTCGCTTATTTCTCCAATAAAACTTATGTATTTCTCCCAATTATCACCAAAATTTTCATAAGCAATCTTTTTAAGATATTCCAATTCTGGGCCTCTTCCGGCTATTAAATAAAGAATATTAGAATCTGGTCTTTTAAGCAAAATATTCTTCAAAGACCTGATGACATAATCAAAGCCTTTACGCTTAACCAATCTCCCCAAACTAAATATGATTTGATGATTTTGCAAATTATTTTTAATTTTAATCTCCTCAACCAGCTCTTCGTTAAAATTAGAAAAATCCTTAGCCCCAGGATTAACCACCAAAATTTTAGAATAATTTTTTAAAAAGTCAGAGCACAATTTAGCAGTATAAGAATTAGCAGCAATAATTTTATCAGCTGATTTCAGAATAGTTTTGTTAATTATTCTTTTCCAAGAATTTCTAGTAGCATAAGAAAAATCCATTCCATGCAGAATAACCGTATAGCGAGTTTTTAAAATTTTAGAAACCAGATACATGGCAATTCCTAATGGTAAAACATGCCCAACAATAACATAATCAATTTTATTTTTCTTAATATAATGATACAATTTGGATATAGATTTAGTCCACTTAAAGAGTCCTCTTCTTCTCAAAAGTTCATGATTATTATTATTTAGAATAAATAATCTTTCATCTGCTGGCCAATGATAAGCTAGGTTAGTATAATAATTGGCAATACCACCTTTAAACGGAAAATATTCTAAAGTGATTAATAGAAATTTCATATTTTCTGATTATTTTTTTTGAAAGAATTCAATACATAAAAAATATCATCCTTCTTAATTCCTCCTAAAAAAAATAGAATTATAAAATAAAATACCATAGCCAGAAAACATAATAAGAATAAATTAATCAAATTCTTTAAAACAAAAATTAGTCCACCCATTAAAAGAGCGGAAAAAAATATTCTAAAGAAACTTAATAAATTATCCTTAATTCTGTAATCAATAATTTTTTTACACTCTATAATTCCCAAAATAAACATCAAAATATTGCTAAGCAAGACCACAATTGAAGCTCCGGTAGCCTTAAACATAGGAATAAAAATAATATTTAAAATAATAGCCGAAATTAAAGTAATTAACATATTTCTAGTATTTTTTGATTGACGATCGCAAGCATTTAATAAGGAACCGATGGGAAAATTTACAAAAATAAAAATCAAAGACAGAATTGATATCCGAAGTGGCCAATTAGCCCCCTCGTACCCGTTTTTAAAAATCAACAAAATTTGATCTGATAATAAAAAAACGGCTACCGAAATTGGAACTGAAATTAAAAGCAAATAATCAATAGAACGCTTAAAGGCTATCTTCAATTGAACTCGATTATTGAGCCAATAATAACTCATCGCTGGATATAGAGAAGCCACAAAGGCCATTGGTAAGAATTGTAAGGCAAAAATTATTTTAAAAGCTATTTGATAAATACCGACATAATAATCACCAGAAAAAAAAGATAATAGAACAGAATCTAAATAAGTATATAATCTCTGAAATATTCCATAAAGAGCAAATGGTAGACTCAACAATAATATTTTTTTAATAAAAATAAAGTCCAAAGAAACCTTAAAAGAGACCTTCATCTTGAAACGCAAAATCACAAAAGAATAAATGAAATTGAAGATACTGGCCATTACCAGGGACAACATTATTATTTTTAAATCCATTTTTAATATTAAAAAAATCCATCCAGAAATTAAAACTATTGCCTGAAATATAATAGAAGAAATACTTTCAAATTTTAAATTATGAAATCCTCGGATAGAACCAAAAAAAGTTAACGTAAAAGAATCTAGCACCATACAAATACTAGAAATATAAACTAGTTGTTTGCTCAATACATCATAATCACCCAAAACATTAATAAAGAAAAAAACTGCTAAAATCGACAAAGATCCAGTTATAAGCTTTAAACCAATAATGTTAGATAATAATTTATGTGATTTTTCTAAGCTCTTGGCCGTCTCCCTAATTAAATAATTAACCAACCCCAAATCGATAAAAATGGCAAAAATAGTAGTAAAAGATATAGCAAAATAATACTTACCCAAACTCTCTGGTCCAATATTTCTAGCTAATAAAACAAAATAAAAAAAGGACAAGAACTTTTGTATTATTAGGGCAATAGTTAGATAGGATGTATTTTTAGCAATATTGTTTATCTTCTTGATATCCTCCATATTTTAATATTTTAAATATGCTTAAATTATAACACAAAAATAAATAAAGCCAATATTTTTACAAATAAACCCCCTAAATTAATTTATGATAAATTTATCTAAAATTTAGAAACAGCTCAGCCAAAATATTATAAAATATAAATATTCTAATAATTAATCAAGCGAAAAATATTTCGCTAATAAAAATCATGAAAATTTTAATCATCGAGGACGACAAAGAAATTGTCGAACTATTAAAAGAATCTTTAAAAAGAGAGTTATTCGTTGTTGATTATGCCCATAACGGAAAAGATGGCCTATTTCTATACAGAACAAATCATTATGATCTATTAATTATCGACTATAATTTACCAGAAAAGAACGGAGTAGAAATAATTAAAGAAATTAGAATGGAAGACAGAAATATAAAGACCATTGCCCTAACGGTCGATTCCACCCAAGAAACCAAGGAAGCTTTTTTTAATTTAGGAGTAGATGATTATATAACCAAGCCCTTTGTTTTCAAAGAATTTCTTTCTCGCATAAAAGCCGTTATGAGAAGACCAATCATTGCTCAAAAATCTATTTATAAAATAGACGATTTAGTGGTGGACATGGAAAAACATTCCGTAATCAGAAACAAAAAAAGCATTTATCTGACCTTCAAGGAATTAATGCTTTTGGAATTCTTATTAAAAAATAGAGGCAAAGTCATCTCTAGAACAATTTTAATGGAAAATCTTTGGGATTTTAATGCCGACCCATTTTCCAATACCGTTGAATCTCATATTTTAAAACTAAGAAGAAAATTAGACCCTCAAAGAAACAAGAGAAACCTAATTCACACCATCAAGGGTCGCGGATATAAATTAGATTTAAAAAAATGGTAATTATTTAATAATTAAGATAAAGAAATCCTTTCAATCCTATCAATCTTTTTTCCTAAAAAAACCTCACCTAATTCTTTAAATTTTTCAGGATTATCTGTTGTAAAAAAAATACATTTTTTGTTCTTTTTATTAAGAGATCTTTCTATTTCTGGATGTCTCTGCAAATAATCCTTTAAACTTTCACTAACTACTTGTCCGGGATCAAAAACCAAACACCCCTTCCCCATTATATTTTTAATATTTTTTAACAAAAATGGATAATGAGTACAAGCCAAAACCAAGGCTTCAACCTGTTTATTTTTTAGAGAAATTAAGTATTTTTTTAATATCATTTTGGTTTCAGGCTTTTTTAACCAGCCCTCCTCTATCAATGGCACCAATAATGGCGTAGCTTTCTGAAATATCTCAATATCAGAATTCAGATCCTTAATTTCGTCAAGATAAATATTGGAATTAATAGTAGCCTTAGTTCCAATTATTCCAATTTTCTTTATGTTGTTAATGGAAACTATCTTTTCAGCTATTGGTCTAATAACCCCCAACACTTTCAAATCGGGATATTTTTTTGGTAAATACTCTTGCTGAATTTTTCGAAGAGCTTGAGCTGAGGCGCTATTGCAAGCAATAATAATCAATTTACATCCCTTAGAATATAAAAAATCAATAGCTTTTTTACTATAACCATAAATAATTTCAGGAGATTTGTTACCGTAAGGGACATTAGCATTATCACCTAAATAAATATAATCATATTGTGGCAAGTCTATCAAAAAATGATGTAAAACTGTTAACCCTCCAACACCTGAATCAAAAACTCCAATCATATATTATGCTAATTTAAAATTATTAATAACTAAAACAAAATTATACCCTAAAAAATTAGCAGCCCTTCGACAAACAATCATTCTTTCATTAAAAATTTCAAAATATTCCATAGCTCCAGTAATTTTGGTATCAATCTTTAGACGTAAAACAATTTCCTTTTTAAGTTTATTCAACTTAAAAGAAGAATCTATAACCGAATAATTAACTCTATCATGAATATCACTCTTAATATTTTCTGGAGTCTTGTTTTTTACCCTGCTACGATGCACATCAGATTTAACAGCTAAAATTAAAATTGCTCCAATTTTATTAATAATCTCATATTTGTTTTCATCATGATTAGCGATGGCTTGCATTATTTCTAAAACACCCTTAGTGTCATCAGAAGTGCCTAAAAAAAACTGAGAAAACAACATCGCCCCAGTATAACAATGCTCAGTTCTTTGCAAAAAATTACCCATATCATGACAATATCCGGCAATAGCAGCTAATTCCTGTTCTCTTTTATCTAATCCAATATTTTTAGCTAAACTTTTAGCTCTATCAGAAACCACGCTAACGTGACGAACGCCATGATCAGTGTAACCCAAAAAATTCAAATACTGTTCTGATTTTTTTATACATTCTTTAACTCCAAGATGATTTTTTATTTCTTCTAAATTTAACATAATAATAAATTAATTTTAATTATTTTTATTCAATAATCCGTGAGCCATGCTCTCTTTGATGCCAGCGCCAGTAATAGAAATAAAATCAACTTTACCTTTGATCTTTTCAATACCATCGGCCCCTACATAAGTCATTCCAGAGGCCAAACCTCCAATCAACTTATTAACAATTGGAATAACCGAACCCTTATACTCTACCATAGTCATCTCTCCTTCTACATGAACTACTTCCTCTTTTTTCTTTCCATCTAATTCCATTTTTTTAACCGTAGCTAAATAACTAGCCATACCTCGATATTCTTTAAACTTTTTTCCATCTTTTTCAATTATTTTGCCAGGAGTTTCATCGGTTCCCGAAAACAAAGAACCCAACATTACTGTATCAGCTCCAGCTCCGATAGCTTTAGTAATATCACCGGATATTTTTATTCCGCCATCAGCGCAAATTGGTACTCGACCCTGAGCAGCTTCATAAACATCCATGATGGCAGTAATTTGTGGAACACCGGCGCCAGCCATAATTCTAGTAGTGCACATTGAACCAGGACCAATTCCAACTTTCAAAGCATCGGCCCCTTTATTAATAAAATATTCGGCTGCGTCTTTGGTCGCAATATTTCCAACAATAACATCTATTTTGGGATAATTTTCTTTAATAAAATCTAAAGTTTTACCAACTCTTTTAGAGTGTCCATGAGCTACATCTAAAACTAAAATATCAACCCCAACATCATTTAAGGCTTTAGCTCGTTCTTCAAAATCTTTAACACCGATAGCTGCAGCTGTTAAAAGCTTTTCCTTTTTAACTGCTACAACCTCTTTAACTTGATTCTCAATTGTCATAAAACGATGTAGAACGCCTAATCCACCCAAACGACCAATAGTGATAGCCATTTGACTCTCACAAACAGTATCCATATTAGCCACCAAAAAAGGAATGTCTAGATAATGATTTTTAGTCACCCTAGTTCTAAAAGAAACACTTTTACGTGATTCTACTCGATTATATTTTGGTACCACCAAAACATCATCAAAAGAATACCCCGGTCCAATAATTCTTGCCATATGTTTTTATTATAAATTAATTTAATAACCAGATATTATAAGCTAAATAGGTAGCAAAACTAACCCACAAAAAATAAGGCCATAATAAAATTGAAGAGGCTTTATTATTTTTCCATAACAAAACAATCAGAATTAAAGTGGTAATATTTAAAACGGCCATCTCAATAATAGACCAAAATAGCATCCCCCAACCAAAAAATAAAGTACTCCAAAAAATATTTAAAACACCATTTATTATAAAAAATATTAAAATTGGCTGAAATCTAATTTCTTTAACTTCCTTATTTTTTCTAAGAAAAAACAAAATTGAAAAAGTGGCCAAAATAAAAATTATAGTCCAAATCATTCCAATAAAAGACCCTGGAGGAGTAAAGCTCGGCAAATTAATATTATCATACCAGTCCATACCATTATTTGTAATCATGCTACCGATTGCCGAAACCAAGAAAACAGATATAATCGCCGAAGCATATTTAATTCTGTTTTTTATAAAATTTTTTTTCATAATTTTAGAATTAATTTTAAACCTTTATTATTATAACATTTTCTAAAAATAAAGTCATCGACTCAAGAAAAATCATCGGCAAAAAACTCATAACCAAAAATTAGGGCCGGAGTAGATAAAAAATACCAAATAATAACATCATCTAAGGGAAAAATTTCTCCCCAAATTCTCACAGGAAACAAATATTCCCCTGGCCAAAACCAACTACCGACTTTTAAAGAGACTAACTCATAAACAAAAAATACTATGGCAAAAAATAAAGTTGGAATTATAGTTTTTTTGATCAAGGATGGTTTTTTAAAAAACAACCAGGTCATTGGAATTATTAAAACAATTACAGCAATAGTGAAATAATTAGCCCCAATTATGCTTCTATTGTAAAAATACAAGAAAAAAACAATTACCGAGAAGGCTAGAAATAAGTCTATTAGGTATTTAAAATTTTTATTTATTTTTCCAGGACGATCATTGTTTATAAAATATTCATAAAAAGATAACCCCCAAAAAAAATTCAAAAAGGCAAATAACATATTTTCCAAAGGTATGAGCCCTAATATTCTGGGAAAAATCGAAGACACATCCCAAACGTCTTTTAGTCTAGCCATTAATTCTACCGGAGGAGCAAATAAGAAAAGAGCAACCAAAGAAAAAACTAAAACTCGGGCACGTGCATTTTTTAACCAATAAAAATTAAGGAAACTTGGAGGAATTAAAACTATAATTATAGAAACAATATAAATAGGCTGCCAAACATAGACCAATAAACAGGCTAACAAAACATACGACAACAAAAAAATAATTCTTAGTCTCTTATTCTTGTCCATACAAATATCTATTAATAAATTTAAATTACAAAACAAGACCGTTTATTAAATTACCCAGAAAATAAGACAGGGTTATTACTATAACTGCTATCAAAAGATGTTCTCCGACCACCCGCAAGGGATTTTCTTTTCCTTGTTGCCCAATTTTGTAGCTTAAAACTGATAATAAAATTATTCCCCAAATAATAGAAATTATTGAAGACGTCATTAAATTAAAAAATAAAAATGGTATAACGAAAGTCAAAGCAAATAAAAACTTAGTTAAAAAGGTTACAATAGTAGCCTCCCAGACATGTCTAACTTTATTTTTTTTATTAGACTCCTCAGAAACATGAATCCCTAGGGAGTCAGAAAAAGCATCAGCTAAGGCGATAATGAGTATTCCGCTAATAACTGCCAGCTTAGAGCCAGTTCCGGAATTCAGACCAACCATCAATCCTAAGGTTGTTATAACAGCCGAAGTTAAACCAAAACTCAGTCCCTTTTTATAAGACTCTTTCATATTTTTTTAGATTTTTTACGAGCTAAATTAGCGAAGCGATGAGCTTCGTCTCTAGCTTGTAATAAAATATTTTTAATATTTAAAACTTTTTTTCTAAAATTATCATTGGCTCGATCATTAAAAATAATTTCATCCCCAGAAAATTTTGACAGTCCTACAAAATTATTAACTTTATATCTTTTAAAAATCGATTGCAAAAAATCAATCTGAGGTTTACCTCCGTCAATTAAAATTAAATCTGGGCTTTTCCACTCTGGATGAGAAAATCTTCTATCTAAGACCTCTTCTAGGGCTCTTAGGTCATCGCTTAAAAAGGAATTTTTAATCTTAAAAAGTCGATACTCCTGATTATCGGGCTGGCCAAAGGAATTAAAAACAACCATAGATCCGTAAGCCTCTTTCCCGGAAAAATGGGAAATATCATAAGCTTCAATTCTAGAAAAAGGAATTTTTTCTAAACTCAATTCTTGGCCCAATAAAGAAACATCTTGTAAGTGTTTTAATGATTTGGCTTGTTGAGGATTTTCTTTGGCTAATCTTTTCAATAATAATTCCTTTTTACCTTGTAATAATAAAATTATATTCTTAATATTTTTATTATAATCTTTTTTGTTAATTAAGCCCAAGCAAGACCCAGGACAAAGACCAATCTGATAATCAAAACAGGCTTTTCCAGAATTGGGACGACAAGTTCCATAAGGAAAAATTCTTCTTATTATCCTTAAAGCATTTTTAACCAACGAAAAGGATTGATAAGGCCCAAAAATATGATTATCTTTCTCTGAATATTTAATTAGGTCTTTTCCTCTAATCATTAAAGGACTAGTAAAATCTTTTTTAGGTATAATTATATAAATAAAAGAACGATCATCCCGATCTTTTATATTATATTTAGGCCAATATTTTTTTATATATTTAGCCTCCAAAATTATAGCCTCTAATAAAGTAGGAGTTTCAATAGTTTTTATTCTTTTAGCAATAGAAACCATTTCCTTTATTCTAGAATCAACATTAGATAAAAAGTATTGGCTTAAACGGCTCTTAAGACTAGTAGCCCGACCCACATATAGAATTTCACCCCGACCATCAAGCCAAAAATAAATACCCGGTTTAGCTGGTATATTTTTAATTGTTTCTTTTAGTTTGTTCATATTAAAATTATAACACTTTGGCTAATTTTCTCAAATAAAAAACCTCGACTTATCATCGAGGCTATGTTTTTTTTAAATAAATCTATTCTTTTATTTTTTCTATTCTCGGCTTTATGAGAAGAAATACAAAGAATAAGAAAAAAATAGCTGACACAATTTTCATGAATTGAAAATCTTTTTCCAGTCCATTCAAATTGAAATAATAAATCACAAACAATATCATTCCAAAAAAAACACAAAGTATTATTAGGGGCAGAAACCTTTGTCGGCTAGCAAATGCCAAGCCATAGGTCATTAAGAATATTGACGAAATGGTCAGGGAAAAAAGATAATTTTCTAAATGCTCTGTTTTGAACAAGTAGAATGTTACCACTGCCAAAAAAAATCCCATCATCATCATAATTATTCCTTTTACAGCAAATCTGCCAAAAAGCAATTCTTTCTCAGCATCATAAGAAACTTTGGTGCCGAAATGTTTTTTATTAAATTCGGCAATTTCATCAAGCTCTTTTTGAGCCTGAACAATTTCTTCCCTTGATATGGGAGAACCTATATACCTAATAAAAATTACCAATACTATTGGTAAAAAAACAAATATAATATCCAATAATTCCATAACAATATTTTTTGATTTAACATTTTTTTTAAAGAACTAAACAACAAAAAACCTTATCATTAATATTAAAAAAAGTCAATTACTTTAAATAATCCTTTAAATACTTGCCAGTAATGCTTTTTTCATTTCTAATTAAATCTTCAGGTTCTCCGCTGGCCAACAAATAGCCACCCTTTTCTCCCCCATCTGGACCTAAATCAATTAAATAATCCATTGATTTAAGCATATGCATATTATGCTCAATAACTACAACGGTATGGCCTTTTTCCACTAATTTATTTAAAACCTGAAGCAATAATTCAATATCACGATAATGAAGCCCGGTGGTCGGTTCGTCTAATAAATATAAAGTCTTTTGGCCCAAAACATAAGTTAATTCCTTGGCTATTTTAATTCTCTGAGCCTCACCGCCAGAAAGTGTAGTAGCGCTCTGACCTAGCTTAATATAGCCCAGACCAACTGATTTTAAAATATTTAATTTATCAGTTATATGATAATTACCATCAAATAATTTTATAGCTTCCTCCACACTCAAATCTAAAACATCGGAGATATTATGTCCCTTATATTCAACTTGTAAAGTTTCCCGATTAAATCTCTTACCTCGACAGACCTCGCACTCAACTAATACTGCTGGCAAGAAATGCATTTCTATCAAATTAAACCCAGCCCCCTGACAGGCCTCACAACGACCGCCAGCCCGATTGAAAGAAAAACGAGACAGACTATAACCCCTTTCTTTGGCTTCTGGCAAGGCTGCAAAAAAATCTCTAATTGGGGTAAATATTCCGGTATAGGTAGCCGGATTAGATCTAGGAGTTCTACCTATCGGAGACTGGTCAATCACCGAAACCTTATTTATATATTCAACACCCTTAATCTCAGCTAGATCAATTAATTTGTTTTTACCAGGATTGTTTTTTATCTGTGCAATATTTTTATACAACACATCATACATTAAGGATGATTTTCCACTACCAGATACACCACAAAGACCAATTAGTCTCCCCAATGGTATCTCTATATTAATATTCTTTAAATTATTAGCCCTAGCCCCTTTAATATAAATAATGCCTTTATTTTGAGATCTTCTCTTGGCGGGAACTATTATTTTTTTTCGGCCACTAAGGTAGTCTAGAGTTAAAGAATTTTTGTTTTTGTTGTCAATATCATTATTCTTGAGCAAATCTTTAGTACTACCAATAGCCACTATCTCTCCGCCATGAACCCCCGCCTCTGGTCCAATATCAACC
>DAOOQF010000009.1:0-9347 GCA_035388665.1 bacterium | reverse complement strand
AATCTGAATTAATAATAGTTTGCTCATCGTGCTCTACCAGAATAACAGTATTTCCCTTGTCTCTTAGTGATTTTAAGGTATCTATTAATTTAAAGGTATCTCTTTCATGTAAGCCAATAGTTGGCTCATCTAAAATATATAAAGTTCTTGATAATTGAGATCCAATTTGAGAGGATAGTCTAATTCTTTGAGCCTCACCACCGGAAAGAGTCTCAGCTTCTCTGTTTAAGGTTAAATAACCTAAACCAACTTTATTCAAAAATTCTAATCTATCAATAATTTGTTGCATAACACTAGAAACAATATTCAAATCTCTGTCACTTAAATTGCCCAAAACTAACTCAAAAAAAGAACTAGCTCGCTCTAAAGACAAAGCAGTTACTTCAGCAATGTTTTTACCACCAATTTTAACCGACAAAGCCTCCTCTCGAAGTCTTTTTCCTTGACATTGAGGACAAACTTCATTAGCGTAAAAACCAATTTTTCCCAAACCAGAACAAGACGGACAAGCTCCGTGAGGAGAATTAAAAGAAAATAATCGAGGTTCCATCTCGGGAAAAGCAAAATTATCATTAGGGCAAGTCCAATTAGAAGATAATAAAAACTCTTTTTTATCGTCTAGGGCTACAAAAACCAATCCTTTGCTATAGGCAATAGCATTCTCAATAGCCTCAAATAAACGCGAATCATCACTAGGCACAACCTTATCAATAATTATATCAATATTATGCTTTTTATTAGGGCTTAATTTAATTTGATCACGCAATGAATAAACCTTTCCATCAATTCTGGCCTCAGAATAGCCTAAAGATAAATAATCATATAATAACTGATAATACTCCCCTTTTCTTCCTCTAATAACCGGGGAAATAATTGTTAAATGTTTTGCTTCCGATTCTTTAGCTCGAGAAATAGAAATATCAACCATTTCTTCAAGGGTTAATTTTTGAATTTTATGGTCACACTTAGGACAATATACTTCCCCAATTCGAGCATATAAAACTCTCAGATAATCATAAATATCCGTTAAAGTTCCAACTGTTGAGCGAGGATTATGAGATAAGGCTTTTTGATCAATAGAGATGGCTGGAGCCAAACCAATTATTTCATCAACTTCGGCTGGTTTCTTCTGCCCAATAAATTGTCGCATATATGGAGATAAAGACTCTACATAACGACGTTGACCTTCAGCAAAAATAGTATCAAAAGCCAAAGAAGATTTGCCAGAGCCAGAAACTCCAGTTATTACCGTTAATTCATTATGGGGTATTTCTAGGCTAATATCTTTTAAATTATGCATCCTAGCCCCTTTAATAATTATATTATTATTTTTGTTATTGCTTATTTTATTCATATTATATAAAAACACGCCAGAATTTGTTTCTGGGGGGTTAACACAATTTTAAGTTAAATTGATATTATCATCAGATAACAATAAAATCAAGTTATCAACTAGTTTGACGTTATTTTATTTTTAACTTATAATAAAAACTATATCAATGACAATTGATTAAATATTTTTTAAAATCAATATCATGAATTTAAAATGTTGCCAAAAAAAAGAAGTCGATAAAAAATTATTTGAATTAACTGAATTTTTAAAAATAGCTTCTGATGAGAATCGCTTGCGTATTTTATGTATTTTAAAAACAGGACCAAAATGTGTTTGTGATATTTGGGAAAATTTAGAATTAAGTCAAAATCTCGTTTCACATCACTTGAAAACCTTAAAAGATTTAAAATTAGTAAAATCAAAAAAACAAGGATTAAAAATATTTTATTCTATTGATTCAAAAAATATTAATAAATATCTATATTCACTAAATATATTTTTAAAAAAATATGAAAATTAAAATTTTGGGTACCGGTTGCCCTAATTGCCAAAAACTACAAAAAAACGTGGAATTGGCTATTTCAGAGCTAAAAAACAATGACTTTGAAGTAGAGAAGATAGAAGAAATAGATAAAATAATTGGTTTTGGGGTTATATCAACTCCAGCCCTAGTCATTAATGGTGAGGTTAAATCTTCTGGAAGAATCCCTGAAATTAAAGAAATCAAAGACTGGGTAAATAAACACTTAATAGATTAATTCAAAGAAAATTAAAAATATGAATAAAAAAGAATACATTAAACTAATATACATAATAATTATTTTTTTGTTTTTTTATTTTCTTCCCTCAAAAACAATTTGGTTTTATCCAGCTCTAATGTCGGGATTAGATCTTCTTCGTGAATACGCCAGAGAACATATTTTAACATGTTTAGTTCCAGCCCTTTTTATAGCTGGAGCAATTGTTACCCTGGTAAAAAAAGAGGCTGTCTTAAAATATTTAGGTAAAAATGTTAAGCCAATTATCTCTTATTCTATTGCCTCCGTTTCTGGAGCTCTTTTAGCAATTTGTTCTTGTACTATCTTACCTCTTTTTGCTGGTATAAGAAAAAGAGGGGCGGGATTAGGCCCAGCCATTACCTTTTTATTTTCTGGACCAGCTATAAATATAGCGGCCATATTCTTAACAATATCAGTCCTAGGTTTTAATATTGGCATAGCCAGAATTATATCGTCATTGCTACTAGCCATAATAGTAGGATTGACTATGGGTTTTATATTTAAAGAGAAAATTGATGAAAATAATTTATTTATTGAAGAAACTGCTAATAAAAAAATAAATAAAGGAACAATTTTTTTATTTTTTGGCTCTCTTTTATCAATTCTAATAATAAATGGACTAAGTATTGCTCTAGGGTTAAAATACTGGATAATGGCCCTACTTGTAATTATTATTAGTTATTTATCATTATTTAATTTTACTAAAGAAACAAATAAAAATTGGCTAAAAGAAACTTGGAATTTTTCTAAAATTATTTTGCCCCTTTTGTTTATTGGGGTCTTTATTGCTGGGTTTGTTTCCCCCCTATTACCTCAAGAATTTATCACGAAAATTGTTGGATCTAATTCCGTTTCCGCAAATTTAATAGCCTCAATTTTTGGAGCCTTCATGTATTTTTCCACTTTAACTGAGGTCCCTATTATAAAAGAATTAATTGCTAAAGGAATGTCTTCCGGGCCAGCCCTAGCCTTATTGTTAGCTGGGCCATCTCTAAGTCTTCCTAATATGCTAGTTATTAGAAAAGTTTTAGGAAATAAAAAAACCTTGGTTTATGTGGTCTTGGTTATCTTTTATTCTTCTTTGGCTGGCTTGATTTTTGGATATTTAAATTAATACTAATAATACTAAAAAAATGAAAAAACTTTTTATAATTTCCATTACACTAATAATACTTTTATCATTATCGGCCTGCTCCATCGCTACTGGTAAAAGCGATAATAGTGCTGAAAAAATTGAAAAGAAAGCTGAAAAGATTGAGATAATCAATTTTCATTCCACCTATCAATGTTATTCTTGTGTATATATAGGAGACACCATGTTCAAAATAATAGAAGATCAGTTTAAGGAGGATTATCAGTCTGGTAAAATCATTTTCAAAAAAATAAATGTCGACAAGCCAGAAAATAAAGATATTGTTGATAAATATCAAGCCCGAGGATCATCTTTGTTTTTCAATATCATAATTGATGGGAAAGATAATATTTCAGAAGATACAAATGTCTGGCGCTTAGTTGGAAACGATCAAGCTTTTCAAAATTATATTGTTAAAAAAATTAATGACAACTTAAAATAATATGATAGATTTTATTAATTTTATAATCGATTCTAGTGATCTACCCATATTAATTGCCTTCTTCCTGGGAGTCTTGATGTCTATCAGCCCCTGTCCGTTAGCAACTAATATAACAGCTATTGCCTATATTTCAAAAAGAACCAACAGAATAAAGATAGTTTTATTAGATGGTCTATTTTATACCCTAGGAAGACTAATCTCCTACACATCAATAGCAACTCTAATATACTTTGGATTATCTAGCTTTCAAATTGGGAAATTTTTTCAATCTTGGGGAAATAAAATATTGGGGCCAATCTTAATTCTAATTGCTCTAACCATGCTAGGCGTAATAAAAATAAATATAAAATTAGGTAAGAACAATTTTTTAGACGTCATTAAAGAAAAGTTTTCAAAAAAAGGTTATTTAGGGGCTTTACTTTTGGGCATCCTGTTTTCCCTGGCCTTTTGTCCTTATAGCGGAATATTATTTTTTGCCATTTTAATACCCATGATTTTAACTAGTAGTAGTGGATTATTATTAGCTCCAGTTTTTGCTATTGGCAGTGGGGTGCCAGTTATCATCTTTTCTTTTATAATTGCTTTTAGTATTAAAAAGCTTAGCAAATCATTTAATGCTGTTAAAAAAATAGAAAGGATTGTCAGACAGATTGTCTCCTTTATATTTTTAGGAGCGGGTCTTTATTATTCCTATTTTTTAATAATTTTTATAATAAATAAATTTATATAAATAAACTATATGAAAAAAAATAATTTTAAAAAAATAATGAATTACTTGATAATAATTCTGTTATTTTTATCATTTTCAAAAATTTCTCAAGCCCAAGAATTAAAAATTGATGATTCTACCAAAATACTATTTTTCGGTAGCCCTACTTGTCCTCATTGTTTAGCTGAAAAACAATTTTTAAAAGAACTAAAAGAAGAATATCCCAACCTAATAATAGAAGAATACGAATTTTCCAAAAATATTGATTTAATTAACGAACTATACCAAGAATATCAGGTTCCTAAAAATCAACAAGGATTAGTCCCGGCTACCTTTATTGAGGGGGATTTTTTTGTAGGATTCAATGAGGCAATTGGCAAAAGCATATCAAGCAAAATCTCTGGAATAGAAAGCGAAAAAAATGAAAAAATTATTAAAATACCTTTTATAGGAGAATTTGATATTTATCAATTTTCCCTACCAGCATTAGCAATAGTTTTGGGTATAGTTGATGGATTTAATGTCTGCTCTCTAGGGGCATTAGTTATTATTTTAGGCTTAGTGATGGTTCTAGGGTCGAGAAAAAGAATATTATTCTTGGGTGGTGCTTTTTTACTGGTTACTGGAATAACTTACGGATTATTAATATTTATGTGGCATCAATTTTTCTCAATTATCTCTCCCTACATAAAAAGCATGGAATTATTAATTGGAATACTATCAATCATCGGAGGTGTCTATCTTATTAGAGAATACATTAAATCCAGAAAACAAGGAGCTACCTGCAATTCTGGCGGAATCATTGCCAAATTGTCACCCAAGGTTGAAAAAATATTTGCTAACAAAAAAAATATAGCAATTTTAGCTGGAGTAGTAATATTATTTGCCGCCGCTGTAACTATAATTGAATTTCCTTGCTCAGCCTTTTTACCAGTTTTATTTGCTAGTATTTTAGTAGAAGCTAATCTATCAATGCCCTCGACTATATCTTTCATGGCCTTATTTATATTGTTCTATCTATTAGATGAAATTATTATCTTCTTGATCGCCTTTTTTACTATGAGAATAAAAATAGTTTCACCTAGGTTCATTAATATTTTTAATTTATTAGCGGCCTTAATATTCTTATTCTTGGGAAGTTTTTATCTATATCGAATTTTTATATAGGTTCAGATAAAAAAAATATATAAACTCAAACAAAAAAAGAGCTCCAATCACGAAGCTCTTTTTTTATATATCTCACCTTCTTATTTCTTTTTAGCATAACGCCCCTCACCCTTACGAGCCATCTTTAATTCGGAATGGATATTGTCCATTATTCTATTTATTTTATCAAGCCTATCTTTATCATTTTTCTCTTCCAAAGGTGTTTTATATGAATTATTATTCTTGATATCATTATTTAATTTCTCTGAAAAATTGGTAAAGATTTTAGAAATCAAATCAGAATCTATTGGTTCAGTTTGCATCGCCTCCTTGATTTGTTCAGAAAATTCATATAAACCATTTTCATCATTATCTAAATTTTTTAATTTTATTTCAATATTATCCAAAACATGTTTAAGCCAATTATTTAGATTTGGATACCCCTCTTTTTTCATTCCTTCTAGGTGATAATTAACAAAATTCAAAATATCCTTTTTCTCAAGTTGCATTTTTTTAGAAACCCTATCTTTTTCGGCCATCATCATTAACATTCTGTTTGATAAAATCTCTACCGGAGTAGGCTCGATACCATATTCATTTCTGATATCAATAATTTTTTGAGAAATTTCCTTGCCTTCTTCAAGAATCTGTTGTTTAATTTTTCTTATTCCCTCTTCACTCAACCCTAAAGAAACCATTCTATCTTCAAGATCTTTAGCCTTATAATAATATTCTAATCTTTCCTCTTCTAATTGAGATATATTCTTCTTTTTTTCTTCTAAAAATTGAACTATCTTATTTTTTTCCATCTCTAGAGCCTTTAATTTTTCTACCAAACTCAAGCCCTCTAGGTTTAAAGTGTCTGAGCCGGATTCTCTTACGTTTGTTCCCTCTTCTAATTCTTTTTTTTCAGATATTGCTGGTGTTTTTTCGTCCAAAATTTCATTTGCTAAATCTTCAAACTTATTTCTCAGCTCCGAATTATCACCTGCTTTCTCAGAAAATTGTTTTTTTCTAACCTCTTCCACGCTATTTATCAGCTCCGAATTATCACCTGTTTTTTCGGAGGTTTCTTTTTGTTCTCCTGATTTCCCTTTTTTATTCCCGAAGAAACTAAATTCTTTGAACATAATTTTTAAATTAATAATTATTAAAACTAATTAAATCATAATACCATAAATTAGATAAAATTACAAGCTATTTGACCTCTTTTTCCGGTATGTCTAAAAAATCCTCAATCTTTTTAATAACCGTCTTAGGATCAATTTTATGTTTTTTATTATAAGCTAATTGTTTAGTTCGCCTTCTCTCCACCTCTTTAATGGCATTCTTAATAGATCCTGTTATATTATCAGCATATAATATAATTTTTCCAGAAACATTTCGAGCGGCTCGACCCATGGTTTGAATAAGAGAAGTTTGGCTACGCAAAAATCCTTCTCGATCAGCATCCAGGATAGCCACTAAAGAAACCTCCGGTAAGTCCAAGCCCTCTCTTAGTAAATTAACTCCTATTAAAATATCAAATTTACCTAATCGAAAATCTTTTAAAATTTCAGTCCTAGCTAAAGTTTTAGTATCAGAATGAATATAATTTGATTTAATATTATTTTGGCTTAAATGAGCATCCAAATCTTCAGCTTGTTTCTTTGTTAAAGTATTAATTATAACTCGCTCCCCCTTTTTAATAATTTTCTCTGATTCAGCTATAATATCATTAATTTGACTATAATTAGTTTTTTTATCAAAAACTGGTCTAATCTCAATCTCAGGGTCAATCAATCCCGTTGGCCTAATGACCTGCTCAACAATTTGTTTTGATTTTTCTAATTCAAATTTTCCAGGAGTAGCCGTAGTAAAGATAGCTTGTCCAATTCTTTTTTCAAACTCGGTAAATTTTAAAGGACGATTATCTAGAGCCGAAGGTAATCTCCAACCATATTTTATTAAAGTCTCTTTTCTACTATGATCTCCGGCATACATTCCACCAATTTGAGGGATACCTATATGACTTTCATCAACAATTAACAAAAAATCTGGTTTGCCATTTTCATCTTTTGGAAAATATTCTAATAACGAATCTGGGGCTTCGCCGGCTAATTTTCCAGTTAAATGACGAGAATAATTTTCAATTCCATGACAATATCCCAAACTTCTAAGCATCTCCATATCATAACGAACTCGACGTTCTAATCTTTCCGCTTCTAAATATAGTTTATTTTTCTTAAAATATTTAAGACGATCTTTTAATTCTTCTTGAATGCTCTTAATAGCCTGCTCAATTTGGGGTTTAGTAGAAATAAAATGCTTGGGAGGAAAAATAACAATTTCTGGTAAATGTTCCAAAATATTTTTGGTTAATTCATCAATAATAGTTAAATCGGAAATAGCCTGATCTTTTAATTCTAATCGATAAATAATATTTTCCGACATTGGACGAATTTCAAAAACATCACCTCGAACTCGAAACTGTCCCCGCTTAACATCACTCAAAGATCTTTCAAATTGCATTTTTATCAGCTGAGAAATTAAATCAGCCCTAGTCATTGTTTTATCTTTTTCTAAATGAAGGGAGGCTTCCATGTAGCTGACTGGAACACCTAAATTGTAGATACAAGAAACCGAAGCTACAATAATAACATCACGACGAGAAAGGAGGGCCGAAGTAGCTCCGTGACGAAGACGATCTATTTCTTCATTAATCATGGCCTCTTTCTCTATATAGGTTCCAGAATTTGGTAAATAAGCTTCCGGCTGATAATAATCATAATAAGACACAAAATAATGAACTGCATTATCAGGAAAAAAGTTTTTATATTCCCTATACAATTGAGCTGCTAAAGATTTATTGGGAGCCATTACTAAAACTGGTTTATTAAAATCTTTAATAATATTAGCGATTGTAAAGGTTTTTCCTGATCCAGTAACACCAAGCAGGGTTTGGTAATCAAAACCCTTCTGAAGGCCGTTTTGAAGCTTAGAAATGGCCTCCGGCTGATCACCAGCTGGATAAAAGGCTGATTTTAGGGTAAATAATTTTTCTTTCACAAATTTTAATAAAATATTTATAATTTTATATAATTATAACATAAAAAAACTTAAATTCAATAAAAAAACTTATCTTTACGATAAGTTTATTATTTTTTGACCCTTGTTGTTAAACAACTAAAGGATCGACAAATTTTAAAATTCGTCTAATCCTTTTTAGGATCACAAATGTCAATATTATTGGAAATAAAAGAAGAAAAAATATTTTTTCCAGAATAATCAAAAAAATATTTTTTTCCAACCTCTCTTCTTCTAGAAAGGTCAGAAAGACCTGAAAGTCTCTCCTGGCACACCCCTGTGAAAGAGCTGATAATGCTTCTAAAATAACCAGAAAAACCCATATCAACGTTGGTACAATTATAAGGGCAAACAAGGACAAAAATCCTTTAAAAACAATTTGCGCCCCGTAAGAATAATGAACTTCAAATATTGTCCCCTCCATTGGAGCTTTCTCCAGCACCCAAGGTATCATTTTTTCAATATTTAAAACACCCAATGCCTGGGCAATTAAATTTATTATTACAAAAAAAATTGCCGAGATAATAAAATTTTTTCTTTTCATTTTTTTAGATTTATGGTTATTACCTATATAATCCTTATTAAAATTACATAAGTAATAACCATAAAACTATCTTTTGACATTTTTAAGGTACTTCACTCAAACAACAGTATTATATCATAATTAATAATTTTTGTCAATATATGTGGCATTGCAGCGAAACGTTTACACTTGCTAACTCATTTAGTTTTTCCATTGG
>DAOOQF010000008.1:0-24501 GCA_035388665.1 bacterium | reverse complement strand
GTAAATTAACATCGCTAGAATTATGAGTATCAACTACCATTTCGCAACCGACAGCCGAAGAATCACACAAGCTACTAAATTGACGAAGATTATGGTTTTGGCTATTTCTATCAGAATAGCTTTGACAACCTAGATTATAGTTAACGCCTTGATAAGCTCCGGTAGTATCGTAATAACAAATTTCTGGAGTATTCCAAGAATTTTTAATTAAATAATAACGACTATTAATTTCTAATAAATTGATATTAGCTATATAAATTTCCCCACCATCACTAAAAGCAAACTTTAAAACTTCTTCGGCACTAACATTATGATTTAGATTTTCTAAATTTACTTGATACAATTTCCACTCATTGCTAGAAGGGAGATTAATACTATAATTTTGATTTTCTAGCCCACTAACTCCAAATAAGGCTGGAGACCCAGTTCCACTATCGAAAGAAATGGAAAGATTTTTGTTTTGAGTGCTACGAGCTAAAAATTTAATAATATAGGAAGAGCCTTTTTTGACCGAGTTTCCAATTTCTACTTCTCCGGTTCCGGTCAGCTTTAAAGATTTTCCGTTTTGATTTAATGATTCTAAACTAGAAGTTACATTACCCTCCCAATTATTTAAACCTAAATTAAAGTCATAAGAAGCAATATTTCTAACACTATTTCCAGCATTGCCATTATATTCCCGGCAACCATTATTGCTGGCTTGACAGGTTTGACCTTCTCCAGGAATAGCTTGATAAACACAAGCATTTTGAGTATTATCCCATTTTCCACCAGCCAAACAATCATAGCAAACATTTTCTTCACTATTCCAATGTCTAGTATTATCAGTACTAATACAAGAATCACTATCTAATTCCATATTAATATTTTTATCGGTCATTCGATAAGTTTTGCAATTATCAGAACAAGTTATAGTATCTGAATATAATACATAGAATTTCTCTCCATCTTGATTATAAAATTCTCGACAATCGGAATTATATAGAGGATCGGAAGGAGACAAGTTATAAATTTCCTTACTACAAACTACCTCAATTCCAATTGAGTGAACAAATGAACCATCAGAAGTAGCCTCAATATTAAGATTATCATTATTATTTGGGTCAACAACAGTAAAAACAGTAGACAAGCTTCCTTCTGTTACTTTTGGAGATAAATTGTTATTATTTTTTTCTAAACTAAAAGATTTTAATTGATAACCGCTTTCATCATTACCTTGCCAAGAATAAAAACTTTCACAAGATCCTTGAGTAGGCTTAATACAATGTCTTAGATAAGAATAATATTCCTTGCCCTCTCCACCAATAGCCACCTCATCTAAATTTGTAAATTCGGTACATCCAGCATCAATAGCTCCGCAAGTTCTAGCTGAGGCCGGAATAAATTTAGCCACAGCCTTATTTTCAAATAAGGTTTCTTTTTGAACATAAATATCATATCCCACACATTGCTCCGGACAATAATCTTTATCCAAAACCTTAGCAGAAGTTTTAATATTATAAATAGAAGTAAATAAATTACATCCAATCTCGTTATTATTGCATAAACGAGCGTAATTATAACAAACACTCGGAGCATTAGATTTTAATTTATAATCTGGACTTGAAGAATATGGATTTTGATAACAAGTAGTTTTCAGATATTCCGGAATTGTTTTCTGATATACTAAGCCATTGCCACGATAATTGGAATAATAGGTTCCTGTTATTCCTTTTTCCAATTTAATATTATCAATAATACAATTATTTCCATTAGTATTAATACTAAAACCAACGGTGTTATAGATATAATTACTTGGGAAAACATTAGTTATAGCCTGATAAACAAAGCTTTCTCCTCCAACAATATCCTGGTTTTTGCTACCCAAAGAAATAGTTGAGGTTCCATTGCCACTACAGAAAGAATAAAAAGATAGTGTATAGCTTTCGCCGGCAATAGTATAATTATTAGGAGCCACTACTACAGTTTTAGACAAACTAGAGCTCAACAACACCGATTGATTACCTAAATAAGCTATAGAGCTAGTAGTTAAATTTCCCCAATCACCCTCGCTCAAATCTTTCTCAAAATCTCCATTAATTAAAAAATTATGTCCACCGCCAGCTACGGTTCTAAGATATTCATTACAACCCTCATTGCTAGAAGAACATGATTCTACTTTATTATTAAAATAAGTTAAAGGATAATTATTCCAAGTTATTTTTGATGTGGAAGCGTTATAAGAACCTCCCAAGGCATATTGCAAACAACCAACGTTGTCAGAGCTACAAGAGCCATAATCAATAGTATTTTTTAATAAAGCTAATTTCTTTCCATTAGATGTGCTAGTAAATGAATCACAAGTATTATAAACTGGATCGCAAGAATCTTGATTAAAATTCCAAGTTCTTTCTTCTTCGGTACAATATCCGTAATATTCACAACTTCCATCAGAATTTTCTTTAATACAGGATTGTTCATCAGCGCAATAATTATCGGCTCGAGAAATAATTATTGGATCAATATCAAAGGTAACACTTGAGTTAGAAGATGGAACATCAACAGCTTGTTTGACCATAATATAACCACCAAAGCCCTCTTTTTTACAATAATTTAACGGTGCCTTTAAAACCCAACTAGGGTCAACCAACCCTTCGCACCAAGAATAATCAGTAAATCCAGACCTAATAAAGTCCTGACTAAATGTTTCAAACTCATCATTAGGGCTAAAACAAGAAATCATATCCATTAGGGTATAATCATTCTTGGTCTCCTGGCTCTTAACTTCTGCTCGAGATAAAGCCTCTTCCCAGCCTAAAGGAATTATGCGAAACTTTCTTAGAATTATTAAATTTCTCTCATTTAATCCTGTTCGGTAATCAGCTTCTTTACTGAAAATCATGTCGGCACTTAGATAGCCATTATTAATGGCCTCGATAACAGTATTTTTGTTTTGAACTGCCTGACTAAAACGATCACTAATAACACAATTATTTGGTAAAGGGTTATTAGCATCAACACAAACTACCAAATCTGATAATATATTATAATCAGCCCGAACATCAAATCTAGGTTGAATTATTTTTTTTAAGGCCTTAGTTAAAGAATTTTCTCCACTATAAGCTCGAGGATCAGCGTTGACGTTATCAGAACTACTTGTTGGGCTATCAGAATCGGAAGAATTTTTCAATTTACCCAGCTCAGTAATCAGTCTATTAAAACCAGCAATACCTAATTGATTTAAAAATAAATTAGTAGCATCAACCAAAGCCTCTCCCGTAACTTGACCAAAGCTCTGATCCTGCAAATTAGTGGCCCTAGTTAATTGATCTCTAGCTGCTCCCGGATAAGTGTCCGACTGTCCCCCAATATTTCTAACATCCAACCAACCACTATTTAGTCTAATTTGCTCTTCTTCTTTTTCCTTAGAAGCCTGATAAACTTTTTCTGTTCGGCCAAATAATTCTAAAGCGATAGTAACATCATTACCAGTTGGATTAAACATTTGAGATACTTTATTTAAATAGGTTTTATCCTCTACAATACTTTTCCAACGATCATATTCACTAGTCCAGCTAGATTTCATTTCCTGCCAACCGCAAGAAGTAACCAAAATAGGTTGTCTTTGATTTACCAAGCCTAATCCAATCTTATTTTTTACATCTAAGCTAGGGTGACATAAATCAACTTGCCACTCATCATAAATCGTGTTAACAAATTCAGAAATAGCAGCATCACCAGCCTTTTCTCCTAAGTCAGTTAAATATTCAGTAGTAAATAATGGTTTTTGCCCTTCTCCAGCCGAAGCAATGTAATTAGCGGCATCATAAGCAATAGTATTTACCAAATAAGTTAATGTTTTTTGATAAAAATTAGCTCCAGCTTTTTTAAGTTGCTCAGCTATTTTGCTCCAAATTGTCTCCTTAGAAAATCGAACTATAGATTCTGTTAAAGAGACTGGATCGTGCACAACAGCCGCCGCTTCAGTTTTTTTTATATTAGTTAAAAAACTAAAACATAGCACAAAAACAAAAAAAGAAGCTATAACTCTTTTTTTATGAAAACCATTATTATTTTTAGACATATATTTAAAATATTATTATAAATCTGCTAAAACTTCTTGGTATAAGATCATCAGATCATCGTCATTAATTTGCTGTAAATCACTTTCTTCCATTCCGCTTTGAATTAATATCTGTCTTAAAGATTGAGCATCTAAAGCTCCAGTTTTATCTCCTGATAAAACATTACTAGAGGTAGAATTAGCATCCTGTTCCACCGATGTTTCCAGGGAAGTTAAAAAATCATAAAAATCATTGGAGTTTTCTGAAGAGACTGAATTTTGGTCTTCAGATTGTCCAGAAGAATTAGAGCAATCCTTTCCCTCCGGACAATTAACATTTGTTTTATAAACAAAAATTTCTTCATAATCATTTAAAGTATCTCCGTCAGTATCTTCTAAATAAGGTGAAGTCCCATAAACAAAAAGCTCATCCCAATCACTAATTCTATCACCATCAGTATCAACTTCTTTTAGTTCTAGGTTGTCAGAAGTCATCTCACCAACAGAACAATTACCATTTTCACAGTTGGTTTTAGAATCATTAGTATTGTTAGATAATAACTCTCCTTGATAAGAAAAAGGGTTCTGTAAATTATTTTTAAAATTAAAACCCCAAATAACAATAATAGTAACACTAAAAACACTCAAAATTATCAACGCTATTTTGCGATTTTTATCCATGGAATTATTGTTATTTTATATATTAAAAGTTTATAATATTTTACGGAAAAAAGCAAGAAAAATAATCATTTTTTCAGTAAAAATTATTTTAATAATTGAAAAATATTTAACCAATCATTTATCTCTAATTGTTCCGAACGAATCTTAGTGTCTAAATTAAGTTTTATTAATATTTCTTCTATTTTTTTAATATCAATTTTTAAGCCATTGGCTAAATTATTCTTTAACATCTTTCTCTTAGAACTAAAGGCAATTCGCAACATCTTAAAAAATTTTTTTTCCTCTTCGTAGTCTTTTAATAATTTCTTATTAGGTGTTATCTTAATTACAGCACTATCTACCTCTGGTGCTGGATAAAAACATTCCCTTTTAACATCTATTATTTTTTCAACTTCGGCATAAAATTGGACTGAGATTGATAGCAAGCTCATTTTCGGAGGCCTAGCCATAATTCTCTCTACAACCTCTTTTTGAAGCATCAGAACAATTATTTCTGGTTTATTAGACAGACTCAAAAATTTTCTCAAAAAAATAGAGGTAATATTATAAGGTAAATTAGAAACAATTTTATATTTACCAATTTTAGAGAAATTATCGCCCTTAGCCTTCAAGATGTCCTTATTAAAAATCTTAATATTACCAACTTTATTCCCTATTATTAAGGTTTGCAAAAAACTAGCAATTTTTTCATCAACTTCTACTGCTAAAACCTTCTTAGCCTGCTTGGCCAATTTAAAAGTCAGAAACCCCAAACCTGGTCCAACCTCTAAAATAGTTTCATCTGACTTGATCTCAGCTGACTCTATTATTTTGTCATAAATATCTTCTTCAATTAAAAAATTTTGGCCCTTAGATCTTTCGGGCTTAATATCATACATCTTACATAGATCTAAGGTTTGCTTTAATAAATCCATTTCTAATTTAATTATTTTCGGGCTTCATAGAGATAGCCTTAACCGGGCATTCCTTGGCACACAATCCACACCCCTTACAATAATCATAATTAATCTTAGCTTTATTTTGACCCTTTATATTAATTAGATTGGCGGCACTATCTGGACAAATTTTAGCACAAATACCACAGCCAATACACTTGTCGACATCAATTTCAGGACGAGAAGATCTCCAGGCTCCCGTTTTATTGTTTAAAGATGAATTTGGTTTTACAATCATATTTTTAATAACTTTTAATTATAGTAATTTTACTTTGTAATAATTTTATCAATGGCTAAGAAATTTTTTTCAATAATTTCAGCTCCTTTTTCAGAAAATTTTTCTTGAACAGCCCTTTTAACGGAGTCTATTTTTATCAACCCCGGAATTGTTGTCAAAGCCCCCAACATAATAGTGTTAACCATATTTTTTCCAAAAACTTCCAAGGCAATTTTAGAGGCCTTAACTGGAAAAATATTTTTTTTATCTACTTTAATCTTACTTTCCTGATTAATTTTTTCCAATAATTCATCTTGACTTAAAGAATAATTAATAATTATTTTGGTGGTCTTTTTTAATCCAATAAAAAGATTGACTCGACCAACCAAAGAGTCGTCTAAAATAATTAAAAAATCAGGCTCATAAATATGTTCTCTGGTAGAAATCTCCTGATTAGAAATCCTAACAAAAGACTGAATTGGAGCACCACTGCGCTCTACCCCAAAATGAGGGAAAGCTTGAGTTATTTGGCCATTATTATGAAAAGCAATCGCTAATATTTCGGCCATAGCTACAACTCCTTGCCCTCCTCGACCATGAATTCTTATTTGTTCCATATATATTTATTGTAAATAATTATCAAGAAAACTAGTCCAAGCTTCAAACGGAATATTTCCTTCGCCAGCCTTTTCTCCATTGATAAACCAGGCAGGAGTTCCTTCTATCTTTAAAAATTGGGCATCCGAAGCGTCTTTTATAATATTTGTTTTATATTTCTCATCATGTAAACACTGGGAAAATTTATTAAGATCATTAACGGAAATAGCTTGAGCAATGGAGGTTAAATCTGAGGTAGTAAATTGTCCTTGTAATTCAAATAACTTGTAATACATTGGCCAATATTTATCTTGTTCCCCGGCACAACGAGCCGCCATAGCTAATTCCAAAGAATTCTCTCCAATAACTGGATAATCTCGCACAATTATTTTAATTTTATTGCCATATTTAACAGCTAATTTAGTTACTGTATCAGAAGATTTTTGGCAATAAGGACAATTAAAATCAGAAAAAACTACTACCGTAAAGATTGCCTCACTTCCTCCAATAAAATAATTAGACTCTCCTTCAATTATTTTAATATTAACCTGTTCTGAAGTGGAAGCAATATTTTCTCCTAAACTTAATAGACTTCTAGAATTTAAAAAATTACCTAAATCTGCTGGATTCTTTGCTAGACGACCGACTAAAAAAATTAAAGACACCACATAAATCAAAATCGCCGAGGCAATCAATAATAATATTATCACCCACCATTTTTTATACCAACGAGATCGGGCTCTCTTGGCATCACCCTTTTTAATCAAATATTCAATTCTATTATCTAAACTCATCTTTTTTTAATTGATTAATTGCTCAATATGTTATAAAATAATATTACCATAAAAAAGTTAAATGTAAAAGATAAAAATAAAAAAATGAAAATAATATCCTGGAACATTAATGGAATAAGAGCTGTTATTAAAAAAGGTTTTGTTGAGTTTTTGAAAAAAGAAAATCCCGATATTTTGGTACTACAGGAAATCAAAATATCCCAAGCTAAAAAAGAATTAGAGACTTTTGATTTTGCCAATTATGAAGAATTTTGGTTCCCAGCTCAAAGACCCGGATATAGTGGAACTTTAGCTTTGTATAAGAAAAATTTGAATATTATTAGTTTAAAGAATGGAATAAATTTGGAAAAATTTGATAACGAGGGGCGAGTACAAACAATGGAATTAAAAAATTTTTATTTAATAAATACTTATTTTCCTAATTCTAATCACGAATTAAGCCGACTGTCATATAAATTAGAATTCAATAATGAATTATTAAAATACTTAAAAAAATTAGAAAAAAATAAGCCCGTCATTTTAACTGGTGATCTAAATGTAGCTCATCAACCGATTGATTTAGCTAGACCCAAAGACAATGAGGGCAATCCAGGCTACACTAAAGAGGAAAGAGATTGGATGACTAAATTATTAAAAAATGATTTCATTGATACTTTTAGATTCTTACATCCAGAGAAAATAAAGTACTCTTGGTGGAGCTATCGCTTTAATGTTCGAGCTAAAAACATTGGCTGGAGAATTGATTATTTTTGTGTTTCCAAAAAATTAATAAAAAAAATAACCGAATCTGATATTCTAGACAAAGTTATGGGCTCAGATCATGCTCCCATTATTTTAAAAATAAAAGATTAATTAAAATACAAAAAATATATGAAAAAAATATTAGAAGGATCTCGGGCTATTGCTTTAACCATAAAAAATATTGAGCCTCAAGTAATTTCAGCCTACCCTATAACTCCACAAACCCATATCGTTGAAGACTTAGCCCAAATCAAAGCTAACGACGAAGGAAAATTTGAGTATGTTCGAGCTGAAAGCGAGTTTGCTGCCGCTTCCATTGTTTTAGGGGCCTCAGCTAAAGGAGTTAGGACTTATAGTGCTACCAGCTCCCAAGGTTTATTATTGATGACCGAAGTTTTATATAATATTTCTGGAATGAGACTTCCTATAGTAATGACTCTAGCCAATCGAGCCGTCTCCGCTCCCATAAATATTTGGAATGATCATCAAGATGCTATGGCCGTTAGGGATGCTGGTTGGATAATGTTTTTTGCCGAAAATAATCAAGAAGCCATTTGGCAACATATTTTAGCCTATAAAGTGGCCGAAAAAATGTTTTTACCAGTTTTTGTAAATGTCGATGGTTTTATTTTAACTCATTGTTATGAACCTGTAGAAATTCCTACCTCTAGCTTAATTAAAAAGTTTTTACCAAAATATCAACCTAAAAAAGGAGAAATTTTAGATACCAAAAATCCTGTTACTATGGGTGCTTTTATGAGTCCTCAATACTACCAAGAAACCAGAGAAAAATTATTACACGACTTCAACAAATCGATTGAGGAAATAAACAAAGAATATTTTAATTTACAAAAAATATTAAACCAAAAAATTAAACCTCAGGACAAATTATATAATAATGGATTAATTGAATATACTGGTAAGAAAAATGCTGATACTATTATAATTTCTATGGGGTCGATAATTGGAACAATAAAGAATTCTTTAGCAACTAAAAATGATATTGGGATATTAAAAATAAAAACTTATCGTCCTTTTCCAGCCAAAGCAATCTATGATATAATAAAGAAAGCTAAAAACATTATTATTTTAGAAAAGGCCGTTAGCCCAGGAAATTTTAGCCCCCTATATTTAGATATAAAATCAATCTCTTCCGATAAACAAAATATTAAAAATTTTATTGGAGGTCTGGGAGGACGAGACATTAAAGAAAAAGAGATAATTAAGATAGTAAATGATTTTAAGAAATATAAATCTTTAAATTTTATTTAAAAAAATAATGATAAAAATTAAAAAATTAAACAAAATATTTTTTATTATATTAATATCTTTAGTATTAGGTTTTTTTTCAATAAAAAAACAAGTTAAAGCCCAAAATTTTGAAGAAACTCCTACAATTTTTACTCCTCAAATATCAATACCTGGATCTGATTTTCAAAAAGGAGTTAACTTTGAAATAAAAGAAGGAACTAAAACAATAGCAACATACATATCATCTGTTTATAATTACTTATTAGCTATAGTTGGATTACTAGCTGCTATAATCTTAATGGCCTCTGGAATAATTTGGATGACAGCTACTGGAAATACCGAAAGAATTTCTCAAGCTAAGAACTGGATAACTGGTGCTTTAACTGGTTTAGTTTTAATGCTAGTATCTTATGTCATTCTAAAAACAATTAATCCAAATCTAATTAATTTTAGAATACCTTTTGTAGAAATAATAGATAAAATAACTGTGGACAAAACTGTAGCTAGTAAAAAAGATTTGCCAGAAGATACTCAATTGGCTACAGTTTGCACAAAAAGAGGTTATCGCTGTCAGAATGTATCAATGAATAATCAAAACACCTCCTTGATAACAGTAGAGGATAGTGCTTGTATAGAACATTTTGGAGAGACAAAGTGGGAAGAAAGAAGAAGCGATTGTGTTATATCATCTAACGGAGAAAATTATCTTTATTGTTGCGGATATAGTAAAACAGAAGAAAAAGAATTGGATAATTTTTGCAAAGGAAAAAGCAACGGAACTCGTTGCCATATGTCAATGACTGATATATCGGAAACTGGTTATTGTGAAGATGGAAATTGCAAACAATGTATTAGCGGACTAGATTATCAAGGCGCCGGACAAAAATGTACCAAGGACTATCAATGTGCCACTGATAATGCCGGGGCCTGCGGTAATGGTGGAGGAGGATCTTGTCTATTTTATATTATGGACATACTTGGAAATTTGAGTGACTATGGATATTGTAAAATTGAATACAACGAAAATAATTGTGAAGGAACAGTCGGTAAAGGTTGCGTAGTAGACTCTTGTTGTCAAGGATTATGTTGTTCCCATACCGGCATATCAGCTGTCTGTATACCCGGAAAACAAAAAACAAGCTCTGACGATGATTGTCTCTTTGAATAATTATATAAAATATATTTAAAATATGAAAAAAATAATATTTTTAACAATTACTTTTTCTTTGTTATTTTTTATAAAATCTAGCCAAGCTCAAATCTCCTGCGATGAATCTATACAAAACAACCAATGTGTTCAAGGGGGAATTTGCATTAATTGTCCAAGCGGAGCCCCTTCTAATTGTGGAAGTTTAAATGGATTTTTTTGTATTCAAGATCCAAATTCTTGCTCTTTTTTACAGCAATACAATTATGCTATTGGAAGATGTGATAATATTCCATGTGCATTCGCCTCCAGTAATTGTCCTTCAGGAAGTGTTTGCAGTGCTATATCGGCCGCAACCGATGGATTTTGTGTTGATCAGGAAGTCTATGCTTCTCAACAAGGGATATTAACGGGCAGTTGCGAAACTAACGATGACTGCGCCCCAGGATTTGAATGTGTTTTTGTTAGTATGACGGAAGGAAAAAGATGCTCTCTTGAGGCAACGTTAAAAGAAGAAAAAAATGAAATATTTTTTACGCCTCAAATAACAATACCTGGGTCCGATTTTAAAAAAGGAAATAAAATAAAAATAGAAGAAAGTACTAAAACTATAGGTCTCTATATAATATCTATTTATAACTACTTATTAGCGATAGTTGGGCTATTGGCTACAATAGTTTTAATGGTGGCTGGAGTGGTCTGGATGACATCTGGAGGAAACACCGAGAGAATATCTTCGGCTAAAGGTTGGATTATTGGAGCTCTTACGGGACTTTTTTTATTATTATTGTCCTACGTAATTCTCAGAACCATAAACCCTAATTTAGTAGATTTTAGAGATCCTGGTTTTGAAAAAATTGGAGAAATAATATTACTGCCAGATTTTGAAATTAAAGAATATGAAATGGAACAAGACACAACCGGAAGAGATGCTTACAATCCAAACAACGATCCTATAATGAGAGACATAGAAGAATGTGAAGCGAGGGGAGAAAATTATGTTTTTGTTTTAACAACTGGTCAATGCGAAGAACTACAAAGTGATTCTAACTCGGAAGAATGCCCCTGCCCAGAAGGACAAAATGACTGTATAATTAATGATGTTTTTTATGATTGTGCAGATTTTGAATAAATAATTAAAAATATGAAAACAAAAAATAAAATATCATCTGGACACAATGCCTGTGCTGGATGCGGACAATTATCAGCTGTTCAATCTGTGATGAGAGCTTTAAACGAAGACACTATTGTTGTTAATGCTACTGGGTGCTTGGAGGTTACTACAACCGCCTATCCAGAAAGCGCTTGGGGACTTCCCTGGATTCACTCTCTATTTGAAAATACTTCGGCTGTAGCCACCGGAATATCAGCTGCCTTAAAACAACAAAAAAATACCAAAACTAAAGTTGTCATTATGGCTGGAGATGGCGGAACTTTTGATATTGGATTAGGATTAATTAGTGGAATGTGGGAAAGACAAGAAAATATTTTGTATATTTGCTACGACACTGAAAGTTATTCCAACACTGGCTATCAAGCTTCGGGAGCAACTCCTTATGGAGCTTCTACTAGTACCTCACCTAAAGGCGAATGTCTAATAGAGAAAAAATCTTGCCAAGCTAATAATATTGGAAATCAGCTACCTAAAAAAGATATGATTAAAATTGCTTTGGCTCATAATGTTCCTTACGTAGCTCAAAGTACTGCAGGATATCCAGATGATATTTTTAATAAAGTAAAAAAAGCTTTGGACGTAAAAGGCCCAGCTTATATTCAAATTTTATCTCCTTGTGTTCCTGGTTGGGGGATAAAAACTGACGAGGCCGTTGAGATAGGAAAACTGGCTACTCAAAGTGGACTATACCCATTACTGGAATATATAAATGGAGAATTAGTTGACTCTAGCAATAAACCAGAAAATTTTAAGGAATTAGAAACAAAGTATTTACAAAAACAAAAAAGATTCAAACATTTGTTTTAATTATTATGAAAAAATTTTATCAATTAAATACAATTATATTTTTAATAATTATATTTTTATTTTCTATAAATATTAAAAATGTTTTAGCTGCTAATGAACCAGACATTCTTTGTCCTAGTTCCGGAGAAACTCCAACTGAAATTTTAATTTACTATCATGGGCTATTATCAAACCAAGGAGCAACTAGCCCCTATAAATATCTATCTAACGAAGAAAGCTTAAATGTTTTTTCGGGTGAAATAAGTAAAATTAGATCAGCTATTCCTGGAATAATTGGTGTTCATATTAAAACTAATGCCTGTCTGGACAGCTCTTCTTGCGTTTATTATAACAACAATTTAGCCACTATTTTAAGTTTAATAAATAGTTCTTGTAATATTTCTAATGCCTCTAGCCTTCCTCTGAGCGTAGCGGGACATAGTAATGGAGGATCACCAGTAAATTCGATGAAGTCCTCGGCTACAAAGAAAGTTATTTTTCTTGATGCTCTTTATGGAAATTTTGCTGCCGGAGTTAACTGCGAAAAGCTAATTATTGTTGGAGGACAAACAAGTCATGACTCCCGTTTTAAAAATTTTACAGATGGTGCCGTCACTAGATGTCTAGAAGAAACCGGCTTAATTTATGAAAAGGGGCAATGGACTAATATAAACGACCACTACAATACTATTGGGAGATTATCAGCTCTATATACTGGAGCAGAAGATCTTACCTCTACAAAACCAGAATTTGTTAAAAGCCCCGATCTTAATCCTTTAGGACAATTAAACGTCAAGATTCCGGGTATAGATGAATTAGTAAAAAAATATCCAATTGTTTGTGAGGGTGACGATAAAGAATCTTGCAAAATTCCTTGGATTGGAATATATATTTATGCTATCTATAATTATTTATTAGGAATAGGTGGAGTTTTAGCAGCTATTGCCTTAATGATTGGAGGCGTGCTATGGTTAGTATCAACTGGTAATGCTAGCAGGGTTTCTCAAGCTAAAAGCTGGATTACCGGAAGCCTGACTGGCTTAATTATATTATTGACTTCTTATGTTTTGTTATATGAAATTAATCCGGAATTATTAGGAATGAGATATACAAAAATGGAAACTATTGAACCACTTGATCAAGATGCTGAAGGAACCGCTCCATCGGATATGTTATTAATGTCAATGGGTATAAACGAATCAGAATGGATAACGTTGCAACATGACAATATAACCAACAGTGGAATGATCGGACACAAAGATATGGTAGAGGTAGTAAAAAGAGCGGCTGATTGTATGAAACTTCATGGATATAAAATTAGAGTTTCTTCTTTCTCTAGGACCGTTCAAGAACAAGCCAGAATATATAATAACAACTATTATACTCAAAATACGTGTAAGGGAATAAAAGACAAAAAGCCAAGCGAAAACGAAGCTTGTTGTCCATTTCCGATAGGAGAAAAAATATGCCCACATAATACTGGGCACGCCATAGATCTTTGGGGGTGGGATCCAAATAGCACCTGTGCAAATAAGATAGGAAAAGCAGCCCAAAAACAATTACAAGAATGCATGTTTGACGAGGGAGCATACATACTATCTAGTGAATGTTGGCACTTTGAATATCCTGCCATATCAAGTTCGGGAAGAAATCAAACAATAAATTTTAATGGGGGTAGTTGTGCTCCAATGAGTGCGGGAACATGTCCTTAAAAACTAATACCCCTTATCCATAGCATCATTAGCTAATTTATCAGCCTCTTTATTATTCTCTCGATAAACGTGAGTAAAGGTAATATTAGAAAAACTTAAAGACAAATTATATACCTCTAAAAACAAGGGCGCCAAATCCTTGTTTTTTACTTTATATTCACGATTTAATTGTTTAACTACTAATTCACTGTCCAAAAATAATGACAATTTCTTGGCCCCTAATTCTTTGGCTTTTTTCAAAGCCTCAATTAAAGCTCGATATTCAGCCTGATTATTAGTGGCTACGCCTAAATATTTAGACAATTCAGCCACTTTTTCTTTCCCATTATATAAAACAGCTCCGATACCGGCTGGACCAGGATTTCCCCGAGCACCACCATCGGTAAAAATTATTAACTCTTCGTAATTCATAAATTTTTATTTAATATCAATAATTTTAAATTGAATATCCTTTCTCCCGTTAAAACTATTAAATTCCATAGAATAAACAATATCAACATTGTCGCCCAAATTTAGATGGGAATATCTCTCAGCCCCCCCAAAAGAAATTCCCCAAAAACTTTTCATATCTCGAGAATCATGATTTAAAAACTTTATTTTAATGTGTTGATTATCAAAGCCCATTTTAGAAATATCAATAATTTTAACGTTAAAACTAGCAAATCTAGGAACAGTATTATTTTGTCCAAAAGGACTCATCTTTTCTAATAATTCTACTAAATTTTCATCTATTTCAGAAAAATTAATTTCACTATCAACTTTTATTTTTGGAACCAAAGAAGTGCCTGCTAATTTTTCTTTAGCTAATTTACTAATATGATCAATAAAGGCAAAAGTATTTTCTTCTGATAAAGCTGAAAAACCTCCAGCCATAGGATGCCCTCCATACTTATATAAAAAATCTTTACTATTTTCTAAAGCTTCTACTAAATTAAACTCTTCTACACTTCGACCACTGCCTTTATATAAAAAATATTCTTGACCATCATCAGCAATGGCTTTTTCTTCAGTTTTGACAATAACCAAAACGGGGCGATAATATTTTTCAGTTAATTTTCCAGCTACTAAACCAACTACGCCTTCATTCCAAGATTTATCAGAAAAATCTTTAACTACAATTATCTCTGGCAAATTATCTTGATCAATCTGGCTTTCGGCGGCTGCCAAAACTTCTTCCGTAATCTTTTGTCTCTCAATATTTTTATTGTTTAAATCTTGAGCTAAACTTTCGGCCTCATAGACGTCTTTACTAATCAATAAATTTAGAGCAGAATTAGCGTGCTTTATTCTGCTGGCAGCATTTAAGCGCGGACCTAATTGAAAGCCGACGTTAAAAGAATTCAACTCGTTATTTGATCCTGAAACCTTTATCAACTCCAAAAGACCTGCTCTCTTAGTTTTGTTTAGAGCTATTAATCCTTCCTGAGCAATACGTCTATTTTCTCCAACCAAGGGCACCATATCAGAAATAGTTCCAATTACCGCTAAATCCAAACATCTTTCTTTTAATAATTTCTTATACTCATCTTCTAATTTTGATTTATCTATTAAAGCTGAAGCCACCTTAAAGGCCACTCCAACTCCAGCCAAAAATTTAAAAGGATAACCTGAAGAATTATCTGATGGATTAATAATCAAACAATCAGGTAAGTCTTCTTTTTTTTCTGGATAAGCATGGTGATCAGTAACTATAATATCTAACCCCAAGCTCTTAGCATAAGCCACTTCTTCTTTATTACGAATTCCATTATCAACAGTAATTATTAAGCTAAATCCGTCCTTTTTGATTTCATCAAGAGCTGGCTTATTTAAACCATACCCCTCGCTAACCCTATCAGGCAAATAAAAATCAACCTGAGCTTTAAAGGTAGTAAAGATATCGTGCAATAAAGCTACCGAGGTAACTCCGTCAGCATCATAATCTCCATAGATCATAATCTTGTTTCCCTTCTTAATATGTTCAACTATTAATTCAATAGCCTTCTCCATATTATTAAAAAGAAACGGGTCCAAAAACTCAACCCGATCTAATAAAAACCACTTTAAATCTTCCTTTTCTTTAATTCCTCGATTATATAGAAGTTGTAAGATGAGGGGATTAACCTCTAAATATGAATCCCTAAAATCATTTGGCATTTTAGGATATATTTGCCAAATTTTTTCCATAGTATATGTAAATAAAATATTAAAACAAAGCTATAAAAACAGTCCAACCTACCATCGATATAATCACTATTGAAGAAATTATAATCCAAGCTATCTTCATTAATTTTTTTTTAGTTCTCTTTCTCATATTATATAAATTATTTTTTTAGTATTTTAACAAAAGTATCTGGCGGAATATCAACACTACCTTTCCCAGCGGCCATCATTTTTTTCTTTCCTCTTTTCTGTTTTTCCAATAATTTTCTTTTTCGAGAAACATCTCCTCCATATAATTTAGCAGTAACATCTTTCCTCATGGCCGAAATTCTTTCAGCTGCGATAACCTTGCCCCCAATAGCTGCCTGTATTTTTAAAACAAACATTTGTTTTGACAAAGACTCCTTTAAAATATTAACTACTTCTTTCCCACGACGAAAAGCTTCATCCCGATAAACTATAGTAGCCAAGGCTTCAATAGGCTCTTCGGCCACTAATATATCCATTTTTACAACATCAGCTATTCGATAATCCAAATATTCGTAATTAATGGATGCATACCCAGCACTAATACTTTTTATTTTATCATAGAAATCTGTTAAAATTGCGGACATTGGAATTTCGTAATGCAAAATTACTCTTTGTTCATCTGTCCCTGAAGAAATAAATTGAGTATTTTTATAAACAGCTCTCTTTTCTTGAGCTAATTGCATAATATTACCCATATAATCTTTAGGTGAAATAACATCTAAAGAAACCCAAGGCTCTTCTATTTTATCTATTTCAGTAGGGTCTGGCAACCTTTGGGGCGTCCTAATAATTAATTCCTCGCCGTTCTTTTTATAAATTTTATAAGCCACGCTAGGGATAGTAACTATTAAATCTAAATTATATTCTCGACGTAATCTTTCTTGAAAAATTTCTAAATGAAGTAATCCCAAAAATCCACAACGGAAACCAAATCCTAAAGCATCTGACCTTTCTGGTTCAAAAACTAGAGCACTATCATTTAATTTTAATTTATCCATAGCCTCTCTTAGATCTTCTAAATCACTACCTTCTCTAGGAAATATTCCAGCAAAAACCATCGGCTTTACTTCCTTATAGCCATCTAAAGCTTCAACGTTAGGAGAGCTAATTAAAGTAACAGTGTCTCCAACTCGACACTCTCCTACCTCCTTAAAACCAGTAACTAAATATCCTATAGAACCAGTAGCTAAAACGCCAGTGGTAAAATAATTTGGTCGAAAGATTCCAACATCTAGAGCTTCGCTCTCAGCTTTTGTTGCTAAAAGTTTAATTTTATCACCCTTCTTAATAGCTCCGTCAAAAATTCTAATATAAGCTACCACCCCTTTATACTCATCATATTTGGAGTCAAAAATCAAAGCTCGAGTTTTTGTCTCTTGAGAATTTTTTGGAGAGCCACCCCTATCAACAACTGCTTGCAATATTTTTTCAACACCCTCTCCAGTTTTTCCGGAAGCTGATAAAATTTCATCTTCACTACATCCTAATAACTTTACAATCTCCCTTTTAGTCTTTTCTGGATTAGCTGCTGGTAAATCAATCTTATTAATAACTGGAATAATAGTTAAATCTTGTTCTAGGGCTAAATATAAATTAGCTAAAGTTTGAGCTTGAATTCCTTGGGTGCAATCAACTAATAACACAGCCGTTTCCACCGCTGCCAGAGATCGAGAGACTTCATAAGAAAAATCTACATGTCCAGGAGTATCAATTAAATTCATTTGATATCCATTATATTCCATCGTGACTGGTTGCAATTTAATAGTAATACCCCGTTCTCTTTCTATATCCATACCGTCTAAAATTTGATCTTTCATTTTTCTCTTGTCTACAGTTTTGGTAATTTCAAGCATTCGATCAGCCAAAGTTGACTTACCGTGATCAATATGAGCAATTATACAAAAATTTCTAATTTTTTCAGTCATATTTAAAATAATTTAAAACGTCTTTAATGAATTAATATCTTACTGGATTATTTCTATTTAATCAAGAAGGCTATAGTCCTCGAACCTCACTCTGATCGGGAATTTCATCAATTTTCTTGGTTTTTTTACTAAAAGGCATCTTTTTCTTAATAACGTCAATTAATTCTAACATTTCTTCACTCTTCATTATATAGCACAACAAAAAATAAATTCCTAAACCAAATAATCCAGCTACCGCCCCTTGAGTAAAAACTCCTAAAAATTTAGTCATATCAATAAAGGGCCAAACCAAAGATTTTCCTATTTGAATAAAAAAGCCCGAAGCTAGTCCAGCCACTGAGAATTTAATTACTGAATTTATTATTTTCTTTTGATCTAAATCACCTATTTCAAAATACAACCACATCCACAAGATCATAAAATTTAAAATACTAGACAAGGAAAAGGCTAGGGCTAATCCGGCCACCCCCATTCTCTTTCCCAAAAATAGAGATAAAAATATATTTATAATTACCACTACTAAACCAATATAAAATGGAACTCTAGAATTATGGCGAGCATAAAAGACCCTAGTTAAAAGTGGAATAGTGGCTTGAGCAAATAGGCTTAAAGCGAAAAAGCCTAAGGCATCAATAGTCAGAACTGTATCGGCCCAAGAAAATTCTCCGGTTCCATAAACAACCCTGATAACTTGAGCTCTTAATGTTATCAATAAAATAGTTGATGGAATTATAAAAAACAATATTTGCCTTAGAGCATAAGAGAAATTTTTAACCAATTTGTCATTATTAAAAGCGGCTGATGACAATGCTGGGAAGGCCGCTACTGCAAAAGAAATTCCAAATATACCGATTGGAAAAGATTGTAAATTATTGGCAAAATTGAAAATAGTTAAAGACCCAGCAGCTAAAGTAGAGGCTATAATAGTAACCACCAATAAATTAATTTGAGAAATAGCTAAGCTTAAAGTTCGAGGAATCATCATCTTAAAAATTTCTCGCAAATTTCTATCTTTTAAATTTATAAATATCTTCCATTTAAAACCCAAAACTTTGACTGAAGGAACTTGAATTATCATATGCAAAAAAGCTCCCAAAACCACCCCCCAAGCTAACCCAGAAATTCCTAAAATAGGGACCAAAAAAATAGCACCGGCAATTATACCTAAATTATAAAAAATTGGGGCCAAAGAGAACATTAAAAAATTTTTAAAAGACTGCAATACCCCGCCAAATAAACTAGATATTCCAAGAAATAAAGGGGAAAAAAACATAATTCTAGTTAGGATTGTGGCCGACTCTTTTAGCTCCGGAGAAAAACCTGGGGCGATTACATTTATCAACTGAGGAGAAAAAATTAGTCCAATAACAGAAAAAAATAATAAAACAACAATTAACACATTTAAAATATTACTAACTAAATTCCAAGCCTCTTTATTTTCATCCTTAGAATAACAAAAATAAAAATCGTCATTACATTTCATTTTTTTTATCAAGCCAGAAAACACCGGAATAAATCCAGCCGACAAAGCTCCTAAAATTAATAGATTATAAATTAAATCTGGAACTCTAAAGGCTGAATAATAAACATCTAAAATTTCGCCCGCACCAAATTCTCCGGCTAAAATTCTATCCCTAAAAACACCTAGCACCCTAGAAAGTAGAGAAAAAACTCCCACCAAAATAGCTGCGGCTGCAATACCATCGGTTCTTTTCCTAAAAATATTTTTTATATTAAGATTAATGTTCATATTTTCTTAACTAGTTATAATTCTAATATCAGCTGCTAAAACTGATTTCTCATCTACAAACAAAGGATTAATATCTATTTCAGAAATATCTTTATAAGAGGCAACTATTCTAGAAAAATTAAAAATTGTCTCTACTAGTTTTTCCATATTAACTCCTCTTTGACCTCTGGCCCCCTTTAAAATTGGATAAATTTTTAGATTAGAAATCATTTTTCTAATATCGTTTTTATTAATATTGGCCAAATCCATGACTATGTCCTTATAAACTTCAGCATAAATACCACCCCAGCCCAAAAGAATAACTGGTCCAAAGATTGGATCCTTTTTCATACCCAAAATCAACTCCAATTTATTGTCCGACATTGGTTGATAAACTATATAGTTTTCATTCGATATTATTTTGCGAAGAACTCTATTTTTGAAATCTTTTAATATTAATAAAGCTTCGGATTCCTTTTTAACATTTAAAAAGACGGCCTGCTTATCGGTTTTATGTAAAAAATCAGGACCAACAAATTTAATAGCGATGGGATACTTTATCTTTTTTAATTTTTCGGACTCAATGTTTTTCCATTCTATTTTTCTAGTAGCAATAGACTCAATATTAAAGTCTCTTAAAAGCTGGAATGATTTTAAATAATCAGCCACCCCAGGATTTTTAGAAAAAACCTTATTAGCCTCAAACGGAATTACATATTTTTTAATTTTTTTTCTATTATTTTTATACTTATCTAGCTTATTTAAAATACAAATAGCCTCTTCCAAAGAGTCAAAATTTGGCACTAAGTATTTGGCTAATATTTTTTTACCTTTCGCAATTTCTACTCCGCCCATAAAACAGGTTACAATATTTTTTTTCTGATATTCAGATTTTATTTTTCCAATCATCTCGGCCGTAGCCTCAACTTGAGTCATGCTCTGAGGAGTTAATAAAATTAAAATTGAGGAAACACTTTTATCCTTTAAGATTGCCCTTAAAGACTGAACGTATCTATCTGGTCCGGCATCTCCCAGAATATCTAAAGGATTTTTTATGTTAGCAAAAACAGGAAGATATTTTTTTAAGTTATTTTTTGTTTCACCAGAAAAATTAGCCAAGGGCATATTTTGCAAAGAAACCTCGTCGGTTGCTAGCACTGCCGGGCCACCAGCATTGGAAATTATAGCTAATTTTCCAGAATCATTTTTAATAGGGCCCTTAACCAACCTCATTAAATTATATAGTTCATTAATGTTTTCTAAAATAATGGCTCCTGATTTTTCTAAGGCCAATAAAGTAGTTTTGTGCGAACCAGCCAAACTTCCAGTATGAGACGAGGCCATTTTACTACCAGCCTCTGTTTTTCCAGATTTTAAAATTGCTACTGGCTTAATTTTACTAATTTTAGAAACCATTTCTAGAAACCTAGGACCCTGAGAAATCTCTTCCAAGTAAGCCACAATCAAATCAGTATTTTTATCACGATAAAAATATTCAAAAAAATCATTTTCATTTAGAGAGGCCTTATTTCCTAAACTAATAAAATAAGACAATCCAATATTCTTATTCACTACCCAATCTAAAACAGCACTACCAATGGCTCCCGATTGCGATAAAAAGGCAATATTATTTTTTCTGACAATCTTCTTATCTGGAGAAAAATTAGAGAAGGTGGCGTTTAAAGAGGTTTTACCATTAATAAAGCCTAGGCAATTTGGTCCCAATATATTTAATTTTTCTTTTTGAGCTAGCTTTATAATATCTTCTTCCATCTCGACCCCCAACCCGCCAATCTCTTTAAACCCAGCGCTAATAATAATAAAGTTTTTGACACCAATTTTAGCTCCTTTAATTATTTCATTTAGAACAAATTTAGCAGGGATAGCTATAACTACTAACAAATTATTCCAGTCCTTTATTGGCAGGCTAGAAATATCCTGGTAAGCCAAAGACCCAGCAATTCTTTTTTCTTTATTATTAATTGGAAAAACTTTTGACTTTTTATTTAAAATTAAATTATCAAAAATTCTACGACCGACTTTAGTAGAATCGCTAGAAGCTCCAATAATAGCAATATATTTAGGATTTAAAAATTTATCTATTTTCATAAAATTATTATATCATAACAAATAAAAAAAACTAATTATTTTTATTAAATAATAAATAAAAAACTGACAATATCCAGGCAACTAATAAAAAATTAATATTAAAATAGGCTAAAACAAAATTAGGCCAAATCATTTCTAACAAAAAAAACAATACAAAAGCAATACTAAAAAAATAAAATAACTCCTGAACATATTTTATTGATTTATCTTTTAAATTTTTCATTTATTTCTTCTTTTATTTTTGTAAATAAATTTTTACCATTCAATTCTATTTCTATTTCTTTGATCTCAATATATTGTAGATTGTCTATATTTTTCAAAAAGGGCGCGGAGATAACAAAACCATAACCATCCTTATCCCTAATAGCGCCAATCAAATTTATATCTACTTCAGAAATATAATAATTATCTATCTTTTTTGGTAATTTAAAATTACCGAGAAGAAAATCAATAGTCTCTATGTTGGTAAATTCGTCTAATTTGTTTAAAGTTGGATTAAAAAATGATTCCTCTGAAAAAGAAAATAAACCATTATTCTCAAATAAAAAGCCACAAGAATCCGAGCTTATTTTAGTCAATTGCTTGGGATTATTATTATTTTTATCAATTACAATATTAAATTGTTGGAATATTTTATCAATTGGAAAAACATTATCATCTATTTTTATTTCCCCTAAGCACAGAGATTCCAGAGCTTTTATTCTAAAATTATTTTTATCAGAAAATAAAGCAAGCCCAGCAGTCTGGTTGTCTAATCTAACCTTGTTTATAAAAACCAATTTCGACAACGGAGTTTTAATTGTTTTGATAAGAATGTCATTATTAGTTTTAATCTCAATCTTGTAAGCGCCCTCCGGTAGATCTGATAAATTCAATTGATGCTCTAGACTATTATCAAAAAAGAGATTATCTTCAGAAAAAATTATCTTATCTTGATAATAAACAAAAATTGACAAGTTCTTAGGTGAATCATTTTGTTTATTTTTAGATTCATTCAAAAAAGAAAAATCTATTTTTAAATCTTCATCTTTTAAATAAACATAAAAAGAATGCGATCCCCTAATATTATTAATGGTTAAAATCTCATCACTACTTGAAGGACTATAATCCGGTAAATGATAATTATAATTAAAATTATAATTATAAAAAAAAGATGATGAAAGATTATTATTATCTAAAAATTCCTGATAATTTTTAAAATCATCATTCTTTTGATAAAAGAATAAACCATCTTCTATTTGAACATTTTGACTCTCAGAAAGATTTGATAAAATATTATTAAAAATCGGGCTTAAGCTATATTGCCAATTTTCTTTATCAACCAAAACACCGGTTTCAATATTTATATATTTATTATTTTCTAGAGCCTGTGGACTGATTAAATACTTAATTTTTAACTTAGCTTGAGAGAAGTTTCTCGGAGAATTCAAATAAAAATAAACCGGATCTCCCATTATCTTATTATCAATAATTCTTTCACTGGGGCCAAATTTATGGAAAAATCCTTTACCTAAAAAATATTGTCTAGAAAAATTATGTCGATAAGTCACCTTTCCAAAGGGAGCAAAATAAAAAACAGCCAAAATTATAGTGACCAAAAACAAAAAACTATATAGAAAGATTCTGAGCTTTTTCATACTTAAATTATGCCATATTTATTCACAAAACACAAAAAAGACCCCATCGGAGTCTTTTTTTAAAAAAATATCTTTATTTAGGCAACTTGTTCTTCTTCTATATAATTTAAAACTTCCTTTATAAAAAAATATCTAGGAGATTTTGTTATTTCTAGGGCGGCTAATGATCCCTTTTTTTCTAGGTCAGAAAAATATTTAGTCATTTTTTTATAATCACCTTCATTAATTCTTTTTTCAATTGTTCCTAATATTTTATAAGATCCCAAACCTCTCATTAATTCTGCGCCTAAGGGATCTTTTTTAAAAATAAGGCTCTTAGCAATACTTAAAACTTTTTTAAAGTCAACAAAATAATTCTGATCACTAGAAGAATTATTTAGACCGGACTTCTCTATTAGACTAGACCTGATACCCTTTTTCATTTCTGCAATAACCTTTTTAGTCTTTTCTAAAACATTTTCCTTTTCAGACCGAGAAATATTAATTTCAGGAATATTTATTTTAGGGACATTTTGTTCAGAAGATCTTTCCTCCAAAATATCTTGCTGAGAATCCAATGATCTTCTGTTACCGAATCTTTTTATCCAATAATAATATTCTAGTTGGTCCTTCTCAGTGCTCCCTTCTTCGTCTTTATATAATTCATCTAATTGTTCCTGGGAAAATAGAGGCTCTTCTTTCTTTGGAGAGTCAGCCCCAGAAAAATCAATCTTAAATTGACCAAACTTATCTTTCATACTGTTTTATTTAAATAATTATACCAAAATATTAAAATAAAAAATCATTTTTGTCAAAGTCCGTCTTCTAATCAATAGCTTGGAAACACTCAGCTGGGGTTTTAAGTCCCAGGCC
>DAOOQF010000007.1:15423-26854 GCA_035388665.1 bacterium | reverse complement strand
TTGTCGCAAAGATCAATTTGCTTCTGAGTATAAGGAAGTTTTGCAATTCAGTTTTGATATGTTTAAAGTTTTTGGCTTTACCGATTTAAAAGGTTATATCGCTATTAGAGATCCAAAAAATGTTCAGAATTATATGGGTGATCCAGAGGTTTGGGATTTAGCCGAAAAAACTATTAAAGAAGTGGTGAGTGATTTTAATATGCCTTATGAAATTGAAGAGGGTGGAGCTAAGTTTTATGGACCTTCTTTGGATATTAAAGCTAAAGACTCTATCGGCAGGGAATGGCAATTAACCACCATTCAATTGGATTTTCAAAATCCTAAGAAATTTAATATGACCTATCAAGGTCCAGAAAAAGAGGAACAACCAATTATGATTCATCGAGCTCTATTGGGATCATTGGAAAGATTTTTTGGTGTTTTAATCGAGCATTATGGTGGCTCTTTTCCAACTTGGATATCTCCAGTTCAGGTAAAGATTGTTTCAGTGGGGGAAAAGCATGCTGATTATTGTGAAAAATTAAAAAAGGAATTTTTAGAATTGGATTTAAGATCGGAAGTTGATATTGATAATGAGACTGTGGCCAATAAGATTAGAAAAGCGGTTGGGGAAAAGATTCCTTATATTATTGTGGTGGGAGATAAAGAAATAGAGGGAGAGGATTTGGCAATTAGAAAAAGGGGCGAGCAAAAGATTGATACAGTCAAAAAGTCAGAATTTATCAAGAATCTTTTGCAGGAAATTGAAGACAAAAAATAATATTAGAATGATAGATCAAAAATAGAATATTAATAAAAAAGGACTAATTTCTTCTAGTCCTTTTTTATTAATTAAGTTATTGAAGTTATTTGCTGATTATATCTTTTATTTTGTTTGCTAAATTAATAGCTGTCTTTAAATCGTTTTGATGAAGATTTCTTCCGATAGCACAGCCTCTAGCTCCAGCAATGTCGTTTTGATTTTTTATCATTTTCAATATTTTTTCTCCTTTAATTTTTTCTCCTCCTGAACAAATTATTCCAGTATTTCCCCCAGCGATAATAACTTCTTGAAATTTTTTAGCATCTGATTCTTTATCATCAAAAGGGTAATTTAATTTTACAAAATCTGCCCCTAGGCACAAACCTACACCAGCGGCTCCGGATAATATTTCTAATGATTTTTCTTCCTTTACGTTTTTTCCTCTAGGGTATATCCATAGGACGGCTATTAATCCGTTTTGATGAGCCTTTTTTATTATTTGGGCCGCCTCTACCATCATTTCATTTTCATATTCGCTTCCTAAATATAGAGTATATCCTACTCCTAATATCTTTAATCCCGATTGTTTTTTAAATTCAATGGTATCTTCCACTGTCCATAAAGCTAAACTTAAAGGATCTTGAGTCTTTACTAAATTAGTTTTTCCATTTAGTTTAACTAAATAAGGTATTTTTTTATATTTTTCTCCGTATCGAGAAATTAAACCTAGATGAGCAGCAAAAACTCCAATATTTGATTTTTCAGCTATTTTAAAGAGATGTTCTGGTTGACTATTTCCCAAATTTAATTTAGTAGAGAAATCTTCGTTAAGATGTTCTATTTTTTGGTCCCCGGCAAATAAAAATAGATTTCCGGTTTTATGAGTGGCTTCTAGAAAATTCTTTTCATATATTTTTTTATATTTTCCTGGGACGGACAAGGGGATATTAATTTTCATATTTTTTAAAATTATTAAATTATGTTATAATATTAAAGCCTTTAAATTATAACATTTTTAAGAAATATGGACAATAAAAATCAAGAGTCGGAATTTAATGTCAATAAAACATCTTTTGATGAAGCTAGCGATAGCTCTGATAATAGTATAAATTTTGGTGACAAGAAAAAAACCAAGGATAAGTCTTTGAGAAATTTTAATTTTGGGTTATGGTTTTTAGAAAATAGAAAAAAGTTTTTTATAGGGATTATTATATTTTTGGTAATATTGTCAGCCATTCTTTATTCCGTTTTTTTCTACAACCTTTATGACTATATTAGATATACCCCCGAAGAGAGAAGGGCCCTACAAGAGTTATCTGAGGTTAATGTTAACTTAAATCCAGGAAGATTAGCTATTGATTTAGAAGTTGGTAAATCTCAATTCTTTTTTCATAATAACAAATATGATTTTGTTGCTCAAGTGAAGAATCCTAATAATAATTTTTTTTCTTATATTGATTATTGTTTTTCTGATGGCGATAAAAATTTATTTTGTTCTAGTGCAACTTTATTTCCTGGTGAAAATAAGTATATAGTTGATTTAGCTGTTGGCTTAGAAAATCGTCCTAGTAATTTAAAGTTTAATATAATTAAAAAGAATTGGGAAAGAGTTAGTGTTAGAACTTATCCTGATTGGGAAAAATATTATTCCGAAAGATTAAATTTTTCTGTTTCTGATATAAAATTTGAGATAACTAGGCCGGCTGATTTGAGTTTAAAAAGTACTAATAATTTATCTTTCAAAATTCAAAATAATTCACCCTATAATTTTTGGGAAGTTCCTTTAGATATAATTATGTTTTATCGAGGTAATATTGTTGGTGTAAATAAATATAATGTTTCTGAATTTATGTCTTTAGAGTCTAAAAGTGTTAATCTGTCTTGGTCTAATTCTTTGAGTCAAGTTGATGATACTAAAATAATTCCAAACCTAAATATTTTACAAGAAGAAAATTATATTAAATATAAATAATTTAATTTATAATCTTATGTTAAATTTTTTTCAATTACCGTATGAGAAAAATGTTTTTGGGAAATATCTTTCTCAGGAAACTTTAGATTTTCATTACGGAAAACATCATCAAGCTTATTTCGACAATTTAATAAAACTAATTTCCGGAACAGATTTAGAAAAGAACTCTCTTGAAGATATTATTAAAAAATCATTTAATCAATCTAACCTAAAGTTAGTTTTTAATAATGCTGCTCAAGTATTTAATCATAATTTTTATTGGAATAGTTTGAGCCCTGAAAATAAAAAACCTTCTAGTTTTTTAATGTCCGAAATTGAAAAAAATTTTGAATCCTTTAATAGTTTTAAAGAGGAGCTAAAGAAGAAGGCTCTAGCTCAATTTGGTAGTGGTTGGGCCTGGGTTGTTTTGGAGGGTGAGAGAATAAAAATAATTACTACATCAAATGCTAATAATCCTTTAACTCAAGATCAAACTCCATTAATTTGCTTGGATGTTTGGGAACATGCTTATTATATTGACTATCGAAATAAAAGAGGGGACTATCTTGATAATTTGATTGAGAATCTAATTGATTGGGATTTTTTTGAGGCTAATCTAAAAAGTGCACAATAATTTACTTTTTAATCCCTGTGGATTAACTGTTAATAGAATGTTAACAAAAAAATAAAATATTTTTTATAAAAAGAACCAAGTTGTTAATAACTTTGGTTCTTTTTTATTTTTTTTATATTTGTGCTGTTTTTATTAATGTTTTATATTGTTTTTATTTGTTGACCTTAGGGGAGAAGTGGTGTATAATTATAGTTGTAAGGTGAAAAGTGGTGAAAAGTGGTGAATAAGAAAAATAATTTAAAACATTTATATGTTTATTGGGGAATACAATCATAATTTAGACGATAAAGGCAGAATAGCTATTCCAGCCAAGTTTAGAGCTTTGCTAAAAAAGGGTGGTGTTGTTACTAAGGGTTTGGATAATTGTTTGTTTTTATATACTAAAGATCAATGGCAAAAAATAGCTCAAAAATTATCAGCCTTGCCAATAAGTCAGGCTAAGGCTCGAGCTTTTGCCCGCCATTTTTTGGCTGGGGCTATGGACTTAGAATTTGATAATCAGGGTAGAGTTACTGTTCCAGAATACTTACGTCAATTTGCTAGTTTAAAAAAGAGCGTTATTATCGCTGGATTGTATAATCATTTAGAAATTTGGAATCAAGATGATTGGAATAAATATAAAAAAGAATCTGAGAAAAATAGTAATGCCATTGCCGAAGAGTTGGGAGATTTAGGAATTTAACAATTTAACGATATGAAAAATTATTTCCATATCCCGGTAATGTTAAAAGAAATTATAGAGTTATTAAACATTAAGAAGGGTGGGCAATATATTGATGGAACTTTGGGTGGTGGTGGATATACCAGAGCAATAAGTCAGGCTATTGGTGAAAGAGGGAAAATATTATCAATTGATTTGGATCCTTTAGCTATAGATAATTTTTCAAAAGATAAATTAGAAAATGTTGTAGTAATTAATGATAATTTTTCAAACATTAAAGAAGTAGTTTTAAATAATAAAAAATTTCTTTTAAAAGATAAATTTGATGGTATAGTGGTTGATTTAGGTCTTTCTTCGGCTCAGCTAGAAGATGATGAGAGAGGATTTTCTTTTCAGCATGATAGTAATTTGGATATGTCATTTGGTCCTCAAATTGAAAATAGCACTTATTGGATAGTTAATAATTATCAACCGTCTGATTTAGAAAGAATAATTAAAGAATACGGGGAAGAGTCTTGGGCAAGAAAGATTGCTGAACATATTGTTGTTTATAGAAAGAAGAAGAGAATTGAGACTACTCAAGAATTAGCTGAAATCATTGCTGGGGCTATTCCAAGAAAGTTTTGGGCCAAAAGAATTCATCCAGCTACCAAAACTTTTCAAGCTCTTAGGATTGAAACTAATCAAGAGCTAGAAAGTTTAAAAGAGTTTTTGCCACAGGCAATAGAATTATTGGATAAAGGTGGTCGATTAGTAATAGTTTCTTTTCATAGTTTGGAGGATAGAATTGTTAAAAATTATTTTAGAGACTTAGGCAGGTCAGAAAACCCTAACATTAAAATTTTAACCCCTAAACCCTTAATTCCAGGGAATCAAGAAATAGAAGAAAATTATCGATCCCGTAGTGCTAAGTTAAGAGCTATAGAAAAAATTTAATAATTTATATAAAAAATATGTCAACAACAAAAAACAACAAGAATAAATTTTTAAGCGCTGTGAACTTGTGTTTGGTATTAGTGGTTGTTTTAGGTGGATTATATTTTTTAAAGAGCATGGATGATGTTATGGTAAAGAATCTAGAATTAGAACAATTAAAAACAGATTTAAATGCCTTGCAAGAAGAAAAACAAGAATTAGATTATAGAAAAAATGCTTTAGGCTCTTATGAAAATGTTAGTGCTAGACTAGATGATTTAAAAATGGTAAAAGTTACTGACATAGAGTATATCAGCGTAGGGGATGATTCTTTGGCTAAAAAATAATAAAAGAAATAATAGAATTTATCGCATGGCCTCTAATTTTTTTAAAAAAAATCAGAATAATAAAGATTTAAAAAATTTTAAGAACAATCGCCTTAATTATCTGATGGCGATTATTTTTTTAATTTTTATTTCCATAGTTTATAAGCTTTATCATTTACAAATTATTGAAAATGAAAAATATTCTGCTATAGCTCAGCAACAACATAATGTTTATAATGAGCTTAAGGCAGAGAGGGGTAGTATTTATTTGAGAGAAAGTGGCGGTCTTTATCCAGTGGCCATGAATCAGGATTATGCTAGTATTTATATTAATCCCCGAGCTTTATCAGAGGAGGACATTTTGAAGATATTGGATCATATTTATAATATTTTTCACAAAGAGATTGTTGAAAAAGAGGTTGATGAATTTTTAAAGCAACAAGAAGAGGAAGAATTGAATAATGAATTAAATTATATTAACTCATTAGATCTGAGTGAAGAAGAAAAAAATAATAAACGACAAGAAATAATAAATAATAGAAATAATTTGAAGCTTAATATTGAATGGGTGGAGTTTCAAAAGATTAAAAGAGATTTGGAGATTAAGGAGAGGCAACAGAATATTATTAATGATTATTTTGTTAAAGTTAATGTTAGAGATAAATATTCTCGATTAGTTAAAAGAAAACTTAGTAGAGATGAATTAATAAATTTCTATTTTCAAGTTTTGCGAGAAAGTTTTTCTTTAAATTCCGTAGCTGATTTAAATATAAAAAATGGAAAAGTATTTTTGAGTGATGGTCGTGACATAACCTTAGAGATTAAGGGGGTAAATATTTCCTGGGAGAGCCTAAGATACTATCCAGAAAAAGAAATTTTTTCTAATGTTTTGGGTTTTACTAATCTAGAGAATGTTGGAAATTATGGGTTAGAAGGATTCTTTGATCATGAACTAAAAGGACAGGATGGTTTTTTAGTAGGTGATAAAGGGACTTATCAGGGCAAAAAAATTATTATTGATAAAAGAGAATATCAAGCGCCCATTAACGGACAAAACTTGGTATTAACAATTGACTACGCTGTTCAATTAAATATTTGTCAAAAATTAAAGGAAGCTCAAGCAAAACATCAATTTGATAGTGGCAGTATTATCATTATGGAGCCTAAAACTGGAAAAATTTTAGCAATGTGTCTTTGGCCAGGCTTTGATTCTAATAATTATCAAGAGATTGAAGACTCAAAGATTTTTGATAATCAGGTTACATCTTATCAATATGAGCCTGGATCCGTTTTTAAAACAATAACTATGGCCATTTCAATTGATCAGGGAAAAATTAGTCCCGATACTTTTTATGAGGATAAGGGTCAAATTACTATAAAGGGTTGGCCGAAGCCAATTAAAAATTCTGATTATTCTACCAAGGGGGGTCATGGTTGGGTCAATATGAATTATGTTTTGGAAAATTCTTTGAATACTGGTGCGATTTTTGCTGCTCTTCAGGTTGGTCCAGAAATATTTACTGATTATTTAAAAAAATTTGGTTTTGGAGAAAAATTTGGAATTGAATTAAGTTCAGAAAGTTCTGGTAATATTAATAGTCTATTGTCTAACAAGGTTAAAGATATTGACTTTGCTACAGCTTCTTTCGGTCAGGGTATCGCAGTCACTCCTTTGCAAATGATTTCAGCTTATGCTGCTTTGGCTAATAAGGGTGTTTTAATGAAACCATATATTGTGGAAGAGATTTTAGATGAAAATAATCAAACTATAAAAAAAGTGGAGCCTCAGATAATAAGGCAAGTGGTTTCCGAACAAACAGCCGAAACAGTTTCGGCCATGTTAGTTAATGTAGTTGAAAATGGCCATGCTAAAAAATCTCAAGTCGATGGTTATTATATTGGAGGAAAAACTGGTACGGCCCAGATTCCATCACCCAGCGGTGGTTATTTAGAAAATCAATACATCCACAATTTTATCGGTTATGCTCCAATTAGTGATCCTAAATTTGTTATGTTAGTTAAATTTGATAATCCCAAAACTTCGGTCTATGCCGAAGGAACGGTTGTGCCAGTTTTTGGCGAGATTGTTGATTTTTTGCTAAAATATTATCAGATACCGAAAGAGAAAAAATGAAATTAAATTAAAATAAAATAAAAATATGAAGAAAATTGTTATGAAGCTTTTAGCTTCTTGCTCTAGAAAAATCATTGCTAAATATAATCCTAAAATTATCGGTATTAGTGGTAGTGTTGGTAAAACAGGAACTAAAGAAATCATATCTTTGGTGTTGGCTAATAAATTTAAGGTTAGGTCTAGTATTAAAAATTATAACAATGAGTTTGGCTTACCCCTAACTATTATTGGAATGGAATCGCCAGGAAAAAATGTCTTTGGTTGGTTAAAGGTATTTTTCAAAGCAAAAAGATTAATTTTATTTACTGATAAAACATATCCAGAGGTTTTAGTTTTAGAGATGGGAATTGATAGAGAAGGCGATATGGATTATCTCTTGTCTATTGTTAGACCCGATATTGGAATTTTAACTAATATTTCTCATTCTCATATTGAATATTTTGGTAGCTTGGAAAAAATAAAAAAAGAGAAATCTAAACTAGTAAAAAATTTAAAAAAGGAAGGGGTAGCAATTTTGAATTATGATAATAAATATTTAAAAGAATTATCTTCAGAAATAAAAAGTAAAACTATTTTTTATGGCATTGAGAGAGGGGCAGACATTTTAGCTAAAGATATTAATTTTATTTTACCAAAAGATTTTTTAAGAGAAGATTTTTATGGCATTAATTTTAAAATAGAATATCAAGGATCAGTGATGCCAATAAATTTACCCAAAGCTATTTCTAATTCCCAAGTTTATTCAGCTTTAGTGGCTATAGCGACTGGTTTACATTTAAATCTGAATCTAGTTGAGATTTCTGAATATCTAAAAAACATTCTACCAATTCCGGGAAGGATGAATATTTTAAAGGGTGTAAAGAATTCTATTATTATTGATGATACTTATAATTCTTCTCCTGAGTCTAGTTTAAATGCTCTCAGGACTTTAGAAAAAATAGATTTAAAAAGTGGTCGCAAAATTGTAGTTTTTGGTGATATGCTAGAGTTAGGGCATTATACTGAGGAGGGGCACCAATTGATTGGTAAAAAAATGGCCGAGATAGGACTAGATTTAATATTTTTAATTGGAGAAAAATCTCGTGATATTGGCCGAGGTGCTATTGAGGCTAAATTTGATAAAGACAGAATTTTCAATTTTTCATCGATTGAAGAGGCTCAGGAATTTTTAAAAAATAGAATAGAAGAGGGAGATGTTTTGCTGTTTAAAGCTTCTCAGGGTATTAGATTGGAAAAATTAGTAAAAGACATTATGGCTGAACCAGAAAAATCAAATGAATTATTGGTTAGACAGGGTCCTGCTTGGGAAAATTAATTTTTTTTATATACTTCTTAATGGAAAATTTAATAAAAAAACTAAACGATTTAAGAGAACAAATTATTAAAATTAAAAAAATCTTAAATATTGAAAGCAAAAAGAATAGATTAAGAGATCTGGGAGTTTTAATTTCTCAAGAAGATTTTTGGGATGATAATGATAGTGCTATCTTGATTAGTCAAGAAGCTGAGGTTCTAAAATCCGAAATAAACAATTTTGAAGAATTGGAACAGGAGATTTTAGAGACGGAGGAATTAGCAGCTTTGTCTGGTGAATATCGGGATGAATCTGTTTATGATGATATTAATAAAAAATATGAAGAATTGGCTAAAAAATTTCTTGAATTAGAGTTTTTATTATTGTTTTCTGGGGAAAGCGATAATAATAATGCTATTTTATCTATTCATGCAGGTAGTGGTGGAGTTGATGCTCAAGATTTTGCTGAGATGATAGAGAGGATGTATTTGCGTTTTGCGGAAAAGAAAAATTTTAAGGTAGAGATCCTAGATAGAATTGTGGCTAATGAGGCTGGTATTAAAACTTCGGTTATAAAGATTAGTGGTCCATATGCCTATGGTTTTTTAAAAAGTGAGAATGGTGTTCACCGTTTAGTTAGGATTTCTCCTTTTGACGCTGAAAGTATGAGACATACTTCTTTTATCGGGGTAGAGGTGATTCCGGAAATAAAAAACGATGAAATTATTAAAATCGAAGACAAGGATTTGAGGATTGATGTTTATCGATCTTCTGGTCCTGGAGGTCAAAGTGTTAACACTACTGATTCGGCCGTTAGAATTGTTCATATTCCGACCAATATTGTAGTTACCTGTCAGAGTGAAAGGTCGCAACATCAAAACAAAGAGAGGGCTTTGGATATTTTACGAGGTAAACTTTTTCAGCTACAAAAAGAGGGAATTGATGAGAGTAATAAGAAAATTAAAGGTAGTGCTGGTCAAGGGACCTGGGGGAAGCAAATTCGTTCTTATGTTTTTCAGCCTTATCAAATGGTAAAAGATCATCGAACAAATTTTTCAGTGAATACCGTTAATGAGGTTATGGATGGTCAAATTGATTTATTTATTGAGTCTTATTTAAAATTTTTACTAAAAGATAAAAATGATAATATTGCTTTATTTTGATAAAAATTTTATAATATTAGTATCTTTTTAAATAATTAAAATTTAATTTATAATTTTATGTTTAAAACAAAAAATAAAAAAATATTATTATTTTTTGGGATTTTTTTAGCTTTAGTAGTCTCAGTTTTATGGTATTCGTTTTCTTATTCTTTTAGCGAATATGGTGATTACGAGTCAGCTATTTCTGTTCCAGCTAGCTCGGGAGAAACTCCTTATATAGAAAGAGCGGGTTGGATGGCAATTTCTCCAAATAATGGCAATATTTATTTAAGCGATGAGAGTAATCGTCAAATTTTGATTTTTAATTCTAATGATGAATATCAGAGAAAAATATATAATTCCGGTGTGGGCGAAGGGCAATTTGCTGATCCTAAAGGAATAGTTATAGGGGATAATGGTGATGGAGATGATGTTATTTTTTTGGTTGATGGGTACAATGATAAAGTTTTAAAACTTAATTATAAAGGTGAGTTTCTTTTGGAGTGGGGGGCAAAAGGAGATGGTAATGGAGAATTTGATAATCCTCAAGATATTGGTATAGATTCTGAGAGTAATATTTATGTAGTTGATTCTAGCAATAATCGTATTCAAAAATTTGATTCTTCTGGTAATTATATTACTAAATGGGGTGCGCCCGGTTCAGATCCTGGCCAATTTACTAGTCCTAGTGGAATTACCATTGATTCTAAAAATAATATTTATGTTACCGATACCTACAATAATAGAGTGCAAAAATTTGATTCTAGCGGAAATTTTATAACTCAGTGGGGAGAATGGGGTGAAGGATCTTTAAATTTTTGGGATCCCATGGGCATTTTTGTCGATGATGAAGATAATGTTTATGTGATTGATCAAGGAAATAATAATAAAATTAGAAAATTTGATTCTGATGGAAATTTTTTAGAAATAGTTATCTCCGGTAAAGTGCCAGAGCATTTTGCCGAAGAGGATGGTACTATTTCTAGGGCTATTGATATTGAAATGAATTCGCTAGGAGATATATATATCAGTGACGAATTTAATCGAATTCAAAAATTTTCTCTAGGAACTAAAACCGATTATTATCAAGATTTAAGATTTTTTTACCAAAATAATGGAGATTTTTATGCTCCTACTTTTGTGGCAATTGATTCTTCTAATAATATTTATGTAACTGATACTAATAATAACCGTATTCAAAAATTTGATTCCTCTGGTAATTATTTATCTCAATTTGGTTTACCTGGAGTTGGTAATGGTCAATTGAATAATCCAACTGGCATAACCTTAGATTCTTCTGATAATATTTATGTAGTTGATAGAGGAAATAATCGCGTTCAAAAATTTGATTCCTCTGGTGATTATTTATTTAAATTCGGTGGTAGTGGAGATGGAAATGGTCAATTTAATTGGCCCAATGGGATTGCCATTGATTCTTCTAATAATATTTATGTAGTTGATTCTAGCAATAATCGTATTCAAAAATTTGATTCTTCTGGTAATTATTTATCTCAATTTGGTTTGCCTGGAGTTGGTAATGGTCAATTGAATAGTCCAACTGACATAACCTTAGATTCTTCTGGTAATATTTTTGTAGTTGATACTGAAAATAATCGTATGCAAAAATTTGAT
>DAOOQF010000007.1:0-15323 GCA_035388665.1 bacterium | reverse complement strand
TAATAACCGTATTCAAAAATTTGATTCCTCTGGTAATTATTTATCTCAATTTGGTTTGCCTGGAGTAGGTAGTGGTCAATTTAATAATCCAACTGACATAACCTTAGATTCTTCTGGTAATATTTTTGTAGTTGATACTGAAAATAATCGTATGCAAAAATTTGATAGCTCCTTTAATCATGCTATTACTTGGGGTTCTAGATTTGACATTAGGATTTTTCCTGGTCAAAATTTTTCAGTCAATCCCGTTAATAACAATATTTTTTATTCTGATGTAGCTAGTGGAATGGGTATTTCAGAATTTGATTCTTCTGGAAATTTTATTGGGTTTGTAAAAACGAATATAGAGCCAGTTGCTCCACTTGGTTCAGTTTTTGATTCTTTGGGAAATATTTATATTTTTGACAAAAATGATTGTTTGGTTAAAAAATACAATTCCTCTTCTCCTCAAAGGGAATTTATTGATAGTTGGGGGGGGTGTTCGGCTGATAGCGGTAGCTTCAATATTACTACAAAATTTGAAGCAGCTGTTGATTCTGATAATAATATTTATGTAGTTGATACTGGTAATCATCGCATTCAAAAATTTAATTCCAGTGGTACTTATATAACTGAATGGTCGATTATAACCCCAATTGATGTAGTTGTAGATAGTTTTGACAATGTTTATGTAGCTAGCAATATGCCACATTATATAACTAAATTTGATTCTTCTGGCAATCAAATAGTTCAATGGCAGAAAGATATAGATGGCAATGACTTTGCAAATATTTATGGACTAGCTATTGATTCTTCTGATAATATTTATGTAGCTGATAATAATAGTTATATTCAATATTTAAAGAAATTTAATAGTTCGGGGCAGCCAATAAGTAATATTTATATTGATGAACATCCTTATGGAATTATTATTGATTTTTTAGATAGAATATATATTTCATCTGATAAAAATGGTGGAAGTATTGATCGCTGGGTTTTTGGAGATTTTATTGGGTATATATTTGATTCTAAGATTGCCGGAGAAAATGATTATGTTTTTGAAAATCCATTTAGTGTTTCCTTGGGCACGATAAATCATCCAGAACTTGGTTTAACAGATATAATCTTGGTATCAGATATAGAAGAAAATAATATTAAAATTTTTTCTATTAATGATGAAGTAATAAGTCACATAGGTACGATGGGATCATATGGTACCAGTAGTCTGGGTAGATTTAATATGCCATCTGATGTAATTTTTAAAGATCCATATCTTTATTTTGCTGATGCCGGAAATCATCGAATTCAAAGATTCAATCTTTTTACAGAAGAAATGATTTCTTGGGGTGATTTTGGTGATGGACCCGGTCAATTTGGCGGAGAATCCCTTATCGGTGGAGGTTATATTTTAGGAATGACATTTGATTCTGACGGAAATATTTATGTGACTGATACTTTTAATAATCGTGTGCAAAAATTTGATGCCGATGGAGTTTATATTACTCAGTGGGAAGCTTCTTATCCTTTTGGAATAGCTATTGATCAGGATTCTAATATTTTTACATCTGATCCTTTCGGTAATAACATTATCCAAAAATTTGATTCTGGCGGTAATTTAATTAAAGAATTTGGTGGAGCTGGTTCTGAAAATGGTCAATTTAATCTAGCGGCTGGTTTGTTTATAGATTTTAATAATTATCTTTATGTAGCTGACGGAGACAATAATCGTATTCAAAAATTTGATACTGATGGCAATTTTTTAGATAAATGGGGAGAGCCGGGCGGAGATTTAGCTCAATTTGATCAGCCCATTGATGTTGCCGTAGATAATGATGGAAACATTTTTGTAGCTGATTCTGGAAATAAAAGAATACAAGTTTTATATATTTCAGCTCAAAAGCCTTATGACTTAGCAATCTCTAATACCACTTCTGACTCAATAACTGTTTCTTGGCAAGGAAATACTTATAATTATTATGTAGAAAATATTACTAATTCAGATTCTTCTGATTGGATTCAAAATAATTCCTATACTTTTTCTAATTTGACCTGTGGAAAAACTTATTCTTTTAGAGTTAAAGGAAAAACTTATTCTGACGAAGAAACTGATTGGTCTGACGTTATAGAATATTCTATTACTTGTCCTATCTCGGAATCAAATAATAATTCTATCTATTCTAGTGAGTTACCGCTTCCTGTTTGTGAATCAGTCGAATATAATGATTGGGAGGTTTGCAAGAATGGTTTTAATATTCAATTTAGAAGCATCAAAAAAACAGAACCAACTAATTGTTATTTATCAACAAAGCAAAGGCAAGCCATGGAAAGGTCTTGTTTTGTTATTGATTATGAGGAAGATAAAAAAATAGTAGAAGATGATAAATTTGAAAATATTGATCAGGGTTATTTATTAAATATTAAAAATATTACTTTAAGAGAGAAATCTTTGGTCTCCAGAGTTGATGCTCAATTAGTTAATAGATTAAAGGGTTTTATATTGTTGCAAAATGAAAATTATGGCGAACTTTGGTATGTAAACCCAGTTGATAATTTAAAATATTATATGGGTAATTCTTTGGCGACTTTTAATATTATGAGGGGCTTTGGTTTGGGTGTTTCTAATAAAAATTTTGAATTATTTGAAAAAAATGGAGTTCCTGATAAATTATTAGGTAGAATTATATTAAAAGTAGAGAGTCATGGAGAGGCTTATTATGTTAATCCTATTACTAAAGAAATGCATTATTTATCTAGACCCCATGAAGCTTTTGAAATTTTTAGAAGACTAGCTCTGGGAATAAATAATGTAAATATTAGAAAAATCGAAGTTGGGGCTCAATAATTTAAATTATTTATTTAATTTAAAAATAATTTATTTTTAATTTGTCTTCAAATTAAAAAGAGATATATAAAATACTAATATTAATTTATTGGTATTTTTTTATGTTTAAAAAATATTTTTTTATGGCTACGACTCTTTCTTTTGTTGTGGGCTTGTTTTTATCTTTTTATTTAAAAGTACTTGATAATTGTTCAGCTTTAATTTTTTTTATTCTTTTTTTATTATTTTTATTATTGTTATTTAAAAAACAGAGAACATATTTATTAATTATTGTTTTTTTGTTTTTAGGTATCTGGCGCTATAAGATATCAATAGCCTCCGAAGGTTCTAGTGAAATTAAAAAATATTATAATAAGGATTTAATGATGATAGGAAAAATTATTGAGGAGCCTGAAATTAAGGAGAACAGTCAAAAGATTAAGGTTGAAATTTATCAAATTGAAGATAATTGGGGAAAATCTTTAGATTTAAAAGAAAAAATTTTAGTAATTGCTCAGCCCTATCCGATTTTTAATTTTTCTGATTGGTTAGAAATAAGGGGTAAATATGTAGAGCCAGGTTTGATTGATAATTTTGATTATAGCTTGTATTTAAAAAGATTTGGGTTGGAAGCAGTGTCATATTATCCGGAAATAAAAAAAATTGATAAGTTTAAAGACGAGAGGTCATTTTTTTTAAAATCGAAAATTTATATTTTAAAAAATAAGATTAGAGAAATTTTTGATGCCAATATTGATTTTATTTCTGCATCAATATTGAAGGCTATGATTTTGGGTGATAAATTTTTTTTGACTCCAGATATTCGAGAGAGTTTTTCTCGGTCCGGTCTTAGTCATATTATTGCTATTTCTGGTCTTCATATTACTCTACTTGCTTCTTTGTTTTTAAGCTCCTTGTTGTTTTTGGGAGTTTCTAGGCGACAGGCCTTTTATTTTGTTATTGTTTTTTTATTTTTTTACTTGATGTTAATCGGAGCTCCAGCTTCAGCTTGTCGAGCCTCCATTATGGGATTTTTGTCTTTCTTGTCGGTTTATTTAGGGAGATCAGGAAATATATCTAATGCTTTATTTTTAGTTGGTTTTATTTTGCTTCTTATTAATCCATTATTAATATTTGCTGATATTGGCTTTCAGCTTTCTTTTTTGGCTGTTCTGGGGATTATTTATATACATCCTAAAATTAAGGGATTTTTAGAGAGCCAAATATCTGAGAGATTTTTAAGTTTAAAAAATGTTTTAGATGTAGTTAGTGTTACTATTTCTGTTCAATTGATTTCTGCTCCAATTTTAATCTCCAATTTTAATCAGGTTTCTTTGATAGCCCCATTTAGCAATTTATTAGTTTTATGGACCGTTCCGATAATTATATCTTTATCTATGATGGCTATAATAATTTTTTTTATTAATCCTTTCTTGTCGCAAATTATTTTTCTGTTGATTGAAATTATTTTAAAATATATTATTTTTATTAGTAATTTTGTTAATAAAATTCCAGGATCTGTTATTAGCATTGGTAGGTTAACAATTTTTTGGGTGATTATTTATTATTTTTTTTTATGGTATATTTTTATATTAAAAAAACAGAGACGTATTTGAAGTCTCTGTTTTTTATGAGATTGTCTATTCTTCATTTTTTTTCATGGTCTTTAAACACTTGGTGCAAACCTTAGCTTTTATTCCCATGATATTTTTGGTTTGCAAATTTATATTTTGCCTTTTTAAAGTTTTAATGTTGGAGTGTGATCGGCTAGCCCCCTTGGTTGAGCTTCTTCCACAAACATCGCATTTCTTTCCCATATGGTTTATTTTTATTTTTTAATATTTTTAACATTTTTTATTGTAGCATAATTTTTAAAATAATCAAGGGCTTTTAATTATTTTGTCAAAACATTTCTAATTTGATATACTGAGAATGTTTTATGATTAATTTTTTCTCTTATGGCTATAATGATTTTATCTATTATTATTTTAATATTTTCTATTATTTTTCATGAATACGGACATGCCTGGATGGCTAATAGATTGGGGGATAGTACCGCTAAAGATTTGGGTAGGTTGACCTTGAACCCAATTCCTCATATTGATTTATTTGGTTCTATTTTGTTGCCCTTATTTTTTGTTTTGTCGGGAAGTGGCTTTTTATTGGCTTGGGCCAAGCCAGTTCCTTATAATCCGAATAGAATTAGGGATAAGAAGTTCGGAGATTTAAAAGTAGCTATTTCTGGTCCGGGGTCCAATATTATCATTGCGATTATTTTTGGCCTATTGGCCAGATTCTTGCCAATTACTCCCAGCATTAAGGTATCTCTATTGTCGGCTTATTTGACCGGTGATAATAATTTGGCGGGTTCGTTAATTTCTGGAGATTTTCTTAATACCATTTTTTTAATGGCAATCATCTTTTGTTTTTTGAATTTATTGTTGGCAATTTTTAACCTAATTCCTGTTCCACCACTGGATGGGTCCAAAATCATTATTAATTTTTTGCCAGAAAGAGCTAAATTTAAGCTATTTTCAATTGAAAGATATGGCATGTTTATTATTTTATTTTTGCTGATGTTTGGATTTTTTAGGCTACTCCTTGTCCCTATATTATATTCATTATCATTCTTAACTGGTATAAATATCTTTTAGTTATTACTAATAGTTTAGAATAATTTGTTTTGGTTCTTGACTTATTATAATTATTTTGATAAATTTTAATCACATAATAAAGGCCAATTAGGTTTTTATATTTTTTTGATTATTATTATAATTTTTTTAATTTATGCCTACAATTAATCAATTGGTTAGAAAAGGACGAAAGTCATCTAGCAAAAGAAAGAAAAACTTAGCTCTTAGAACTACTTTAGATTCTTTGCATCGTAAGAAAAAAGTAAATAAGAAGGGTTCTCCTTTTAAACAAGGGGTTTGTCTTAAGGTTACAACTATGACCCCAAAAAAACCGAACTCAGCTTTGCGTAAAATAGCTCGTGTTCGTTTGTCTAATGGTATGGAAGTAACTGCTTATATTCCTGGTATGGGACATAATTTACAAGAACATTCTATCGTTTTAATCAAGGGTGGTAAAACTAAAGATTTGCCTGGTGTTAGATATAAAATTGTTAGAGGTGTTTATGATTCACAGGGTGTAGAGGCAAGAAGACAGGGAAGAAGTTGTTATGGTGCTAAGAGACCAAAAGCTTAATAAATATTTTATATAAATAATAATAAAAATTGTTATAGCTGACAATTTTAAAAACTATGAGAGGTAAACAAGCTCCAAAAAGAGAAATAGAAAATGATTTAAAATATGGTGATAAAAATATCGCTAAGTTTATAAATTATTTAATGGTCAGTGGAAAAAGATCTGTAGCTCAAAAAATTGCTTATGATGCTTTTGATTTGATAAGACAGGAAACCAAACATGATCCTCGTCACATTTTTAATAAGGCCTTAAAAAAAGTTTCTCCTTTATTAGAAGTCAGGGGAAAAAGAGTAGGTGGCGCTAATTATCAAGTTCCTTTTCAAGTTAGAGGGGAGCGACGTTTTTATTTGGGTTGTCATTGGATTATTGATTCTGCTAAGGTTAGAAAAGGAAAATCAATGGCTGAAAAATTATCAGCTGAAATTTTAGATGCCTCTAATGGTGAGGGGGCTGCAGTTAAGAAGAGAGAGGCTGTTCATAAAATGGCCGAAGCTAATAAAGCTTTTGCTCATTTTTCAAGATAAATTTTTTAAATTTAAAATAAACATATTTTATGTCACAAGATTATACGCTAGATAAATTTCGTAATATTGGAATTATGGCTCATATCGATGCCGGTAAAACAACTTTTACCGAAAGAGTTTTGTTTTATACTGGTAAAAAGCACAAAATTGGGGAAACTCATGATGGGGCTGCTGATATGGACTGGATGGAACAAGAAAAGGAGCGTGGTATCACTATTACCTCAGCTGCTACTACTTGTTTTTGGAAAGACAACAAGATTAACATTATTGATACTCCTGGTCACGTAGATTTTACAGTGGAAGTTGAAAGATCTTTACGTGTTTTAGATGGAGCTATTGCTGTTTTTGATGGTTCTCAAGGAGTAGAGCCTCAATCTGAAACAGTTTGGCGTCAAGCTGATAAATATCATGTTCCAAGACTTTGTTTTATCAATAAAATGGATAAAACTGGAGCTGATTTTTATATGAGCTTAGATTCAATTAAAAAAAGATTGAATTCAAAAGCTGTAGCTTATCAATTACCAATTGGAGCAGAAAATACTTTCTCTGGTGTTATTGATATTTTAACAAAAAAAGCCTTTAAATTTGAGGGTTCTTTTGGAGAACAAATATCTGAGATTCCAATGCCAGAGGATATAAAGGCTAAGGTTGATGATTATTATAATGAATTGGTTGAGAAAATTGTTGAATTTGACGATGCTTTGACAGAAAAATATTTAGGTGGTGAAGAAATTGCTTTGGAAGATTTGAAAAAAGCCCTAAGAATAGGTGTTATTTCTAATGGAATTTATCCTGTTATGTGTGGAACAGCTTTGCAAAATATTGGAGTCCAATTAGCTTTGGATGCCGTTTGTGAATTTTTACCATCTCCTTTAGATGTTCCTCAGATCGAAGGAACTGATATAAAAGATGAAACTAAAAAAACCGTTATTAAGGCTGACGACAAAGAACCTTTTACTGGTTTGGCCTTTAAAATAGCGACTGATCCATTTGTTGGAAAACTTTGTTTTGTTCGTGTTTATAGCGGAGTTTTGAGTTCTGGTTCTTATATTGTTAATTCTTCTACAGGAAATAAGGAGAGAGTTGGACGTTTAGTTCGTATGCATGCTAATCATCGAGAGGAAATAAAAGAGATTAAGGCTGGGGATATCGCCGCTGTTATTGGACTTAAAGATACTACTACTGGAAATACCTTGTGTGACGAAAAGAGACCAATTTTATTAGAATCAATTATATTCCCAGAACCAGTTATTAAAATTGCGGTTGAACCAAAAACTAAAGCTGATCAAGAAAAAATGGGTATTGCTTTAAATAGATTGGCTGAGGAAGACCCAACTTTTAGAGTTGAAAGCGATGAAGAAACTGGACAGGTATTAATTTCTGGAATGGGAGAATTACATTTGGATATTTTGGTAGATAGAATGAAGAGAGAATTTGGTGTTGAAGCTAATGTTGGTAATCCTCAAGTTTCTTATCGTGAAACTATTAAACAAAAATCAGAAGCCGAACATAAATATGCTAAACAGTCTGGAGGACGTGGACAATATGGACATTGTTATCTTCGTGTTGAGCCGCAAGAACCTGGTAAGGGGTATGAGTTTGCCGATGAGGTTAAAGGTGGAGCTATCCCAAAAGAATATATTCCTGCTATTGAAAAGGGTGTTAAAGAAGCTATGCAAAGCGGAGTTTCAGCTGGCTATCCGGTGGTTGATGTTAAAGTTACTGTGTATGATGGGTCTTATCACGAAGTCGATTCATCGGAAATAGCTTTTAAAATGGCTGCAATTTTTGCCTTTAAAGATGCTTGTCAGAAAGGTAGTCCAGTATTATTAGAACCAGTTATGAAAGTAGAGGTTACTACTCCAGAAGAATATATGGGTAGTATTATTGGAGATTTAAATGCTAAGAGGGGTCAAATTGAAGAAATGACTGAAAGAGGAAATGCTAAGGTTGTTCTAGCTAAGGTTCCTTTGGCAGAAATGTTTGGTTACGCTACCTCGCTTCGTTCTATGAGTCAAGGTCGTGCTAATTATGTAATGGAATTTTCTCATTATAATGAAGTACCAAGAAATGTTTTAGAACAAATTAAGGAGAAATCTGGGAAATAAATTATTTAAAATATGTTTGTAAAAAACGAATTCTTAAGAATTCGTTTTTTGTTTTTAAAAAATAATATTTATGATATAATTAAATTGAGCTTATAATTATTTTAAAATGATAAAAAATAATAAAAATAAAAAAGGTTTTACTTTAATAGAGCTAATTATAGTTGTTTTTATAATTGGATTATTGGCTACTATTGTTACTATTTCTATTTCTGGGGCTAAATCTAGGAGTAGGGACGTAAAAAGAATTTCCGAGATAACTCATCTTCAAATTGCTTTAGATAATTATAATGTGGCCGAAGGTCGGTATCCAGCTGAATTAGTTCCTGGGGAATCGCTTATCGGTTCTAGTACTGGGATAGTTTTTATGTCTCAGGTTCCAGAAAATTTTTTATATTATGATTTAGATTGTCAGTCCGAGGGCTATGAATATTTGTATAATAGCGTGGATAATAATTATGAGATTAGTTTTTGCCTAGAGAATAAAATTGATAATTATTTAGCTGGCAATAAATGTGCCGTTCCCAACAAAATATTAGAAGGAATTTGTTGTAATAATTCTATTAGCGATATTGATGGAAACTCTTATAAAGTCGTTAAAATTGGTAATCAATGTTGGATGGCCGAAAACTTAAATACAGGAATTATGATTAATAGTAGTATTTCTCAATCGGACGATTCTACTATAGAAAAATATTGTTATAATAATATAGAGGGTAATTGTGATATTTATGGGGGACTATATCAATGGAATGAAATGATGAATTATACTACTTCTACTACCCAAGGAATTTGTCCCACGGGTTGGCATGTGCCAACTGATTCTGAGTGGACAGAATTAACTAGGTATGTGATAGACGATCCATTTTGTGACCCTAGCACTGGTTGTCCTCCATCTGGTGAAAAGATAAAGGCTAGTATTGACGACACTCCTTCTTGGAATGGTAGTAATGATTTTAATTTTTCTGCTTTACCTTCTGGATACCGTAATCTTAGTGGTGTTTTTTATCCGCTAGGTTCTCGTGCTTATTTTTGGTCTTCTACTATATCAGAAATTTCTCTTGTTCCTATTCAAAGAAATATTCATTCTAGTAATAATAATATAGATCCAGACACTATGGATTTTGCTTGGGGACTTTCTATTCGTTGTATAAAAGATTAATTTTTTATTTATGAATAATAATATTTTTAAGAATAAAAAAGGCTTTACTTTAATAGAATTATTAATAGTTATTTTTATTATTGTCTTGATAGGATCTTTGGTTACTGTTTATTTTTTTCAAATTAGAAAAAATGTTCGAGACAGTAAAAGGCTTTCTGATATTTCTGAGATTCAGTTAGCTTTGGAAAATTATAAATTTTTTGAAGATCAGTATCCAGTTGAATTAATTCCTGGGGAGCCACTTATTGGTTCTACAACGGAAAAAATATTTTTAATTAAAGTTCCACAAAATCCTTCTTATTATAATTCAGATTGTATCTCGGAAGATTATCATTATTATTATGATGATTCTTTAGAAGAATATAAAATATCTTTTTGCTTAGAAGGTAATTTTGAAAATTATAATAATGGTCCTAAATGTGCCTTTATGGGTGAAATATTTGAAGGAAATTGTTTCTTTTGTGAAAGTTCTGTTTCTGATATTGATGGTAATGTTTATAATACGGTTGCCATTGAGGATCAGTGTTGGATGTCAGAAAATTTAAGGGTTACTAAATATAATAATGGTAATGATATTTTGTATCCAGGAATCGATATTAGTTCTTGGGTCAATAATACTGAGGGGGCTTATGCTTGTTGGGAGAATGATACTGGAAATTGTATTACCAAAGGAGCTTTTTATAATTTCTATGCTATAATTAATTCTAATGGTTTATGTCCAGAGGGATGGCACGTTCCTAGTCATAACGAAATGACTCAATTAGAAAGAAATGTATGTTTGTTAGCAGGAAATGACAATGAATATTGCGAAAGCACCTTTCTTTTGGATGAAGTTAGTGAAGGAATTTATGGAACGGATGAGGGTAAAAGATTAAAATCAGTTTCTTATGGTGGACTTGATAGTCATGGTTTTAATATTATTCCAACTGGATACCGACATGATAATGGAGAATATTATTCATCAGGAGAAAATTGGGCTTATTTATACACTTCTACTGAAGCCAGTTCTACTGCCTGGCGAAGACTTTTTGGGCCAGAATATGACAATATTCAAAGAGCTAAAAATTCTCCTAAGGCTAGGGGTTGTTCGGTGCGCTGTTTAAAAGATCAAAATTAATAATTTAATATAATTACTTGCTTTTTAAAAAATATATGTTATAATTCTAAATCAAAATAAATTTAGAATTAATTATTTTTATTATGTCTAAGCAATTAAAGCAGGTTATTAACCTATCAAAAAAGACGGGAGATCGTATTATAGTCTTTGATAATAGCGAGCCGGATAATTCTTTTGTAGTAATGACATTGGATCAATATGAAAATATTATGGGAATAGAGTCAGAATCCTTGACAGATAAAAAAATAATTGATAAAATGAATAGCAATGAGGGTAATAATGGAAAAGGTAATAATTGGAGGATTCCTCCAAGGATAAAAGAAGAATCGGAAGAATAGTTTTGGGTAAATAAATAAATAAAATAGTTAAATTAATTTAACTATTTTTAGTTGTTTAAATAAAAATTTATAATTAATTTTAAACGGCTGGTTGCCTTTTAGGCAAGTAACTCTCTTAATTGAGGGGTCGTGAGTTTAAAAAAATGGCAGACAAATATGAACGCAGTAAGCCCCATGTCAACGTTGGTACTATCGGACACGTTGATCATGGAAAAACAACTTTGACAGCAGCTATCTTAAACGTAGCTAATGCTCAAGGTATGAAAGCAACTCAAAAGAACGTTGACGATATTGATAACGCTCCAGAAGAGAAGCAAAGAGGTATTACTATTGCTACCTCTCATCAAGAGTATGAGACTGAAACACGTCATTATGCTCACGTTGACTGTCCAGGTCATGCTGATTATGTAAAAAACATGATTACTGGTGCAGCTCAAATGGACGGTGCTATCTTAGTAGTTTCTGCTACTGATGGACCTATGCCTCAAACTAGAGAGCATATCTTATTAGCTAAGCAAGTAGGTGTTCCTCATATCGTGGTATTTTTAAATAAATGCGATATGGTTGAAGACAAAGAATTAATTGACTTAGTTGAAGAAGAAATTCGTGATTTATTAAAGAAATGGGATTTCCCTGGAGATGCTACTCCGATTATTCGTGGTAGTGCTTTAAAGGCTTTAGAAAATCCAACTGGACCTGATGCTCAACCTGTTATCGATTTATTAAAGGCTTTAGATGACTTTATCCCAACTCCTGAAAGAGATTTGGATAAACCATTCTTAATGCCAATTGAAGATATCTTCTCAATCGAAGGTCGTGGTACTGTAGTAACTGGAAGAATTGAACGAGGTATCATTAAGGTTGGTGAGGAAGTTGAAATCGTTGGTTTAATGGATACTAAAAAAACAACCATTACTGGAGTAGAGATGTTTAATAAATCTTTAGATCAAGGACAATCAGGAGATAATGCTGGTTTACTTCTTCGTGGAACTAAAAAAGACGAAGTAGAGAGAGGTCAAGTTTTAGCTAAACCAGGAACTGTTACTCCTCATACTGAATTTGAAGCTCAAGTTTATGTATTAAGTAAAGATGAAGGAGGAAGACATAAACCATTCTTCAAAGGTTATAAACCTCAATTCTATATCAGAACAACTGATGTTACTGGTGAAGTTGAATTACCAGCTGGTGTAGAGATGGTTATGCCTGGTGATACTGTAAACATCAATGTAAAACTTATTGCTCCTATCGCTTTAGAGGATAAGCAAAGATTTGCTATTCGTGAAGGTGGTAGAACAGTAGGTGCTGGAACTATTTCAAAGATTATCAAATAGATATTTAGGCCCGCCCTCGTCTGAGGACGGGCTTATAATGTTTATTTAAAATATATACCAAATTTTTTGGTTAATTCATTATTATAATATGGCTGAAAACAAAAATAAATCCGTTAAGAATGATGGCGGAGATTTTAAAACAAAGATTAGAATCAAAATTAAAGCTTTTGATCATAAAATTATTGATCAAGCAGCTAAGACTATTATTGAAACAGCACAGAAGACTGATGCTCAAATTTCTGGTCCAGTGCCTTTACCGATAGAGAAGAAAAAATATACCGTTAATAGATCAACTTTTGTTCACAAGAATGCTCGTGATCAATACGAAATTAGAACCCACAAGAGATTGATTGATATTTTTGAACCATCAGCCAAGACTATAGAAGATTTGACCAATCTAAGTTTGCCAGCAGGGGTTGACTTAGAAATAAAAATGGATTAGAATATTAGAGTATTTTTAAAATATAAAATGTTTAGTTGATTTTTTAGAAACTCCCTTTTAGGGAAAGTTCTTCAATTGAGATTAATCATTTAAAATAGGAGGTAAAATTCAACAAAATAGCTTTTCCAATTTAATAAATATTTATTATATTTTTTAGAATTGTTTGAAAGTTTTAGGCTGGTTTTGTTGAAGACCAGTTTTTTATTTATTAGATTTATTTATAAATATTTAAAATATGAAATTTATACTAGGAAAAAAAGTTAATATGACCCAACTTTGGGATAATGATAAGGTTGTAGCCGTTACTAAGGTTCAGGCTGGTCCTTGTGTTATAACTCAGGTTAAAGATGATAATACTGATAATTATAAGGCTATTCAATTAGCTTATGGAGAAAGAAAACCTAAAAACATTTCTAAGCCGGTTCGTGGTCATTTAAAAAAGGCTGGAATAGAGAAAGAAAATTCTAGACATTTAAGAGAATTTAGAATCACTGAAATAAAGCCAGAAATGAAAAATGGCGGAGTTATTGATGTATCCACTTTTTCAAAAGGGGATATTATTGACGTTACAGGTGTTTCTAAAGGTAAGGGTTTTCAAGGTGTTGTCAAAAGACATGGTTTTTCAGGTTCTAAAAAAACTCATGGTAATAAAGATCAATTAAGAGCCTCTGGTTCTATTGGAGCTTTAGGTCCAGCTCATGTTTTTAAAGGAACTCGCATGGGAGGTAGAATGGGTGGAGACCGTGTTACCACAAAAAATCTAGAAGTTGTAGAAGTTGATGTAGAAAATAATGTTTTATTTATAAAAGGGGCTGTTCCTGGTTGTGAGGGTGGTCTTTTAATAATAAAAGGTAAGGGAGATTTGATTATAAGAGATAAAAATGAAAAGATCGAGGAACCTATTGCCAAAGTCGCTGAAGTATCCAATGATGAAGCTGAAAATAATACCAAAGAAGATGTTGAAGTCGAGACACCAAAGGAAGAAATATCTTCTGAAAATAATATAGAAGAACAAAAAGAAGAAGTTAAGTCTGAGGATATAGCCGAAAAAACAGAAGAGGGCTTATCTGAAAAATAATTAAAATTTAAAATTTATTAAAAATATGCCAGTTAAAACAAATGTTTATAATCAAAACGGTGAAATAGTTAGTGAATTAAAATTATCTGACAAGGTTTTTGCTGTTAAAATAAATGAAGATTTAATTCATCAGGCTATGGTTACTCAGTCTGCTAATGAAAGACAGGTTTTAGCTCACACTAAAACTAAGGCGGAAGTTAGAGGAGGAGGAAAAAAGCCATGGAAACAAAAAGGTACTGGTAGGGCTAGAGCTGGATCAAGTCGATCTCCAATTTGGATTGGTGGTGGTGTTACTTTCGGTCCTAGAAAAGATAGAAACTTTAGTAAAAAAATAAATAAAAAGATGAGGCAAAAGGCCATCACAATGATTTTTACAGATAGATTGGCAGAAAATAATTTAGCAGTTGTTGATAATATTGAAATGAAAGAGTTTAGCACCAAGAAATTTAATGATTTCGTTAAAAAAATTGAAAATGTTTTTCCAAGTGAAAATAAAACTAAAAAGTTTAAAAGAAGTATTTTGTTTGTTAATGATATAAAAGATGAAAAAGTTGTTTTGTCTTCTAGAAATTTAGTTGGATTTGATATCATTAATTTAGAAAATATAAATATTATTGATTTACTGAAATATAAGAATTTAGTTATCACCGAATCAGCTATTAAAAATATCAATGATAGATATTCAAAATAAGTAATAATTAATTTATTTACAAATATGGGAATATTCAACGCTACAACAGACAATAAAGACGAATCTAAGAACGAAGATAAGGCTAGTTCCGAGGAAAAAGGAATGAAGGATCTTTATACTGCCGAAGGAAAAGTTAAAAAAGATAAAAATAAGAAAGTTTCAGGAAGAGCTTATCGAGTATTAGTAAGACCAATGGTGACCGAGAAGGCTACAAATTTAAGCTCTGTTAATCAATATGTTTTTATGATTGATAATGACGCTAATAAAATTGAAGTAGCTAAGGCTGTTTTTGAAGTTTATGGAGTAAAACCAACAGAAGTTAATATTATAAAAGTTAAAGGTAAGAAGGTAAATAGAGGTAAAATCACTGGAAAGAGAAAAGACTTTAAAAAAGCCATTGTTACTCTTAAAAAAGGTGAAAGCATTTCTGTTTACGAAGGTGTTTAAAAAATATTTATTAAATTTTAAAATATGGCAATTAAAAAATTAAAACCTAATACACCCAAGAGACGTCATGCTACTTATGAT
>DAOOQF010000006.1:0-27718 GCA_035388665.1 bacterium | reverse complement strand
GGCCTCAGTCCAAATGAGGTCTTAGCTAAAGTGCAAAATGTATGTGCCTAAAACACTCGAATCTAGGGGGATAATAAAAGAAGAGCCTTGGTGGCTCTTTTTTGACTTATTATTGCAGTATCAAGTCCATTTTTATGGACATCAATATGCTCTCTATCTTCCATCTTAAATTTTCTACATCTTCCGAAGGAAGGCAATGAACATAATCAGAAATGACTACCCTTTCTTTATTGATATACCAAAGAAAAGACATCCCTGCGGAAAAATAATAAAATTCCTTTTCTGGATATTCATATGCCAAGGAATCTAGTTTCATATCAGAAGTAACGCAGCCAAAGTTAGAAAAACAAAAATCTTTTATATTACCTTCCCTGTCAAAGCTAATATAATTTAATAAATTTTCGTATTGGTAAAGACAAAATATTGAAGAGGAATCAATTCTAATCCATAGATCCTCATAATATTTCACCGAAGAACCATCTGAAAGAATTCGGGGCTCTTTTAATATTTCTTCAATAAAAGATAAATTTAACGGACTCAGATCTGCTATTATTTTCTCAACATCTTTTTCGTTGTCAATCATGTCTATATCCGCCCGAACTAGCTCTTTTAATTCAGAAGTTTTCTCTGCAATAATTTCCTTATCTCTAATTCTACCCCAACTTCCCCGAGAAGTTTGCCCCTTTATAAAACATAATTCCCCGTCCTTGTTCAAGTAAAAGGCATCATCATTTTTATTATTATCTATCCGATACTTTTTATAAAAAACAATAAACAAATTAGTTGGACATCTATAACTCTCAAAAGAATCCAACTTCTCCAATTGTTCCGGAGAAACAACAACCTCTTTTTTAAAAGTACATCCTACCATTAAAATAAGGCCAAACACTACGCTCAAAAAAACAATTCTTGCTTTCATTTCTTATTATTTTTAAATTAATACTACATTGCTTGTTAAAGTACGAGAACATTATATGCTACAATAAAAGGCAACCAAAGTCAACAGACAAGATTTATCCTTAAAAACAATGAGGCTTGAATAAAATTCGAATTATTTTCTAAGAAGCTTTATAAGTCCTACTAATCCGTATCCAGTTATTAGTGAGCCTACAATTATATTTAGCACTTGAATAACAATTGACGGTATTACCCCCTTCAATAAAGAAAAAATTAAAATAGCGACACTCATAAAGGCAAAAGTTGAAAAGCCAAACCCTAAACCAAAAAAATATAAATCTTTTTTTGTATATTTCTTCTCTATGGCTTTGGCCGAAAATAATCCTGTGAATAAAACAATACTCAAGGGATTAGAAATTCCTAGCAAAAAAGCGGAGAAAAAACTTGAAAAAGGGTTGGTTGAATTTATCTCTATTTCGGAAATTGCACTATTTAAGGCTCCTTTAACAATAATAATTCCAAAAATAACCAGAACAATAGCACTGATTATTCCAAATATCTTTTTTATTTTTTGATTTTCTAAAAATTTTCCAACACCAAAAACAGCTAAAGCTATATAGATAAAACTAACAATTGTTATTGCCAGCGCTCCCATTAGCCCGTCAAAAATGGTTCTTTGAAGAGACAGGTTTATAACAAAAAAGAATATTGGACCAATCGCTAGTTGAATTAAAAGACCAGTAAAGAAACCATTTTTTAGAATTAATATAGATTTTTTCATAAAAACAATCTTTTAAAATAAATTAATAACCATATTTTATCACAAAAAAATAATCTAGACAAAAACAAAAAAACCTAGCATAAGCTAAGCACTGGGGTCTTCCGATACTAAATATTCTTGGCGGGCTACTAGAGTTAAGTGCCACTAGATAGCAATACTATAAGGGGTTTTTGATTATTTTTCAATACTGGATTTTAGGCACTCGGGTCGCTGTTCTATTTTTTTAATCTTAAATTTTTAGAATTTTTCGGACTAATAACCGCCTTTTTTGTTTGTGCTTCAATATTTTTACGAGCATCTCCTGCTATTTTACCACCACGTTTAGCCACATCTTTATTTTTATCTATATTATCTGGATTAAATGCCCTGCTTAATTCTGTTGTCGATGTTTCTGCTAAAATATTTAAAGCCAATTCCAGGCTAGTCATATTATCTCGTAAATTTTCTTTTTTCAATCCTTTAAATTTTTTGTACTCTTTAATCGTTTTTCCGGCCCATTCTTCAGTTATTATATTTGTTAAAATCGCAAAATCTGCGCCTTCTTTAACTCCACTTCTTTTCCACTCATCAGTAAGCTCTTTTCGAAACTGAATAGATTGTAAGCGAGTGTTAATCCACTCTTCACTATAACCAAGGTTTCGATAAGAAATCATAGCTCTATCTATAGCTAATTCCGGATCTTGAGATTCATTAATTCGATCATTACCAACTTCGGCTAACCATATTTTAAAAGGTTCAGCTTTTTTAGAGGGAATAGATTGAATTAAACGGAGAATGTCCTTGGTATTAGCAATGTCGGTTAAACGCATTTTTCCATCTTCAGCTACCATTTTCAAAGCGTGACAATTTGTCACGGTTTCATTTCCCTCCTCTTTAAGACGTTGTTTTAATTTACGCCAATAAATCTGGGGGCTTTGACTTTCTGTCAAAATTCCCACAATATCAACAATAGAAAAAAACCACTCTTCTAATTTTTCATCCCAAATAGACCTAACTTTTTGTTTTTGAAATAATTTTATTTTATTTTTCATAACATAAGTATAACATACATAACATTATATTTCTATAAATTTATTTTAAACTTAAAATAAGATTGCTATAAAGTTGAGATGAAAACCTATGCTGTTTACATATTAAAGCATGGGACCAAGGAAGAAAAACGAGAGCTGATGAGTTGTTTTAGGAGTAAGATAAGAATTACTAAGGGGGTGGTAGAAATTAATTAATTAAAAATTATTTTTCAATATCTCTAACATGAACCTCTTCTTTTGGATCCCAAGCTGGAACTGTTATTAAATTTAATTTCATTTTTCCAAAATAATAAATCTTAGTATTAGGTGAAATAACTAATAGATCAGTAGCCTTAACTGGAGTTTCAACTCCGTCTAAAAAGAAAACCCCTTTTCCCTCTAAAATACAATAAATAAAAGTGCTTTTTTTATGATAAAATTCTTCAAAGTGGCCTTCTTCAACTTCGGTATAAACAAATCCAGCTTGCTCTGTGCCTGTCTTATAAGCCCACAAATTAATTCCAAATTTAGATACAAATTTAGCTTCTTTTTTTGTTATTTTCATATATTTAAATTAATATCAATCTAAGCAAATACTAACATAAAACTAGCTAAAAAACAAAAAAGTTCGAATCCCTCAAAGGTTCGAACTTTTAACGATTTTAGCATCTCAGAAACCTCAATAAAATCAAGGCACTCAGGTCTTCCGATACTAAATATTCTTGGCGGAGGATAGGAGATTCGAACTCCTGAAACCGGTTAAGGTTTACTCGCTTTCCAAGCGAGCGCACTAGACCACTATGCGAACCCTCCAAAATTGGCCTTAGCCAATATTCTATTCATTGGGACAAGGGAAAAACTCACAATTATTATCACCATCTCGTCCCACAAAAGATCCATCTGGACACATTTTAGCATCCATAGTACAAAAAACCATATTATCATTATTTTCTAAATTACCCAATTTTTCATTAATAATGTTTTTCATTCCTAATAATTCTTCCCCACCACCGTTAACAACATTCTCAAAATCTCTAGCTCCTACTATTAATTGTCTACCAACAAATATTGCCGGAGAACCATAAACTCCAAAACCCTCTGCTTCTTTACTAAATTCTTCAATTTCAGAAATATATTTATCGTTCAATAAACATAGTTTTAAAGTTTCGTTATTAAGCCTCAATTCTTCTCCATAAATTAAAAAATCATCTTCATTTAAAATATCCTGTTCAACTTTTTGTAAAACTAATTCCCTGGCTTCAAAAAATTTATTTTGCTCCTTAGCACATTCTACAAAAGAATTAGTTGGATAAGACAAAGAAAACATTTTATTAGCATAGGGACGAAAAGCTATCTTCACCTGATCAGAAAAATTTTCTTTTATAGTATTTAAAGTTTTATTAAACTTAACTGAATAAAAATCAGATAAATCCTCATAAACAATTATTTCCAATTCTCCCTGACCAATGACTATATCCGAACCATCGACTCCTCTAACCTCTCGAACTTCACCAGAACTATTAACAATATTTTCCTGATTATTTTCTATCAAATTATTAGCTTCGTTATTAGAGGGCCAAATTTTATCACCCCAAAAAATCCATATAAGAGCGAGTATCAAAACAAAGCTCACCAAACTTATTAATATTTTTTTTATTTTGTTCATATTTTTATTTTTATATATTTAAATTAAATATTAGGAAATTTTTTATGCCAATCAGTTTCTTTTTGATAATTAAATCCAGCCTGAAAAATTTTTGCTTCTTCAAACCTATCGGCAATAATTTGTAAACCAAAAGGCAATCCTTTAGAAAAACCAGCTGGCATAGAAATTGCCGGAAGACCAGCCAAAGAAGGGCCAGTAACAAAAACATCTTCTAAATACATTTTTAAAGGATCATTAACCTGCTGACCAATTTTAAAAGCAGTATGAGGTGAAGTTGGAGTTATTATTAAATCTACCTGATTAAAAATATTTTTAAATTCTTGTTTTATTTTTTCTTTAACGGCCATGGCTTTTTTATAATAAGCATCATAATAACCAGAACTCAAAACGTAAGTCCCCAACATAATACGACGTTTAGCCTCTGGGCCAAAAGACTCACCTCTATTCTTAGCATATATTTCATTAATATTTTCTACCGATTGCCCTTTGGGATTAAACTTTAAAGAATATCCATAACGAATTCCATCTAGTCTGGCCAAATTAGCGCTCAATTCTGATGGAGTAATAATATAATAAACAGGAATGGAATATTTATTATAAGGTAAAGAAATATCAATTATCTCGGCTCCTAATTTTCTAAAAACTTCTATTGCCTCTAAAATTCCAGAATAAACCCCCTCTTCTAATTCAGCTGACAAAAATTCTTTGACCACACCAATTTTTAATCCTTTTATCGCTCTATCAATATTTTTTAAATAGTCTTCAACAATTTTTTGACTACTAGTTAAATCAAATTTATCCTCTCCGGCAATAATTTTTAGAACAATGGCAGCGTCTTCGACATTTTTGGTTAATGGGCCAATGACATCAGTTGAGGAAGTCATGGCCATTAAACCAAAACGAGAGACTCTTCCATAGCTAGGTTTTAGACCAGTTACCCCACAAAAACTGGCTGGCTGGCGAATAGAACCACCAGTATCACTTCCTAAAGCAAACATGCATAAATCTGCTGCCACAGCTGCCGATGAACCACCAGAACTACCACCTGGAACTCTAGTAATGTCCCAAGGATTTTTAGTAATAAAAAAAGCTGAATTTTCGGTAGAAGCTCCATGAGCAAACTCATCTAAATTAGTTTTTCCTAATAAAATAGCCCCAGCTTGATCTAATTTTTTAACAACCGTAGCATCATAGGGAGCAATATAATTCTCTAACATTTTGGAAGCAGCCGTAGTTTTTTTCCCTTTAGTTAAAATAATATCTTTAAGCAAATATGGAATACCTAATAAATCACCTTTTTCTCCCTGGGCTATTCTTTCGTCAGCTTTTCTAGCATCTTCCCTGGCCGAATCAATAAAAACGCTGATACAAGTTTTTAAATTTCTATCTAGTTCAGAAATTCTCTTTAAAAAAAAGTCAGTTAACTCCAAGGAAGTTATCTTTTTATCATCTAGTAATTTTCGAGCCTCTCTAATTGTAATTTTATCTAAACTCATGAATATTAATGATTAATTACATAACTCTATTAACTTTAACTTGACCATTTTCTTTTTCATTAACCTGTTCTAGGGCTATTTTAATTTCATCCTCTGGCCAATTGACTGACTGATCCTCTCTAGTCCTATTAAAATTATCTTCTAAATCTAAACCTAAAATATCCAAATCAGAACAATCAGCTTCCTTTAGCATATCAATATAATCCAAAACAGACCCCAATTGATTTTGATATTTAGAGATTTCCACATCATTTAGCTCTAATCTAGCTAATTCAGCTATTTTTTTAATTTCTTCTTTGGTTAAAGACATAATATTATTTTATCATTTCTAAAAAATCTTCTTCATTTAGTACTTTGACCCCCAACTCCTTAGCTTTATCAAATTTACTACCAGGGTCATCTCCCACCACCAAATAATCCAATTTTTTACTAACCGAAGGCAAAACCTTACCTCCAAGTTCTTTTATTTTAGCTTTTGCCCGGTCTCTTGTCAAACTAGAGAGCGCTCCTGTTAACACAAAAGTTTTTTTAAAAATATCAGATTTTATACCACTAATTTGGGATAAGGGGTTTAAAACTTTTAATTCAATATTAGAATTAATCAATTTATTTAAAATCTTTATATTATGTTCATCTCGAAAATAATCATAAATGCTTTTAGAAACAATTGGTCCAAAATCTTCAATGGAAGAAATTTCTTCTAAGTTCAAAGAAGAAATCGCTTCGATCAAACTGTTAACCAAAATAACTCCTTTCTTGATATTTTTTTTAAGCAAGGGGTATAGATATTCAGCCAAGGATTGAGCTGACTCTTCTCCAACATGTCTAATCCCCAAGGCATAAATAAATCTACCTAATTCTATTTGTCGACGAGAATTGATTGATTCAATTAAATTATCAGCTGATTTCTCGGCGAATCTTTCTAAATTTAATAAATATTCTTTTTTAATACTATACAAATCAGCTATGTCAGAGATTAATCCTTCATTTAATAATTGTTCTACCACTTTAGGCCCTAAGTTTTCAATATCCAAAGCATTTTTAGAAACAAAATGAATAATTTGTCTCATATTAACCGCATAACAACGAGAATTTGAACATCTATAGGCCACCTCTTCGCCCTCTTTAATAACCAAACTCTCACAAATTGGGCATTTTTTTGGTGTACTAATTTTTTGCTCAACACCAGTTCTTAAATTCTTCAGAACTGAAACTACTTTAGGGATTACATCACCAGCTCTCTCCATAATAACCGTATCACCAATTCTAACATCCAATCGATTAATTTCATCCATATTATGAAGGGTTGCCCGACTAATAGTGGCACCAGCCAATTTAACTGGTTCCAAAAAAGCAGTTGGTGTCAAAATACCAGTTCTACCAACCTGCCAGACAACTTTTTTGATCACTGTAGTTCCCTGTTCAGCTGAAAATTTATAGGCCATAGCATAACGCGGAGCTTTTCCGATTATGCCTAAGGTTTCCCACCAATTTAATTCATTTATCTTAACTACCACTCCGTCAATATTAAAATCCAATTTATCTTTATTTTTCTCCCAATATTTATGAAATTCAAATACCTCTGATAAATTATTTTTTAAAGAATTATGTTTAATTATTTTAAATCCTAGAAATTTAGCCAATTTATCAGCCTGTTCCCTAGTTTTAGCAATATTTATTTTTTTATCATTTTGATAAAAAAGAATATCATAGGCATAAAATTGCAATTTTCTCTCGGCTGATAATTTGGGATCCAATTGTCTCAAAGAACCAGCAGCCCCATTTCTAGTATTGGATAATAATGGTTTATTCTCAGATTTATACTTAATATTCAATTCCGCTAATCTCTTTTTGGTCATGATAGCCTCTCCTCGAACCTCAACCCAACCAGATTCAATAGCCTTAAGTATCTTTGAACCATCTAAGCCAATCTTATCAAGATCCTTTTTATCAGGAATTATAAATTCCAAAGGAATAGTTTCAATAGTCTTAATGTTGGAAGTAATATTTTCTCCAATTTTGCCATCCCCTCGACTAGCTGCTTCCATCAATTGACCTCGTTGATATTTTAAATTAACCGCCAAACCATCCATTTTTAACTCACAATAATATTTCCATTCTGGAACAAAATTAATCTTATCGCCCAATAAAAATCGACCTAAACGTTCTTGCCAAGAAATCATATCCCCTTCAGAAAAAGCATCAAACAAAGAAAGCATCGGACTAAAATGACTTGACTTTACAAATTTATCAACTGGCTCTCCGCCAATTTTTTGAGTGGGAGAATCTAAGGTTATAAATTCTGGATATTGTAATTCTATCTTAAAAAGTTCATTCTTTAAACCATCTAAAGCTGATTCGCTAATAGTCTCTTTATCTAAAACATGATAATTATACCGATGTATCTTTATCTCAGCCTTTAATTTTTCTATTCTTTTTTTAACTCGTTCTCTATTTTTATCCATAAAATTAAAATTTTCTAATACAACGGATCTTATAAAAAACATCTTTGTCATTTTCTACAATTTCCGAGTCAGCCCCGTTCAACAAAAAGGCTAAAGTTGAGGTCACCAAACTTTCAGTAGATGACCAATATTTATCATCTTCAGAAATATTAAAATAATAAAAAGCTGGAGTTTGACCGATGGCTTCTATCTCATCTACAGCTGGCAAATACCAATCATCAAAACCATTAATCACTAAATCATCACAATACTTAGCTGCTTCAAATTGAGTATTGGTTTGGGGATCTAAAACTGCAATGTTTTCTAGCCCATCAGAAGTGCTAGAAGCTCCTGAAAAAATTGCTGAATTAGGTTCTTCCCAGGCAAGATCAATACTATCATCAACCAAAAAGTCATTATCGCAAGAATCAGCCGTAGCATTACACCCAGAAGGACTAACCACGAATTTAAAGCTATTGTGATATAAGAGTTTTCCACCACCACACAAAGAACCCTGTAAACAATTAGCCTGACACTCGTCATTAATATTAATACAATCAATTTTTAAAGCGACCTGACTTTTTTTATATTTACCAACTGAATAAAAAGAAAAAACGCCATCATCGACACAATTTATTTCATAAGAAGCATTATTATCAAGAGTTTCACCAAAAATATTATTTACACAATTATCATAAAAATTATAATTATTCTTTATAGCTTCATAATACGATCTCTCCACTCCAGCCTTGGCGGCATAATATGCCCTCATATTATCAGAAACATCTGAAGACTTAAAGATATTCAAAAAAACAGAATAACCAGAAGCAAAGGCGACGATGAAGATAGTAAAAAATATCAACATTACTATTAATAAAGCGCTCCCCTCTTGATTATTTAGTTTTTTAAAAAATAATTTCATAATTCAATTTAATAATTTATAGAAACACTGGTTTGAGCATAAATATAATTATCGGGATCATTTTTAGGAGCTGCTTTAACTAAAATCGTTACAATTGGTTGCCCGGTAGAAATATTATCTTCAATAGCAAAAGATAAATCTAGAATATTAACATTGGAAGACGTTAAGGCCTCATCGGTCAAAATTGGGTCAGAATTATAAAAACGAATTTCTCCATTTCCTTCATCATTAGTACTTAAATAAAAACCCCAACAAACATCATTTTTAGAAAAAAATATATTATCGTCACCTGATAAAAGAAAAAACTTATCTGCCGGAACTGCACACATAGTGCCATCACTCTTCTGAGCTAATCTAATATTATTAGAAGCTAATCTCAAAAAATATTCTACATCGGAATGAACAAAATTTTGGGCCGTAATAGATCTTTGATTTTCCAGAATGCTAAAATAAATTTTATTAATTCCTAAAATAATAATTGCTAAAATAGAAACTGAAATTAATATTTCTATCAAGGTAAAACCTTTTTCTTTGTTTTTTTTAGAAAGATAAATCATATAAAACTGTTTCTAATTTATAATTATAATCCTCTCCACGCCGACTCCATTTTATCCAAGACTCCACAGTAGTGCTAGCGCTAGTTTCGGCCCTGGTAGTAATCATTCTTTTAAAAATTGAATCGGTTGAAGTATTATAGACATAAAAACCAACCTCGTCTTGTTGTAAAATAGTTTCATCAATGTTTTCGGTAGAAGTTGCTAGCAAGGTATAATAATCTACCTTATAAAAATTTTCTCCAATACCGGCAGAACCAAATCCATCAAAATTATCATAATCGTTGCCAATGATCATATTGGTATCCCTGAAATTAGTCATTAACTCTAGACCTTCGTTGGCCAAAAAGACCACTCCCAATAAATCCTTTTGAACACTCTGAAAATAAGCACTCTTTAAAGCTAGGGACAAAGAAGCTGCTACGCCAATAGTAGAAATAAATAAAATAATAACCACCTCCATCAAAGTAAAGCCTTTCTTATTTTTCTTATTAATATTTTTGCAATTATTTAAAATCATATCAAAAAATTAAGGACTTTCAATATCAATGCAATTATCCTTACTAACACAAAAATCGCAACAATATTTTTCAATATTATCACAAGAACAATCATAAACATCAAGTTTTCCTAAAGAACTAAGACTAATTATTTTTCCAATGTCATAATGTTCATCTTTTAACTCTATTTGCCAATAATTAAGGTCTGGGGATCCAATATCAGAACTATAGGTCAACATCCTTCCACTACCAACCTCAAATAAAACGTTTAAATCAAGACTATTCCAGCTAATATAATCAATTAATATATCCTTGGGCAAAGATATTGTTTTTCCACCTAAAAGAATATCAGCTTCACCTTCGTCATAACTATAATTACTATTTAAATCAGCAAAAAGAATAATAGTTGAAGTTCCTTTTTCAAAATACACCCCCCAATAACCTGGCAAAGTATCATCATAGGATTTAAATGATAAAGCATAGCTCTGAGCTAAACGAATATTTTGATAAGATATAGACTGAGCATTAGTCAAATTGTTTTCACTAAAACCAATATTATAATTTATTACTGCCAAAGAAATTAAAACAATGATAATTGATAAGCTAACCATCAATTCTACCAAGGTAAACCCCTTCTTGTTTTCAGGACAATTCTTCATAAATTATTTTAAACTAAGTAAAAAATTTTCCCCCAATTCAATCATCTCTAATCTCTTTTTTTCGGTATTATCATCAAAACCAACCAAATGGAGTAAACCATGAACCAAAATAAAATCAAACTCATCGGATGATTTTTTTTTGAATTCTTTAGCCTGACGTTTAATTTGATGAATATTTATAATTATTTCCATTAAGTCCGGGAAAGATAAAACATCAGTTGTCTTATTTTGTCCGCGATAAACAGAATTAATTTGCTTCATTTTAGCATCGCCGATAATAGCCAAAGAAACAACCACTCCTTCTTTGACTTTGTATTTTTTAAAAAAAGCCTTAGCTATTTTATTAACTCTAACTTTATTAATAGATTGTTTAGTTAAATTATTTATTTCTATCATAATTAAAATTTTATTAATCTATTTAAAGATCTAAAAATATTATAAATAAAATAAGCTGGCCTATTAAAAACATAATCAAAAGTTCCTAAAAATGAATAATTTTTTCCACCAAAACCTTTCTTAAATCTAGTGACCCCCGGCCATTTTTTATCAGAAATACCATAAAAATCGTAGAATTTATAGCCCTCCTGCTTAGCCTTCTTAATTATCTCCCATTGAAGCAAATATGGAGCCATAAAATTTCTCATTTCATTACTAGAAGCTCCATGTAGATAGGAGGCCGTGTTCTGATAAAAAGAAAATATTCCGGAAGCCAAAACCTTTTCCCCTGCTCGAGCCTCAAATAATTTAATAAAATTATTATTAGAACTTATTAAATTCAAATAATATTTTTTACTATGAATGAAGAATTTATCACGATCCGAGGTTAACGAAATCAATTTCCAAAAATTATCAAAGCCAGCTAAGCCAACATCAAAAATCTGGACATCTTTTTTTTCAGCCAACTTAATATTATAGCGAGTTTTCTGCGCCATATTTTTTAACAAGACTTCGATAGGTTGGTTTAAATTTAAAAAAGAAGTTTCTTGGGGTTGAATATCCTTGGTTTTAAAGATATTTTTATCGCCTTTAAGTAATTTCAAAAAATTTTTATTAAGTGGCTCTAAACGAAAAAAAATTATCTTATTATCTCGACAATATTTTTTAAATATATTAAAAAAATCGGACCAAATGTCTAAATCTGAATCTAATTTAAAAAAAATAGGACCACGAGGGATATACCAATAATTATATTTCTTAAAAATATTTTTAGAAATTGCTAAAAAACATCCAATAATTTTTCCATCAGATTCAATTCCTTTCAAGAATACCTTTTGATTATTTTTTTCTTGAATTTCTTGCCAATAAATTGACTGAAGAAAACTAGGAGAATTAGCAAAATCAAAAGACTCGCCTAATTTCAAAAAATCGGCCAATAATTCCGAAAATTTTTCTTTCTGTAAATCTATTATCTTCATTGTTTTTGTCTTAAAAGCTAAAGTTGCCCAGCCAAATTATACATCGGCAAAATAATCGCAGCCACCATAATACCAACTCCAATACCCATAATGACCATAATAATTGGCTCTAAAATAACATTTAAATTACCTAATTTATTACTAACATCTTTATCATAAAATTTAGCCACTTCATCCAAAACCTCATCTAATCGGCCAGTGTCCTCGCCCACTGCCATCATCTGAGGAATCATTTTGGGAACATACTCACTGCTTTCCAAAACTCCCACTATCGAACCACCTTCCTCCACCTCTTCAATTGTCTTTTTAATAATATCCTTATAAACAGTATTTTTAACTATATCTCTAACAATGTCCAAACTTTTAGTAATTGGGATTCCTCCTTTTAACAAGATTCCCAAGGATCTAGAGAATCGAACTAGATAAACTAATTGTAGAATTTTTCCAATGACCGGAAGTTTTAATAAAAAAATATCCCTAGCTTTTTTGCCCAGACTAGTTTTAAAAAACACTCGAGAAAAAACAATAGCTACAACCAAAATAAATAAAAAAGCGATAAAATAACTTTTGAAAAAACCAATAGAACCAATGACTATTCTAGTGGCCAGAGGCAAGGTTCCGCCAGTCTCTTGTAATATCTTGGTTAATTCTGGCAAAACAAAAAACATAAAGATAAAACCAACTGCTATTAAACCAAAAATAACAAATAAAGGATAAATTAAAGCTCCTTTAAATCTCTTGGTTAAATCATAATCTTTTTCAATTTCTTCGGCTAGATAATTTAAAACTTCATCCAGCTTTCCTGAAGTTTCGCCAGCCTTAACCATATTGCAATAAAAATCAGAAAAAGTTCGAGGATGTTTTTTCAAAGCACTAGATAATAGATCACCATTATCAACATCATAAGCCACCTTAGACAAGATGTCCCTAAACTTAAGATTTTCAGTTTGATCGACAATAGTTATTAGGGCCTCGGCTACAGGAACCCCAGCTGACACCATAATAGAAAATTGTCTAGAAAAAATAACTAAATCTCTACTCTTAATAGGGTTTAGCAGAAAAACAAATTTATGATCAATTGATTTAGAGGCATCTTTTATCGAACTAACCTCCAATCCTTTTCTGGACAAATTTTTTATAGCTACAGCCTCATTAACAGCTATAGCCCGACCTCTCTTTATTTTCCCTAGTCTATTTTTTGCTTTATAATTAAAAATTGCCATAAATAAAAATTATTAAAATAGAAATTAAACTTCAATTACACGTAAGACTTCCTCTAAATTAGTTAGTCCCCGTAAAACCTTTATAAAACCGTCTTGCTCAATAGAAACAAATTCCTGAGCTTGCTTAATTTTTTCTATCGTTAAATTATTAAGATCATTAATAATGAAATGTTTTAGATTATCATTGATTTCAATAGCCTCGCCCACTGCTACTCTTTCCAAATAACCAGTTCCCTGACAACGCTGACAACCAACAGGCTGATAAATCTTCAAATTATCAATTTCATTAACATCTTTTATTTCTGGAATCTCTAGTAAAATTCTATCAGGAGATAAATCCTTTAAACCCTCCTTAGCCTTTATCATAAACTTGTCTTTGTATTCAGCCTCAACTTCTTTTTTGCAATGGGGACAAAGACGACGAGCCAACCTTTGAGAAATTATCATCCTTAGAATAGAGGCCAATAAAATCGGCTCTACCTTCATATCAATTAAACGAAAAATAGTACTCAAGGCATCATTGGTATGAAGAGTTGATAAAACAAGATGACCAGTTAAACCAGCATGAACTGACAACTCAGCGGTCTCCTCGTCACGAATTTCTCCCACCATGATAATATCAGGATCTTGACGAACTAAAGAGCGAAGACCAGTGGCGAAAGAATATCCAATCTTAGGACGAATCTGAGATTGATTAATCCCTTTGATCTGATACTCGATTGGATCTTCTAGGGTAGAGATATTTACTCCCTCTTTATTTAAAATATTAATAATTGAATATAAAGTTGTAGTTTTACCGCTACCAGTTGGTCCAGTTGATAAAATAATTCCATTAGTTTTTTTTATATTTCTTTTAAAAACACTCAGAACATGATTATTAAAACCCAATTGCTCCAAAGTGATTATCCCCTTAACCGTATCTAAGATACGTAAAACAGCTTTTTCCAACCCACTACCAATTGGCAAGGTTGAGATACGGAAGTCAATTTCGCGATTATCAAAAATCAAGACTATTCTACCATCTTGCGGAATTCTCATTTCATCTAGTTTCATTTTAGCCAAAACCTTAATTCTAGCCACAACAGCATTATGAATATTCTTTGGTAGGAATAAAGCATTCTTTAAAATACCGTCAATGCGATAACGCACCCGACTCTCGTTTTCATAAGGCTCAATATGAATATCACTAGCTCGACTATCAATAGCATTTTTAATAATAACTGAAACAATTTTAGCCACCGGAGCACTATTAGCATCTTCGATATTTAAAATATTTTCTTCATCTTCTTTTTTTAATTGCAATAAATCAATTCCCTCTTCCTGAGATTTCTTTTCCAGGGCAGAAGAAATTTCCTCCTCCATCTCCTTGTATTGCTTGAAGGCGGCATTAAAGCTTATTCTAGAAATTATATGATATTTTACACTAGTATTTTTTTGTTGAGCCAAAAAATTAATAGCCTCCATGGCTTTTAAATTTGGCTTCACCAAACCAACCTCAGCCTGAACATTATCTAATTGAAAACAAATCGCCAAATAATTATTGGCAATATTTTCAGGAATAAACTTTAGAGTGTCTTTAGCAATTTCAACCTCAACCAAATTTTTATAAGGCAAATTATATATCCCCGATTTAAGCTCGGTCAATTTTTCTGGACCAATTATCTTTTCTCTAATTAAAAAATCCTCAAAATTAAATTTTTTGTCTTCCTCAAATTTTTTTTCTATTTTGATAATAATATCAGGTTCAATCAATTTTCTCTCCCTTATTAAATCAAAAAGATTTGAATTATTTATCATACATTATTTTTTTTCAATCCCCCTTAGAACGAAGGGGAAAAGGGATTAGAATTACCAACTTCAAATTCTGGTTCTTTCTCGGGCTGACCACCCTCTTGTTCTTGTCCAGCTCCATCTTCTGAATTAGTGTCGCCTGGTAAAGAAAAATCATCAAAATCAAATTTAAAATCTTTTAAATTTTGATATTTTTCATTTTCTAAGATAGCTAAATTAAAAAGACCAAGATCACCCTCTAAATCATTCAACTCAGAAGTATTTAAAATATTTTGAGCTGTTTCTAACTCATCCTTAGTCTCAAAATATGAAACAAATTTTCCATCATAAACAAAAAAGACTATATTTGCTAAAAATAATATTACTAATAAACACACTAAAGTAATTTTGTAGATCTTGTCCATATAATAAAATTAATTTTTTTTATAATAAGTTATAATTTTGGCTTTAACCGATTGTTCTTGAGGATTAAAGTCCAAGGAATAAATGTCCATTATTCTTAAATTATTTTCTATAATATTCAAAAGATTCTTTAAGGATTGATAATCAACATTACTCAATTCAATTTCTATCAACCAAGATCCCACGCCAGATGGTAAAGAAGAAGCGTAATTATAATAAGCTGGTAAATCAGGATTATTATTAACAACCCGTCTTCCCTGAGCGTCATTCTTCTCGGCCGAGGCTATTTCTAAAGGATCGCTCACCTTTACTGAATCAGTTTTAAAATTGTTTTCTAATAAAAAATGAGTCATCTCCATAAATAAATCTTCTCGAGAATATCTTTCTGGCATCATTTTTTCAATTCTATAAACATCCTCCTGATTGATTTGAGAAAAACCAGCAATTATCTTTTTGTATTCCTGCAAAGAATTGTACTCTCTCAAAAATTCCGCCTTTTTTCTTTGTAAAACCTCTTCTGAAGATATTGACACCTTTCTAAACCTTGGAATAATAATATAATTTACCGAAGCCATAAAAAAAACAATCACTAAGACAACAACTACAAATTTAAAGTAAGAATTTAAAAGACTATTAACCTTATTATTTATTCTTCTTTGTTTTAAACTTATCTCCTTCTGAGGCTTAGAAGTATTATTATTTAATTCTTTTTTAAAGTCTATCATAAAATATTAATTAAAAATTTTATTATCCAATTCTAAATTTAAATTAAAATTAATGGAAGTTTTTCCAGTATTTTCATTATTAATAATTTCCTCTCCCTCCACGACCACGTTAGAAACCAAGGGACTTGCTGATAAATGCTTAGATTGAAAGCTTATCGCTCTAACATCGTTACTAGTGGCTGGTAAAATATATTTTCCAGAAACATCTCCAGAGAATTTCTGATAATAAATATTATTCTTTAAAGTATTTGCCTCTAAAAAACTAAACAAATTTGTCCAATAAATATGTCGAGAAAAAGCTTCATTAACTACAAATAATTGGTTTCGAAAACTTGTAGACTGCTTATATTGCTCACTTAATTCCGCCATCTCCGATCTAACCACAGTAATTTCGTCCTCTAAATAATGAGAATTTTTTAATTCGATTTTTTTCTCCCACAAAACTAAGAAGATAAACGCTTCTATTATTATAAAAAGAGCTACTCCCAACAAAATAAGCCCAGGAGTTAAATCTTTTTTATAATCAAATTCAATATCGATTTCGTCTCTCAATAAATCAGTTTCTAGAACTTCTAAATTATTATTTTTTTTATTTTTTTTATTAAACATAAAAATATATTAATTTATTCAATACCTCTTAGGGCTAAACCAACGGCCACTGATAATTTGGGACCAACTTCGTCTAGAACCGGCTTTAATTCAGTTGGACAAGAAACTCTAAACCAAGGATCACCAATAACAACCTTAATGTTCATTTGACCTTCTAAATACTGAGCAAAATTGAACAATAAACTACCACCGCCCGATAACACTATTTTTTCAACTCTATCGCCGTTTCCTCCAGAGAAAAGGTCCAGCATGTATTTTATCTCTGTGATAATTGGCTCAACTGATTCCATAACAATTTTTGGCATTTGACCATTTTTTTCTTCGCTTGATAAAGATAAATCGAATTTAAATTGCTCGGCCTGCTCCTTATCAACTCCCATCTTTTCACTAATTTGATTAGTAATAGTTTGTCCAGAAATATTGATACTACGATTTAAGAAAGGAATACTTTTTCTAACAATAGAAAAATTAGTGCTAGTGCCACCCAGCTCTATTAACATAACCGTAGCCGGATCATTTCCCAATAAAGAACGGATTAAAGAAAATGTTTCGGTCTCTAAATTAGATAAAAAAATATTAGCTTTTTTAAAAACATCAATATATTTTTTAATTAATTTTTTAGGAGATCCGGTCATAAAGACTTTGATTCCATTGCCATTGCCATTGTCATTATTCTTCTGAGAAATTATTTTCCAATCTAAGACCATTTCTTCTACTGGAAGAGGTATAACCTTTTTAGCCTCTTCAACAATTCTTTCGTTAAGTCTTTTTTTATCATAATTATTAACATTTATAACCGAGGAGAACACAGAAAAGCTAGGCAAGGAAACTGTTGCTTTACTAGTTTTAATACCCAATTCATTTTTTAGTTTAACAATAGCTTTAGCTAAATAATCGATATCATCTGAAGAGGAAAATTTAAAATTTGGGATAAAATCAGTAAACCCATAATTTAATAGAGTTATCTTTTTACCCTTTTTTTTAAGCTCTACCATTTTAATAGAAGAATCACCTATATCTATGCCCAAATAATTATTAGTATTAGAAGAAAACAAGCCCATATTTTTATAATAATTTAATAATAATTAAAAACGAGATTGAAAGGTTTGACTAAATATGGTATATTAAGAATAGACTTAAAAATAAAAAATTAAACCTTTTAATTTATAATATAATTATAGCATAATTTTAAAAAAATGGAAAAGAGCAAATTTAAAAAAATACTTTTAATTTTAGGATTCCTGGCGTTTGTAATTTTGATGGCTTATTTTATCTGGACATCTTTCTTCAAAAAACAAATTACTACTGAAACCCCAATAATTGGAACAAGCACCAGCACCGGATCTGGTCTACCAATTTCACCAGAAGGATCGGGCCAAATAATTGATTCCACTGGAACCTCCTCTATTATAACCTCACCCGATACACCACAGATACAACCGGGGCCAACAACTCAGACAGAAGGAATTGAGGTCTCTAATACCGCTATTGGTGGAATAACTAAAACTACTACCCTAGTATCTTCTGGTACTTCCAACCCAATTATTAGTCGAGATGGAAATTCGGTCCAATTCTACAATCAAGTTGATGGTAAATTTTATTTAGTTAATGACAAAGGAGATTTAATTCCTCTGAGCAATAAGGTCTTCCACAATGTCCAAGACGTAGAATGGGCTCCCAACAAAACTAAGGCTGTTCTGGAATATCCCGACGGCAATAAAATTGTCTATGACTTCTCAACCGAGAAACAGGTTACCCTGCCAAAGCATTGGGAAGATTTTTCTTTTTCAACTGATAGCAACAAATTAATAAGCAAAAGTCTAGGAACAGATCCTGATAATCGTTGGCTAATAGTTAGCAATAGCGACGGCTCACAAAGTAAGGCTATAGAATTCATCGGGGAAAATGATAAAAATGTTATTCCTTCTTGGTCTCCTAATAATCAATCAATTGCTATGTACACAGAAGGAGTTGATTTCAACCGTCGAGAAGTCTTTTTTGTAGGACTAAACGATGAAAATTTTAAATCTACCGTAGTAGAGGGTTGGAATTTTAGTGGATCATGGTCAAAAACTGGAGATAAATTATTATATAGTGTTTCTTCTCCCAAAAATGAACTAAAACCGAATCTTTGGATAGTTAATGCTCAGGGCGATAATATTGGAGTAAATCGAACCGATTTGAACATCGAAACTTGGGTAGAAAAATGTACCTTTGCTAATGACACTGAAGTATATTGCGCTGTACCAACAAGCCTACCAAAAGGATCAGGATTAAATTCGGAATTAGCAAAAAATAGCAATGATAATCTGTACAAAATAAATATACAAACCGGACAAAAAGAATTAATTGCTATTCCCGACAAAGCTTATAATGTTTCTAGTATTACTGTTAGCCAAGATCAAAAAACCTTATTCTTTACTGATAATGTTAACGGTGGAATTCACAAAGTTCAACTTCAATAACTTCAATTTCAATCTTTTAGAAATAAAAAGCCTAACTCTAATTCAATATCATGATAATTAAGACAATAAGTACTTGGCTAGATTTTTTATTTCCCAAAAAATGCCTAATTTGTGAAAAAGATAACGAGGATTATCTTTGTTTTAATTGTTTTAAAAAATTAAAAAATAAAAAACCTATCTGTCTAGAATGTGGATCAGAAACTAAATTAGGAGAATTTTGTAATAACTGCCAAAAAAACTATGACCTTAGGGGAATTTTAGTTGCTGGAGATTTTAATGACAAAAACCTAGCCAGCTTAATAAAATCTTATAAATACAATTTTATTAAAGATCTTGCTCACCCACTCAGTCTTTTCTTAATAAATTTTTTAAAAGAACAACTAATAAGAAATCCAATTCTACCAAAATTAGTTAATTATAATCAAATCATCAATCTAAGAGATTTTTCTTTATTATCCGTGCCACTCTCTAAAAAAAGACTCCGATGGAGAGGTTTTAATCAAAGTGAATTATTGGCGCAAAATATTGCCAAAGAATTTGATCTAGAATTATTATCAGATTTAAAAAAGATAAAACACCGAAGACCTCAAGCGAATTTGAACAAAGAAGAAAGATTAATTAATTTGAAAAATTGTTTTGAATGGCGCGGAAAAAGCCTATCAAACAAAAAAATTATAATTATAGATGATGTTTGCACTACTGGAGCAACCCTAAATGAGATAGCCGTGGAATTAAAAAAGCACCAGGCCCAAGAAATTTGGGGCCTGGTGCTGGCTCATGGATGATCATTTATTTATTTGACTCTTTAATGGTAGTGATACTTGAAAAGTTGTTCCTATTCCTTCTTGGGAATCAAATCTAATTGAACCTCCGATTTTTTCAATTATAATCTTCACCAAGTATAAACCTAGACCAGTCCCCTCCAAATTTTTATTCTTAATATTATCAGCCCTAAAGAGCTTTTCAAAAATTCGACCCTGTTGCTCCATTGGTATACCATAGCCTTGATCGGAAACATTAATGTTTACCATTTTTTTAATTTTGTCTTCTGAAATATCAATTGTTATCTTTTTGCCATCAGGAGAATATTTAATAGCGTTGGATAATAAATTTTGTAAAATTATCTTTATTATTTTGCGATCAGAAGCAATATTTGGTAAATCATCAGGTAAAATTGTTTTCACCTGCATCCGACCTCCCTTTATTTTCTCTTTATACTCATCTAAAACTTCCTTAGTTAATTCTATTAAATTTAGCGACACTGGCTCAAAAGCAAAAGTACCTTTTTCTAGTCTCGAAATATTCAATAAAGAATTAACAATATCAACCATTTTTTTATTACTCTTAGAGATTTCATCAAGAAAATCTTTTTGAGTATCAGTCAAAGGACCATTATCCTCGTCCAAGATCAATTCCAAATACCAATTAATAGCTGACAACGGAGTTTTTAATTGATGTGAGGTTAAGTTAATAAATTCTGTTTTCATAATGTCAACTTCTCTCTCCTTGCTAACATCTCGAAAAACAACCACACAACCGATTACTTTATTATCTTTGTCTTTTAACGGAGCGGCACTATCGGCTACCGATATTTTGCCACCATCTTTTCTTATTAAAACAGTATGGTTGGACATTTCTTGAATTTCTCCAGTAGAAAAAGCTTTTTTGATAAATTCATCATTTACCTTGCCGTCAATCTCAAAAATAAATTTCAGCACCTCGTTGTAAGGCTTATCTATTGCCTCCGCAATCGAATAGCCCGACAACTCACTAGCCTTTTGGTTGAAAATAATTATTTTTAAATCTTTATCAACCACAAAAACTCCATCACCAATTCCCTGAACAATTGTTTCAATCTTGTTCTTTTCTTCCACTAATTGAATATTTTTTTTGCTCAATTCCACTCCTTTCTTTTTTAAATTTTTTGTTTTTAAATTGACTTGTTCTTCCAGAACAATATTTTTAGCTCCCAAGAAACCAATCCACCAAGCAATTGCTACGGAAAAGATAATTCCAAAAATTAAAAAAATATTATGTAAATTGCTGGAATGCTCTGAAAAAAATTGATCGCTAGGAATAACTGATATAAAAAAGGTTTCTCCAAAGACGAATAAAGGATAGACGGCCACAAAACTAAATTTATCATCCATAAATCTATTCAAAGACCCTAGCTTCATTATTTTATCATCTTTTTGAGGCCAAGATGATAGCAAAACATGCTTACCAGATTCGAAATATTGATAAAAGTCTACTTCTGAGAGCAATTCTCTAGAAGAACAACTATTAACATGTTTATTAAAGATATTATCATAATAAATAACAGCACTAACAAAACCACTAAATTCCTGCGAATCCTTAAATACTGGCCAAGAAATTCGAGCGCCTTTAGTTAGATTTTGATCGTGAATTAAAAATATTGGATCGGAAATAGAAACCAACTTTGAAGCCTTAGCTTTATCAAGTGCCTGCCTTCTAATCTCATCGGAAGAAACATCAAACCCGATAATTTCTTTGTTTCCATTCATGGGCTCAACATAAAATATTGGATAATAAAAGTCTTTTTTACTGGAAGATATCTTTTTGTTATCACTGTCAACAGAAAAAATATCAAAATCCTCCAAACCACTCCCCTTGGCTAGGTCTTGAAAATGACCAATTTTTTCGTAAGAAACTTCCGGTATCCATTCAAAAAAATTTACCGAAGAAAAATCTATTAAGGGAGCAGCAAAATAATGAAATTCAGCCGGACTAACAAAATCACTATTTTCAAAAAGGCGACCCAAAGAGGCAACTTGGTATTTTCTAATGTTTTTAAATTCTTGATAAGGGGTATAGACATGCAAATCAGCCAATTCATAAAAAGAATGGAAATTATTTTTTCTTTCTTGATTATTAATAAGAAAAGATATAAAAAAGGTAAAATAAAGCAGAATAACCCCAACAAAGAATCCTTCTAAATAATAGAATATTTTATTATTAGAGTCTATTCTTTTTCTTCTGAAATTTAACAAAAATGATCCTATTAAAATAATTAACAATAACAATAAAACAAAGCCAATCACTACAATTTTTTTCTTAAAAATATGAGAGGACCAATCACTTTCCTCTATATCCATAGCAATTACCATGGTGACAGAGCCGTCCTTGGCATTAATAATGGGTGCTCCAGCCGTTATAAAAGAGCCATATTCATCGGACACGGGACCGACCACAAAAGGCATTTTATCTTTAAAAATTTTAAAATTCTCCTCGCTAGGATTTTCATAGATAGTGCCAGGAGGAGAGGCCATTTCATCATATTCGTCTAGACTCTCGGGACCAAAAACAATATTTTCCCCAACTAGAGCCATAGAATAAATACTTTTTATGCCAATAACCTGACTATAATCTTTCAAATACTTACTTATTCTCTGAAAATGAATAGAGTCCTTATCATCTTCGGTAAAACTAAGTTCTTCAACTAATTCTGGATTTATCTGTTCGGCTATCTTGGTTGCCTGGAATAAAAGCTTATACCTCAAATCATCATCTACCGATCTAGCCCTTAAATTGGTTGCAAAATAACCAAATAACAAAGAAACGATGAGCAAAACTAAAACCACCCAGCGATGAGTATTGGAAATTCTCTTCTCTTCTCGATGATAAATTTTGTATTCGGTAAACCAAAAGCACAACATGGCACAAATTAAAAACAAAATACTAAAAGAATCCACAAAAATACAAGTCTTGTCGAAAAAACTCCATTGATTCATGAAGTCAAACAGAAATTTAACCTTAAAAAGAGAAAAATAAATATTTAGAAAATAGAAAACCAAAGAAAGCCCTAAAAAAAATTTAAATCGATAATTTTTTTTGGGCTCTGAAAAATATTCTATTAAAATTATTATTCCAGCAAATAAAGAGGCCGGAAAAACTAAAGAAAATTTTAAAACCGTGAAAGGATCTAAGAAGTTTAGAAAATGGGATAAAAATAGAGGAATTAAAATTAAAAGATAAATCCAGCGTCCCAAAAATGGAAGAAATTTCTTCTGCCAAGCCATCCTAGCAAATTCAAACAAAAACAAAAAAGCCGAAAAATACAAAAAATAATAAATAATCTTCTCCAAAATAGAGTCACCGAAGGCAATAAACAATACGTTAATCCACCTAGTCAAGCCCAAGCAAACAGCAAAAACTGATAAAACCTTCCAAGAAAAAATTTCTTTTTTGTCGCTATTCTTGCTCCACAAAACGACAGCCAAAAGAATAAAGATAAATCCGAAAACAAAAAATATATAATCAAAATTACCAATCATAAAATTATTTTTATTTTATAAATCTACTATAAATATTATAGCAAAAAATTTAAAACATTAATATAGAAAATTATTTTTTTAACTTTAATATTCTAGCAACTTTTTTAAAACTTTTTTTAAATTGATTTAAAATTTTAGTTCCACGAAGAGCGGCGGCGGGATGAAACATTGGTATTAGTATCAAATTATTATTTAATTTGAAAACCTGTCCCTGGCTCTGACTGATTTTAATATTAGGAACAAAATAATTTAAAGCGAATCTACCCAAGGTTACAATAATTTTTGGTTTTATTATTTCTAATTGTTCCCTTAGGTAAGGGCGATAAGCCTCAATCTCTTCTGGCAAAGGATCACGATTTTCCGGAGGTCTTCGTTTAACAATATTAGTTATATAGACATCTTCTCTCTTTAGACCAATTTCTTCCAAACAAGTAGTTAATAATTTACCTGACCGACCAATAAAGGGTCGCCCCTCCCTATCTTCATTAGATCCCGGGGCCTCACCAATAAAAACAATTTTAGCTCGAGCTGACCCTTCGCCAAAAACCAAATTAGAAGATAATAGAGGCATTTTTTTATCTTTTAATATTTTGGCCTTTAGATTTTGTAATAATAATTCCTGGTTATTTTTCGTCATATAGCCATATTTTAGCACAAAAAAACAAAAAAAGGGAGAAAAATTGACAAATAAACTTAAAAGCATTAATATTGTGACTCAGTTCTTTAATATTAATTTTAAAATGGAGGAAAGATTTTATGAGGAAAACAATGTTTATGTTTCTGGTCGGCTTTTTAATTTTATCATCGGGGGAGATTTGTCTTGGACAATGCATTAATATTAACAAGGCTAAAACGATAAAGCCACCAACAAACGATGAGGCTATCGAAATCAATGACTTAGTTTATTCTGGCGATTATATAGAAATGTATAGCCAAGAAGGAAAATTTTTTATAGCCGAAAGCGATAACCCAGACGATTATATAACAATTCGTTCGGGGGTTTTCAACGGCGAAGTAATAGCCCAAGGTATAACTCAAGTAACCTGGAATGCTTCAAAAAATGGATATTATTATATTCATTATAATTCTGACAGGACTTGTGGATATGATCTTAAAAAAAGAAATGTGACCATAAAGAATGTTTCCATTCCTCCGCAAGAATTTTTTTGGCAATATTTAAACCAGATTAATAAAACATTGGTTCTGGAAAACCAAATAGCCAAAAAAATAAATTCGATTGAAGATACTTTGTATTTTTTAACCTTTTTTGAGAGATAAACCAAATCAAACGAAAATCGAAAAGGTTATTGAATCCAAAGCTTTAGGCCCTGAACAATTCGGGGCTTTTTTATTTTTTTGAGATTTTGACAAATTTTTAAAATTATGTTAGAATTGCTAGATAAAAAGTACTTTAAAAATTTAATACAAACTAAAATAGGAGATCCAAAAAATGAAAAAATCTGTTTTCTGGTTAGTAATTCTGACCATTTTATTGTTTTCGACTGGAAATATTTTCGGTCAATGTACAAACACTTCCCCTTATGGAAGCGCAACAGCTCCGACTGGAGGTGGTTCAGTAACAATTTCTACCTGTAATTATGCGAGCGAATACGCTCCCATATATTCTGTGGTAGCTGGAGCTACCTACATCGCTACCAGTAGCGTGACTACTGACTTCATCACAGTTCGACAAGGAACATACAATGGAGCCGTAATAGCCTACGGAACTACCCCACTAACTTGGACGGCAACGGTAGCTGGGACGTATTATATTCATTATAATACTAATTCTAGTTGCGGAACACAAGGTAGTTGTCGTACTACAACCATTATTAATGTGGTTCCACAATGCTTAAACACTTCTCAGTATCCATCGAGCTGTGTAACCGCTCCTATTAATGGAAACACCACAACAATTAGTTTTGCTCAATGGGCTTCGAAATACAATTGTATTACTGGAGCTTTGGCGGGCGAAAGCTATATTTCTAGCACTAGCACCTCCACCGATTTTATCACCGTCAGACAAGGGACATATAACGGAACAATTATTGCTTCGGGACAAACTCCCTTAACATGGGTAGCTTCAATATCGGGTAATTATTATGTTCACTACAACACAAATTCAAGTTGTGGAACTGAAAACATCTCGAGAACGAGTTATATTGTCCATTTTCTAAAAGTGCCTGCCAGTGGAAATAATTCTTATACCACTTGTTCAGGAACCATTTATGACAATGGTGGTTCCAGTGGAAATTATGCTAATTCTAGCAGTGGCTACACCACAATTTATCCAGGAACTCCTGGAAACGCTATTAGGCTTACTGGAAATTATGATACCGAATCCGGCTATGATTATTTATACATCTACAACGGAGTCGGAATCGGAGGAACATTATTATTTTCTGGAAGTGGTGCTGGGAGTATTCCAATACTAACGTCCTCGGACGCTAGTGGAGCTCTAACAATCAGATTTACCTCTGATGGAAGTGTAGCCTATTCTGGATTTTCGCTAGCGATAAGCTGTGTTGTACCAGAAATGATGGTTCCATCTTCAGGAAATAATTCTTATACTGTTTGCTCTGGAAATCTTTATGACTCTGGGGGATCAACCGACAACTATGTTAATTATAGCAATGGTTATACAGTCCTATATCCCACTGGATCAACTAGCGTTGTGACTATTTCAGGAACAACCGCTGGTGAAGCTTGTTGTGATTATGTGAGAATATATAATGGAGTTGGTACTGGAGGAACACTCCTAGGAACTTATAATATGGGAACATCTATTCCCACACTTTCTTCGACTGATGAAACCGGAGCTCTAACCATTTACTTTTATTCAGATGGATCGGTTGTCGGAGCTGGAATAAATATTTCTATATCCTGCTCAGATCGTCCAGACTATCTGTCTAAATTTATATCGATGGATATTGGAGGAACGACTTGGTGTGCCGGAGAAACCAGAGAAGTATCTGTAACTATAAAAAATATTGGGAGTAATACCTGGAATACAGGATACACAACCAATGTTGGGGTTAAATGGAACGCTGATCCAGATTATTTAATCAGAGTAACTGCTGGAAATCTAGTTCCTGGAGCTACTCAAACATATTATCTGAATGTCACTGCTCCCGCTACAATTGGAAATAATAATTTAACCTTTGATGTAGTTAATGAAGGAAATTGTTGGTTTGCTAATAATAGTGGTAGCTGCGGCCCAGGAAATTCTGTTTATTCTAGTGCTCAATTGACCATACAAGAGCAGATAAATGTTATAACCGGAGCTAATCAAATAATGTGCTCAGGAGCAAACATAAGCCTAAACTCTAATACTACCAATTCTTTCCCAAATTTAACAGGAACAAATTCGACATCATATTCCATTCCGGATAATAATGCTACTGGAGTAAGCTCTCCGATAACAGTTAGCTCAAGCCGAAACGCAAATGAAATTATTTCTGTTAGTGTTAATATTACTCATACTTGGGATGGGGACCTAACTTTAACGTTGATTGCTCCCAATGGATCTAACATAATTTTAAGTAATAGGCGTGGTGGTAGTGGAGATAATTTTGTAAGCACCGTATTTCAATCAACCGGGACTGCTATTGCAAGTGGAACGGCTCCCTTCACAGGCAACTTTATACCAGAAGCTCCCTTCTCTGGACTAACTGGGACAGCCAACGGAACTTGGTATCTAAGAGCAGTTGACGGAGCTGGAAGCGATGTAGGAACAATAAACAATTGGACTTTAACTCTATCAGGAAGTCCAGCATATTCTTGGACTGGACCAAATGGATTTACATCCAGTGGAAGGTACCCCAAAAATTTGACACTTTCTCCATGCATTCCTACAATGGAAAC
>DAOOQF010000005.1:0-29151 GCA_035388665.1 bacterium | reverse complement strand
CCCCCTCATCTTTTAATTGTTGAGGTAAAGCTTCTTGATAGCCTACGTTTTCTATTATAAAGACTATGTCTTGTTGATCTGCTATATTAAAATATGATTTATACATATTTTTACAGACAGCAATAGTTTCAGGAAAATTAAGCCTTTTGTTTACAATATTTGGTAAAACATATAAAGTCGCATCTGGTAAATCACCAATAATCATTATAGGAACAATAGCAGTATAATCCGCTGTATCTTTTTTAGAAATAGCTAAATCTATTCCAATGCAAACATAAATTGGTTTATATCTGCCACTTTCAGTTTTTTGATTTATTGGTATATCATCGTAATATTTAACCCACTCTCTATATATTATTTGATCTTCATCTGGAATAATATTAAGTAGATATTCTCTTTGCCATGATATTTCATTGCCAACCTTTTTCTTTTCATTATTTATATCCATTTCTGTTGGGTATTTACCTGGCCATAAACAATTATTATTCTTATCCAGTAGAGGATAATATAGATAATCACCATCAATAATCCCTGTGTCTTTTTCTTCTTTAAGTCTCATTAGTAAAGAATCTTCATGTAAAAGATTGCCAATTACTATTAATCTAGTATCTATATCTCCAGCTGGTATAACTTCTGCTTTAAGCCATTGATATGTTTTATTGCGACCATCTCGAGTTTTAGTTGAGGCAATGTTTTCAACATCATCACAAATTATTAAATCAGGGCGATTTTCATGATGTCTAATACCTCTAATACTTTGATCAACTGAGGCAACTGTAATTCGAGCATTAGAGTTAGAGAATACTATTGATTGTGAGCCCCATTCATCACTATTTTCCCTAAAAGGTCCTAAATCCTTTTTTAATATTTCGTTATCTTCAAGCTCGCGACGCAAATTCATCATTTGCTGTTTAGCTTGGGCTTGAGTTTGACAAAATATAACTATAAACTTTTTTTGTTGTTTCCCTAAAATTGCCCAAATTGGATAAGCAGCAGTAATAATAGTAGATTTACCTGAACCTCTAAAAGCTACAACAAATAAATCTTTTTTATGATTAGATTCAATTAGAGAAATTATATTTTTTTGGAAATTAGCTGTTTCGTATTTTACGTAATGAGAAAAATAGAAGTGAAAGAAATAGGAAAAGCTTTCTCTAGTTATCGCTGTTCTTATCTTCTTGTTTTGGGTCATTTGTTCCACCATTTCCTGGGGAATCATTTTTATTGGATTCATATGTATTATTATTAATTATTAATTGCTCATCAGCTGGTAATAGTTTAGCCAGTTTCAAAGCGTGTTTTACTACCTCTGCTTGCGCAGGAGTTAGCTCGTCAGTATCTTCTGTTTTAGAAGTTATTTCTATCTTATCTTTAAACCTTGGATTGCGATGTCTAAGCCAAAAACTAATCGCTGACCAATTTTTTTCCTTGATCATCGTTAAGAGTTGGCTTTCGCTCATATCATTTACTAAAGCTTCGCCTTCAGCTAAAGCTTCATCCATCACCTTGGAAAATTCCTTATCTTCTCGTTTCCAGCGATAAACGCTATTGCGAGAGATACCTGATTTTTCACAAGCGACTAAAACGATTGGTACCTTTTTAAGCTCGTTAAAGAAAGCTTCTTGTAATCGGCTTTTCTTAGACATGCTCCACCACCTCCTTTCTGCCTGTTAATTTTCGATATCTTGCTATCGCCAAATCACAGAAAATTGGCTCAAGCTCCATCGCATAAACCTTTCTTTTTAATTGTTCACCGGCGATAATCGTGCTGGCTGATCCCGAGAAAGAATCAAGGATAATATCGCCTGGCTTGGTGCAACGTCTTATAGCCTTTTCGTAGAGCTTTGGGGGCTTACTGGTGGCATGTTCGTAATCTTTACCTGAAATACGCTTGGTAAGCCAAATATCTAAAGAATCATAGATATCTTCAAACATTTCATTACCCGTACCAAATTCTTTGTTTAAAACCTCATTGTAGTTTTTAATATCTGGATTGATATATGGTTTTCCTTTAACCCCATAAACGGTAGGCTCATAGCATTTATTAAAAGCTATTTTAGGGGTAGGGTTCTGTGAATTTTTAAGCCACAAACAAACTCGTTTATTTACTATTCCTAGTTCTCGATATAGCTCTTGAAAAAGACCGATATAAGTTTGGTCGCACCAGTAAAATATATGGCAGTTATCTTTAGTATTAGGCAAAGCAGCCAGTAGGGAACTTTTAATAAATTGTTTATACTCTTCATAGTTTCTATTATCATTAACTGTTCCACCGTAATCTTTTTTACCTCCAATTCCTTTTGAATAATCTAGTTTGATATTATAAACAGGATCATTAAATATCATTGAAGCTTTGTCATTACCAAATAACCTTTTTAAGTTATCAGGATTAGTAGAGTCGCCACAAAGTAGGCGATGTGCACCTAAATGTATTAGGTCGCCTGGTTTTGTTTTTGGTGTTTTTATCTTTTTTAGCTCCGCCTCAACATTAAAATTTTCGTCTTTAACTTCTAACTCCTTGTCCCAAAAATTCGATAAATCGACTTGATCAAATCCAATATCGATTAGCATGTCTAAATCAAAGGATTTTAGTTTCTCAAAATCCCAGTCACCACCTAGAGCGTTGCTGGCAATTAAATATCTTTTTGCCTCATTTTCGGTTAACTTGCGGTTAGGAACTCTGACGTCAATCAACTCTTCACCTCGATCCAATAATTGAAGAGCTTTAATTCTTTGATGTCCGGCCAAAATCTTATTATCAAGATCTAAGGCTGGGATTTCAACTAAATTAAATTTAGTTAAACTTTTTTTAATGTCTGACATTTGTTTGTTAGTAATTTTTCTAGGGTTAACTTCTTGGGGAACAAGATCGTTAACTCTTTTTTGCACTGTGTGCCATTGTAGTTTTTGTAGCAACATAACAATATTGTTAATTATAAATTGTATAAATTCTAGAAAGAATTATTCTTTCAGCTAAATACAATTTAATTTTAACAATAAAAAAACAGAACAACCTTTGTGTCCTGTTAATTCATGCTATACCTTGTTGTTTCTGTTATTTATTTTTAAAATCAGAGGGATAAATATCATCAATTTCCGCTTTTTTCATGTCATCTCTAGTAATTGGATTTTTAAATTCAACAGCTTTTATGGAAATGTTTGGAAAAAATAATTTTTTAATACTTCCCCTAAAACCTAAATCAGTAATAATTTGATCAAATTTTTTATTCATCTTACCTCTTTTATGTTTTTCGAAATCAGTCTTAGTTATTTTTTTATTAGAATTATTTGATATAAAAACAGCAAAATAATCATTTTCACTTTCGAAATGAGGATTAGCAATTACTATTTCATTTATTTTAACTTTTCTATTTTTGTAAGTAAATTTTAAAACAATATCATTTTCTTCTTTTAGCGGTTTTTCTAAATTATTATTATTATTAATATATTTTTTAAAATCATTTAGTATTTCTATTTCTAAAAAACATTCAAGAGGGTTTGATGCTTTATGCATAATCGAATAAATATCACTTCTAACCGCTCGACTATCTATGACATTTATTAACTTCTCTTTTACTAAAAATTTTAAACTTGAGTGTATTTCAAAATCAGACAATCCTTGAAATTCAGATCTTTGTATTTTTACTATATTATCTCTGGTAATTTGATGGAACTTTAATATAGTTAGTACTATTTTATTCTTTATTTCCTCTCCTGTCATTGCTTTTATTTTATTGATTATTGTGTTAATATTATACTATATTTTATAAATTTTAGCTATTTTATGAAGAGCTCAATAAAAGAAATTAAGGCTATATTATCAGACCTAGAAGGTTATTATGAAGAAGTATCAAAAGCTGAGGGGAGCTTTTTTTATTCTAACAAGGTTTGGGATGGTTATAATAACTTGGTGATTGAATTGAATTCAGTTTCGGGTAAAGATTATAGTAAGTTTATGGTTTTTCCCATAGGGCAAGATGCTAGTCAAGTTGATCTCATGGACTTTAAATTAAAAATTAATAATCTTGTCAAGAGATTAAAAATTGAAATTTCTGATAACGACTTTGATTTCATTAAAGATAATGATAAAGAAGAGTTTCTTGATGATAGTGACTCAGTTAAGGCCGAAAAAATTGAAAAAACATTTAAAGGCGAAAAGGAAATTTTAAAAGAATTAATTAAAAAGATACAAAGGAATCATCCCAAGCAAGGGTCAAATTTACAGCTTCTTAAAGAATATGTAAAAAATGCTGTTTCTCAATTTTCTCCTCGAGAACAAAAGATATTGGAAATGAGATTTGGGTTGGTTGATGGCGTTAGTCATACTTTGGATGAGGTTGGTCAAGAGTTTGAAATTTCAAGAGAGGATGTTCGAAATATTGAATCTATAGCATTGGGCAAAATAAGAAAGATGCACCCAGATTTTGAGGCTATAAAAATTTTAAATGAAGGTTCAATAGTTAGGAAAGTAGATAACGTTAAGCCAGTTTTAAGTGTTAGAGAGTTGGCTGATCAAATTTCTAATTTACTCATTGACATGGAGAAGCAAGATGGTTCAATGTTCGGTGTTTTTGGTAGATGGGGCAGGGGAAAAACATTTTTAATGAATAGGATAAAAGAAAACCAAGCAATATTAGATAAATTTAATATTGTTGATTTTAATGCCTGGAAATATCAAGAAACTCCAGCCCTATGGTCACATTTATACAGATCCTTACTAGATGTTTATTATCCCCAAAAAAAAATAGAAAAATTTTTATTTTTTTTTAAAAAAAATTGTTTTTTAATAATTTTTTTGCTTGTGTTCTTATCTTTATTATATTTCTTTTATGGCAACATAAAAACATTTGTTATTAATAATTTGCCATCAATAAAAACAATAATAAGCATATTTACAATAATAATTTTGTCATTATCTCCTATTTTTTGGAAAATTATTTCTTTAATTTTAGAAAATAAAAAATCTTTTTTGGTTTTTTATAAGCGAATTTTAAATAAAGATTTGGTAGATTATCTAGGAGATCAGTGTAAACTTCAGAATAGAATTTCTTTATTTATTAAAAAATGGTCCAAGTCTAGCAATAAAAAAGTATTATTATTTGTTGATAATTTAGATAGATGTTCTCATAATAAAATTCTTGAGGTTATAGATTCTTTAAGAATTATACTCGATGATGAAAACATAAAAAAAGAAATATTAGTTATTGTTGCTATTGATGAAAGAATACTGACGGGGGCTATAAAAAACAAATACGAAGACATGAAAGATAAGAATTTGGATATGGATATTTTAGTAAAAGAGTATATGGATAAACTTTTTTTATCTGGCGTAAACTTGCCAGACTTAAATAATCAAGAAAAATTAGATATTTTGGGGGAATTGTTTGAAATAAAAGAAATGAAGAATGGTATGTTTAATAATGCAGACAGTTTTCATAATTTAAATAATAAACAGAATAATTTTAAAAATAACGATAACGACAACAAGCACAATGTTTTAAAAAAGCCAGATATAACTCAAAAAGAATCTGTTGAGATAGGAGAAATTATAACAAAGAATGAGCAAATAACCCCAAGACAAATAGATATATTTCGTTTTCGATATTTATTGATAAGATATCTGCTTTCTGTAAATAATATTGATTGGCAGAAATTTAATATTGCTTTGTTAATGTTTGACTATTCGGATAAAAAGGTTATTGACTCTGGAGATGAGGTGGTCGACAAGATTGTCAAAATGGTTGTGTGCTATTAATTGGTTTGCTAATTATGAAAGATTCAATAGAAAAAAATTTAGAATTTAAAACATTTCTGTTTGTAACCTTGACTGGCTCTTGGATTTGGATAATAAATAATTATTTATCACTTGTGCCATTAAATGATAAAAATTCATTATTTTCTTTTTTAATGGTGGTTTTTAGTTATATTGTTTTCTATCCGGCACTTATTTTAGCTATCATGTTGGTATATTCTTCTGTCTATCAAGCAGAGGAAGATGAAGAAAAAATAAAAGAATTAGAAATTAGATACAAAAAATACTCAATATTATTTTTTAATTGGTGGCCAGCTACTATAATTATGGCACCAGCTTTATTTGTTGTTAGCATAATAAGTAGTTTGCAAGGTTTGATTGTTCTGATTATTACATTTTTATTAGTGTTAATAGTTTGGAGAAAATTCTTTAAAAAGATTTTTACATGGAAAGATATAGAGGGTTTTTATAAGAAGTTTCTTAGATCTTTTTTTGTTTATTGTTTCTTTTTTTGTTTTTTTAATTTATTTTGTTTGGTATTTTAATAATTAATTTTATTTACAATAATGAATAATAGTAATTTAAAACTATCCCAATCCACCATAGAAAAACTAGATTATTACGTTTATCTATTAGCCGATCAAAATAATAATGTCTTTTATATTGGCAAGGGGACTGGAAATAGAATAAATCATCATTTTAAAGAGTTAATAGACAAAGATTCTAAAAAAACAGATAAGATTAAGCAAATAATTAAATTAGGTAAAAATGTAAAAAAGATTATACTAAGGCACGGATTAACAGAGAATGAGGCCCTTGCTGTAGAAAATGCTTTAATTGATTATATTGGTCTAGAAAATTTAACTAATATAGTAAAAGGTCATTCAAAAGGAACAGGAATTACAGATTTGGAAGAATTAAAAATTAAATATGAGGCCGAAGATGCTGTTTTCACAGAAAATGCTGTACTTATAAATATTAACAAGCTTTACAAAAGAGGAATGAGTGATAGTGAGGTTTATGAGGCAACAAGAAAGTATTGGAAAATAAATTTAGAAAAAGCTAGGCAAATAAAATTAGTTTGTGCTGTATCTCAAGGGATTATTAGAGGGGTTTTTTATCAGGATAAATGGTTAATTTCAAAAAGAGCAGACAGGCGAGCTTATTTTGTTGGAAAAGTTGCTAACAAAAGAGACCTTGACAAATATTTGAATAAATCTGTTAGTAAATATTGGAAAAAGGGGTCGCAGTATCCTATAAAATATATAATAAAATAAATTAGCTAGAATGAATAACATTGATAAAAAGATAACATTATTTAATGATATTTTATTATTTGTTCAGTCGTATAAATTTAAAAGAGATAAAATTAATTTTATCGAGAAAAAAGAAGCTGTTTATATTTATTCATATAAAGAAAGAATAGTTAGTTTAAGTCAAAGTTGCTCTTTATTACTTGATAATAAAAATTATATCGACACACAGATTTTATCAAGAAGTGCTCTAGAAGCTTTATTTTATATGTTAGCATTAATGAATAATCAAAGTTTTTTAAAAAATATTATTAAAGATCATACAAAGCAAAAAATAAAAGTATTTAATGACTTAAAGAATAATAAAGATATTGCGTTGCAGTTTAAAATAACTAATGAAAAATTAAACGAATATTTATTAGATTTAAGTAATCAAATTGAATATTTTAATGATGTTTCTGATATGGTGGCTAAAGAAGCAGCAACAATGGCGGATCTTTTAAATATGTACATGTCATCTTATAGATTATTATCTTTAGCGACCCATTCTAAGGCATTAATAATTCAAGAAAATTTTAGTTATACTAACGGAGTATTTAAATTTAACAAACATCAAAGAAAAAAATTAGCAGAAATTTCATTGGATACTTTAATTCAGGTTTTGTTACTTATGTCTTTTTCTTTAGTTTCTTATTCCGGTATAACAAGTCAAAAAGTAAAAAACACTTTACTAAATTTTGATACTCAATATAAAATAATAAACAAAAAATGACAATGAGGTGTAACTAATTGTTTTATTGTTGTGTCACTTTTGTCACTTTTTAAGAAAAACAATAGCGCACGAGGATCTTATTTATTAAAGTCTTAAAAAATTACCGAAAAGCCTTACTGGGCTTGCCAAAACCACGGTTCCAGCCCGAGGTAGCCCGCCAAAAACATGAAATTAATAATTGCTCCACAAAAGATTACCAAAAAAATTAAACCAATTATTTTTTTAGCTGGTAGCATTGAGATGGGCCAGGCCGAAAAATGGCAAGATAAAATTATAGAAGAATTAAAAAATTATAATTTAACTATTTTAAATCCTCGCAGAAAAAAATGGAATACCAAAGAATCTTCGACTATTAAAGACAAAGAATTTAAAGAACAGGTGGAATGGGAGTTTAAAGGCTTAAGTCTTAGCGATACAATTATTTTAAATTTTGACCCCAAATCAAAAAGCCCCATCTCATTATTAGAGCTAGGACTATTTGCTTCTCATAAAAAAATTATATGTTGTTGCCCAAAAGAATTCTGGCGATATGGTAACGTAGAATTTATTTGCAAAAAATTTAAAATACCTCTCTATACCAATATCAAGAAAATGATTTCGGACTTAAAACTAAAGATTATTAAAAAATAAAAATATGATAAAAATAATTATTGCCTCGGGGCCAGTCATTATAGAAAATAATAAAGTTTTATTAAACAAACACGGAGATGACAAGTTTTGGAAATTTTGTGGAGGAAGAATTGAAGAAGGGGAGGTTAATCTAAAAAATGCCGCCAGAAGAGAAGTTAAGGAAGAAATGGGAATTGAAATAGAGATTTTAAATAATGATCCTTATTTTTTCTATACCGAAAAAGAAATTAATGGCAACCAAACCAGCATAATTCTTGCTCATTTTTTAGCTAAAAGAATTGGAGAAATAGCTCCAGGTGAAGACATCAGAGAATGGCGCTGGATAGATATCAACGATTTAGACAAAGAAGATTTAGCTCCAAATATTAAACCAGTATTAAAATATTTTGGCTTCTAAAAATAAAACAAAAAAGACTCTCCAGAAATGTCTATTAAGAGTCTTTTTTGTTTTTACCAAAATAAATTATTTACTATCTTTTATAATATAAATAAAGTAAAAGCTATATAAAAACAATATTGCTACAAATAAGAATAGATATTGAATATCATAAAAAGTTAAAATTAAAGCTCCTAGCCCCGAACCGACCAAATATCCAAGAGGATAAGAAGTCCTTAAAAAATTTATGTAACTAACGTCTTCGGCGTCAACAATTTTGAAAAACCGAGACTCCCTCATAGATTCAATTAGAGCTGCACCAATTCGGCTAAAAAATAATAATCCAGCCCAAATAAAAGGATTAGTTGATTTTACAAAAAAGAACATTACCAAGGAAATAATTACTATTATCATACCAGCGCTCATCATTTCTTTCTCTCCAATATATTTGTCGGCAATTATTCCGGCAGGAATTTCTACTAGAACAAAAGGTATAAGCATTATCGAAAACATAATACCCAAGGTAGACCACTCAAAACCTATTACCTTATTTAAATAAATTGGCACATAAACCACCGCTGAACTATAAAACAAATTTAAGAAAAAAGAAGAAAAATATACACCCCTCAAACTATGATTCTTCCAAAAATCTACAAAAGTGTGATTAACTTTAAAATCTTTATATTTAACATTCTTATTAATTTTTTTTCTATAAGAAAAAATTATTAAATAAAAAATAGAAACAAAAATAGCCGAAGTTATATAAACCAAATTATAATTATTATCATCTCTAACCAACAAAGAGGCTACGGTTGGCGATAATATCCAACCTAAATTCATAAAAGTAAAATAAATTGCTCTTGTTTTTCCGGTGCTAACATTGTCGGTAAAGCTTTCCACAAAAACATCCATGTTAATCCATAATAGCTGAGAACTAACCCACAATAAAACAAAGAAAACAAATAACCAAATAGGTGCCCCCACAATTACTAAAAACAATAACGAAATAACATTGAGCAAAATCATTAATTTGGCCGAAAAGAAATTGCTAGCCTTCTTTATCAATACTGGAAAAAATAACATTGCAAAGAAAGTGGCCAAGTTAGCCCCAACAAAGAACCAACTAACTGCTCGCACCGAAACAAACCCTTCAATAAAGCTAGAGTTAATGTATGCTGGAATAGCGGTAGAAATAGCCAACATGAAACCAGCTATATATAGAATTAATAATTTCCCATTATTTTTCATAAATTATTTTTTATTTATATATTTTAATTTATCCTCAAAATAAATTTTTATATTAAACCAAATTGTTATTAAAATTAATATTAGGCTCATTACCTGAGGCCAGCGTAACCCTATGAAGGTAGGGGCAAAGTCTATTCTAACAAATTCTAAAGAAAATCTCAAAACAGAATACAAAACCAAATAAAGACTAACTATCAAAACAGTTGATTTAAAACCATTTTTTTTCTTTTTCAAAAAATACCAATGACAACCAACCAAAATAAAAAAAATAATCAAGCATCCAATCGATTCATATAAAAAAGTAGGATGAAACCAGGACTCAGACAAATATTCTAAAGGACGATTATTCGGGTCTATATACATTTTTAAAAAATTATTAGTAGGCCTACCAAACAATTCTTGATTGAAATAATTTCCCCAACGACCAATTGCTTGACCGAGAGAAACCCCAACAACCACCAAAGATGATAATAAAAAAAACTTTTCCAGTAAATTTTGCTCTCCTAAATTTTTTATTTTCTTATATTTAATAAAAAAATAGATTACTAAAATTCCTGCCAAAATACCGCCGTGGATAGCTAGACCTCCTTCCCATATTTTAAAAGTATCTATTGGATGTTGCAGATAATATCTCCATTCTAAAAATATATCATAAATTCTAGCCCCAATAATACCAAAAATAAATAAATAAAAAGAAAGATCTAAAATATCGTCCTTATTTATTTTATATTTTTTAGCCAAAAAAACTACCATTAACAAGGCCAAAAAAACTCCTAAAACAATAAAAAATCCATACCAATATATTCTTAATACTCCAAAAGAAAACATTATTGGGGACGGATTAAAGATATGTAAAAAATTAAACATAGTAAATGAATGTGCGGGCGGAGAGACTCGAACTCTCATGGATTGCTCCGCTTGCTCCTAAGGCAAGTGCGTATACCAATTTCGCCACGCCCGCTAAGTATAATATATAATAATATAAAAGATTAATAAGTTCAAGAGCAACGCTTTTTTACTATCAAACAAAAAAATGTTATAATAATAAAACAAATATAAACCTAAAAAATAAAATTATGTCCACAAAAAATTTTGTTAAATTTTTTAATGAACTTAGAATCACTGATGTGCCTTCGGTCGGTGGAAAAAATGCTTCTCTGGGAGAAATGTATCAAAAACTATCCAAAGACGGTATAAATGTTCCCTACGGTTTTGCCACCACTTCAGATGCTTATAATTATTTTATGGAAAAAAGCGGCCTAAAGGACAGGATTCGAGTTATATTAAAAGATTTAAATACTCATAATGTCCAGAATTTGATGACTAGAGGGGAAAAAGTTAGACAAGAAATTTTAAAGACACCTCTACCAAAAGATTTAGAAAAAGAAATAATTTTAGCCTATAAAAAATTATCAAATTTTTATAAAAAACAAAATATTGACGTAGCTGTTAGATCCTCGGCCACAGCTGAAGACTTACCAGACGCCTCCTTTGCCGGACAACAAGAAACCTATTTAAATGTTTCTGGTGAAAAAGATTTATTGATTGCAGTTCGAAAATGCATTGCCTCCCTTTTTACAAATAGAGCTATTTCTTATAGAGCTGATAAAGGTTTCGACCATTTTAATATTGCTTTATCAGTTGGAATTCAAAAAATGTCTCGGGCTGATTTAGGCTCCTCTGGTGTTATGTTTACGATTGATACCGAATCTGGTTTTAAAGATGTTGTTTTGGTTCATTCTATTTATGGGCTAGGAGAAAATATCGTTCAAGGAAAAGTTAATCCTGATCAATTTTTTGTTTTTAAGCCTACTAAAAAAATAATTTATCGATCTATTGGCAAAAAAGACATTAAAATGATTTATAGCAAAAATCATAATAATCCAGTAAAAGATGTCCCTGTCAGTCACAAAGATCAAATTAAACAATCAATTACCGATGAACAAGTTTTAACTCTGGCTAAATGGGGGATGATTATTGAAAAACACTATAAGAAACCGATGGATATAGAGTGGGCTTACGACGGACAAGATAAAAAACTATATATCATTCAAGCTCGACCCGAAACAGTTGAAAGTGCCAAAAATTTAAATTTTTTAGAAAGATATAAATTACAAAAAAAGGGAAAAATAATCTCTACTGGACAAAGCGTGGGTAATAAAATTGGGCACGGAGTTGTAAACAGAATAATGAAAGTAAAAGATATCAAAAAATTTAAACCAGGACAAATTCTAGTAACTGATATGACTGATCCTGACTGGGAGCCAATTATGAAAATCGCCTCCGCCATTATTACTGATAAAGGTGGTCGAACCTGTCATGCCGCTATCATCTCTCGAGAAATGGGAATCCCCTGTATAGTAGGAACAAATGATACTAGCAAAAAGTTAAAAGGCGGAGAGAATGTTACCGTTAGTTGCGCCGAAGGCGAAGTTGGTTTTGTCTATCAAGGAAAGATTCCTTTTAAAATAGAAAAAACTGATATTGGAAAATTGCCCCGACCAAAAACAAAAATTATGATGAATATTGCTGAGCCCGATACTGCTTTTTTAAATTCCTTCATTCCAAACGATGGAGTTGGCCTGGCCCGTCTAGAATTCATTATTAATAATTATATAAAAATTCACCCCCTAGCTTTAATTAATTACAAAAAATTAACTAATAAGAAATTAATAAAACAAATTGACTTATTGACCGAGGGATATAACAATAAGAGTCAATTTTTTGTAGATAAATTAGCTGAAGGAATAGCTATGTTGGCCGCCGGTTTTTACCCTAAGGATGTTATAGTCCGTCTGTCAGACTTCAAAACCAACGAGTATGCTAATCTAATCGGGGGGCAAGATTATGAACCATTAGAATCAAATCCGATGATTGGTTGGAGGGGTGCTAGTCGATATTATTCAAAAGACTTTTTACCAGCCTTTAAATTAGAATGTGCCGCCCTAAAAAAAGTTCGAGATGATTTTGGTTTAACCAATGTTAAAATAATGATCCCTTTTTGCCGAACCATAGAAGAAGGTCAAAGAGTTTTGAAAATAATGGAAGAGAATGGTTTAAAGCGCGGGAAAAACGGACTACAGGTTTATGTTATGGCCGAAATCCCTGCCAATATTATTTTAGCTGAAAAATTTGCTAAAATATTTGATGGATTTTCTATCGGCTCTAACGACCTAACTCAATTAACCCTAGGCATTGATCGAGACTCTGGCGGAACATTAGAAGTGGCTGGAGTTTCTAATGAAAAAAATGAGGCTGTTAAAACATTGATAAAAAATTTAATTTCTGTAGCTAAAAAAACTAAGACAAAAGTAGGAATTTGCGGACAAGCCCCTAGCGATTTTCCAGACTTTGCTGAATTTTTAGTGGACTGTGGAATTGATAGCATTTCTCTAATTCCTGACTCTATTATAAAGACCACCATGATTGTTAATGCCAAAGAAAAATCAAAGAAAAAGGTTAATCTATTTATGAATCTATTTTAAACAAAAGAATAAAAATAAAATAATAAAAAAATGAGCCAACTGGTTCATTTTTTTTTATTAAGAACAAAAACAACCCTTATTTGCTTTTTTTATTAAATAAGGACGAAATAACTACATATATAAGCACATTACCAAAAGATATTGACAAAAATTAGCAATTATGCTATAATGTTATTGTTTGAATGAAGTACCTTAAAAATGGCGGAGATAGTTTTATGGTTATTGCTTATGTAATGTTGACTAGATTATATAAGTAATAACCATAAAATTAAAGAAGATGAAAACAATTGCTGTAATTATCGCTGTTATGTTAATAGCCCTCAGTCTTAGTGCTCAAAACTCTAGGTCTCTTTTAAAAGAAAGAAACAAAGAGATAGAAGCGGTAAAAGAAGTGGGTTATAACCCCGCAACCGAAGCTGAAAAAATTGAGGCTATTAACGCTTTTTATGCCCCTCTTATTGAGGAGGCTATCAAAGCAGAGAATGAGAAAAAAGAAAAACCTGCCACAACCACTGTTCAAGTTGATAATACCACCAAGACAAGAAGCTCAATCGGAGCTGATGTGGTTTATCAAGGAGACCAAGGAACATTTTCTGGTAAATCCGTTTCGGTAAGAAATGGAGCTGAAGCTTATGCTACAGTATCCATGGCCGATGCTAATGCGTATTTGATACGCAGCATGGCTGACGGATCAACCACCAAAATGTCGGCACCGGATTTAAGCATAGGTCTAGAAGGAGCGATAACGAATAAATATCGTTATCAAGAACTTGAGGTAAAAATTGTCGGAATAAACCCCGGCAATAGCTACAACAAGACCTTCCTCTTGGGGAAAGATCAGTCTATCACAGATTATCTTCTTCCGGGAACCTATCGTGCTTACATTCGCGGACTGAGCAACTCCAGTTCTCAACCACTCATCCACGAATTTGTGGTAACGGCCGACAAAACCCATAACATCAATGGCAAAAATGTTTATTGGGGTCTATGGGGTGGCTCCAGCTGGTAGTAAAAATTCAAACAAAAAAGCATCTGACAACAGATGCTTTCTTTTTTTATAAAAAAGTATTTTTATTGTACACAATTTTCACCTGTACCCCCTCCTGGGCAAGGATCACTAGATCCCCCTGGTAAACTTTTAAAAACAAAGGCGGTAACGGCATAAGCCATAACCACAATCACTAAACCAATAACTGCATTCTTAATTCTTTTCTGAGCTGTCTTAACAGTCTCTTCATTGCCGCCAGCCATCATCCATTGATATCCACTAAAAATCATTAAAACAACAAAAAGTATCCCCAACAAACCAAGCACCATACTAATTATATTAGCTACAATATTTTCAGCTGGCGCTGAAGAAAAACCGGCATTTTGTTGAAACAAATCCATCTGACTAGCTGGGGCAGGAGTTGGAACCTCTGTATCATTTGTTTGGGCCATAGACAAAGTTGGGAAAAACAATATAAGAGACAAAAACGCGGAAATTATTATTTTATTAAATTTCATATTCTAAAAATTAATTTTAATTTATTGAATTCTAGTTATAAAAAGTCTATCAATTAAATTCCAGATGGCATAAGCCGATACTACTACGACCAATCCAATAATAGCGTTCTTTATTCTACTCTGAGCCTTTTTAACAGCCTCTTCATTGCCTCCAGCGGTCATCCATTGAAATCCCCCAACTATCATTAAAACTACAAAGATTATACCCAAAAGAGATAAGATTACATTAACAATAATACCCAGGGTCGAGGCCAAAGATCCACTATCAGCTTCAGCATAGCCACCACTTGTGCCAACTGATTGTAAAGTATCTAAAACACCCACATCACTTTGAACGCCACCTTGAGCGAATACAAAAAATGGCAACACTAAAACGGCTACCAAAAAAAGAGAGGACAGAAATTGTTTAAATAAATTTTTTGACATATTTTTTGTTAACTTTGTAAAAATTACTCGGGCAAAGGAGTACTTACAAAAATACTTATTATAAAAATACTAATAGTGTAAGCCAATAAAACAATAACCAACCCAATAATAGCTCTCTTAATAATATTTTGAGCTTTTTTCACGGTTTCATCATTCCCACCAGCCGTCATCCAAAGAATCCCTCCGTAGATAACCAATATTACAAAAAGAACTCCCAGTAGGCTTAAAATTGTGTTAATAATTAAAGATACGACTCTCTCAGGAGTGGCTCCTTGTTGGTCGGATGCTCTACCAACATCATAACCAGCATTAAAGGCAGTAGCATCAATCATATCATTTTGTCCACCAACCAAGCCATCGTCCACTTTAAAAGCATCGCTTAAATTACCAACCCCTGCTAAAGAAAAATTAGCAATCAACAAAAATGAAAATAAGCTGATTAAGATTGCTGAGATTTTAAAAATATTTTTCCTCATAAATTAGTCTAATAAATTATTATTAGAAAAGGCCGTAATAACAAAGACGCTAATTACATAGGCCAATAATATTATAATTAAACCAATAATAGATCTAATAATAACATTTTTAGCCTTTTCTACTTGTTGGTCATTACCACCAGCAGTCATCCATTGAATTCCGCCAAAAATCAATAAAACTAAAAATATAACCCCCAATAAAGATAGAATAATCGAGATAATTTGACCAATACCATCCTTTAAAGAATCGGCACTATTAAAATATTTTTGCTGAGCATGTCCACTTTGGTTAGCCGTGGTATCAAGCCCTGACTGAGAACCAAAATTATAATCGGCTAAAAGCGCAGGAGCAGAGCTCAAAAAAATTAGGACTGTTGTCAAAATTACTTTAATTAATTTTGTATTTATTGATAACCTCATAGAGCTTTTATATAATTATTATTGGGCACTAATATCTTGATCATTAGCAAGGGGTTCAGAAGTGCCAGTCGGATTATCATTAGGATTGGTCTCGGTTAATTGTCGGCCAATAAAAGCGGTAATAGCGTAGGCCGACAATATTATAATCAACCCGATAATCGACTGAATAATAAGATTCTTGGCTTTTTCTACCTGCTGTTCATTGCCCCTAGCAGTCATCCACTGGAACCCTCCCAAAATTATCAAAACCATAAAGATAACTCCTATAAACGAAAGCACTGCTCCAATCATAATACCAATTCTGCTAGATAAAAACCTACCTGGATCACTTCCGACTCCACTAACATTAAAAGCGCTAGACAAAACAGGATCACTAACAGTAGTATCAAGTCCATAATTACCAGCTAAAGAGAATTTAACAACCAATAAAAAAGAGGACACTATCAAAAGGGCTAATAAAATATTTTTTATGTTTTTCATATTTTTAAATAATTTTTACCATTATCGTAAATACTTATTGCTTAAGAAATATTCACGACAATGGTGCTTATTATATAATAAGCACCATACTTCCAAAATCGACTTTAGAAATACAAATTATTGTGTGGCACTCATTAATTGCTCCAAGATGAAGCGAGAAATTCCCCAAGCAGCCAAAATTATAACCAAACCGATAACACCGGCTCCTAATAATTTTTTAGCTTCAGAAACTTTGTCCTCATTACCAGCAGCAGTCATCCACTTAAAACCACCTAAAAGAACAATAACCACGGCGACGATACCTAATAATGTCAAAACAACATTAATAAGTTGGGCTACCATAGTTCTTGGGTCTCTATCTCCTAAAACTATTCCCTCTCCGCCTCCTTGTGTTCCATCAACATACCCTAAACCAAAAGTTTCGGATAGATCATCATTATTAGTAGCGCCAACGCTAGATAATCCTAAAAATGGAACTAAAAACAATGAAATTATAAACAAACTTAATATTTTTTTCTTCATAATTCACCACCTTTCTAGTTTTAAAATTTAATTTTATTATAAAAAAATTATAACACAATTTTAAAAATATAACAACAAAAAAGCATCCTCAAGATGCTTTTTTACTTCAAAATATCAATATAATGCTTCCAATTAGCCTTTCTTGTATTATTGTTCAAAAAAACGGCCACAAAATCAAAACGAATATTCTCCAAACAAATCTTATTAATTCCAGAATATAATAACATGGCCCTTTTTATCTTTTGAATCTGGCCCGAGGACAAAGCTTGATTTGGATTATCCAATAAATGGCTAGTTCTGGTTTTGACTTCCACAAAGACAATCTCCTTTTGATCCCTAGCGATTATATCAATTTCCAAATGCCCTATTCGAAAATTTCTATTTAGAATTTTCCATTTATTCTTTACCAAATATTCCTCTACCAAATTCTCCCCCAAAGAACCAATGTCCTTTAAAGAGGGTCTTATGGGTGCCACTAAACTACGGTAAATATTTTTTAAACTCTTCTTGTTTTTTCCTTTCTTCTCTCTTGATAATTATTTTACCAAATTTTTTAAATATATTTATCATCCAATAGATCATTACCCCAATCCAAATCAAAAACCAAAAACGAGCGGAGAAAAAACGAACCCCCTGATTATCAAAGAAAAATAATAAAAAACCCAAAAATAGATTAATAAAAGAAAACTCATATAATTTTTCTGACAATATTTTATATTGGCCTTTCTTTCTTTTGTAAATCATAAAAAATACTCCTGCCACAAAAAGAAGTAACAAGAAGGCCACAAAGATTATTTGTGCTACATAAATAAAAGAACTAGGCGATAAATTAAACCAATAATTAAAGGTTAACAAATTTTTCATAGATTTTTATATTAATTAAAAAATTATTTTTTTACTAACAACATTCCGTAATGATGATCCCCAGCTTCAAACTCCTCTATTACTTCCAGCGGCGTTGCATCAAGGGCTTTTTTTAAGTCCGTTCTTCTGATTCTTCTGCTTCCGTTGGTATTAAAAGGTCCATCTTCATTGTTCCATTCCACTATCAGGGCTTTTCCGCCCAATCTTAGCATCCTACATCCTTCTAATATAATATTATTATAATTATCAGACTGGTGTAAAGTGCTAACAAGCAGTATTGAATCAAGAGAATTGTCCTCTATTTTAGTTCCACCTAAAATTTCTAAATCACTCCAAATAGTCTCTACTTGGGTTAAATTTTCAACCTTGGCTATTTTTTTAATTGACTCTAGATTACTCTTAATTATATCTATAGCATAAACTCTTCCATGTTTTCCTATTCTCTTCGCCAAAGGAAAAACAAAATAACCAAAGCTTCCGCAACCCAAATCAGCTATCCTATCATTGTTGGTAGAAACAACTTTATTAATTAGAGACTCAACATTTAATAAACTTTTATTTTTTACAGCTTCCATATTTTTTATATTTAATATACTTTATTAATTTTCTTCAACTAAAATTTGTCTAATTATATAATTTTCTTGACTATATTTTTTTTTGGAATTAATAGAAATATTATTAATACCCGACTTTAAATATATATTTTTAGAGAAACACCCGTCTTTATCAATCAAAATTAATTGTCCATTTATTTTGACTTCACTCTCTGGCTCAGTGCAACCAGAAACATCGACAGAAAAACTATTAACTATTTGATTATTTTGTGGATGAGAAATTTCTAAAAATGGTGGTAAAAAAATATTTTTAAAATAAAAAAACAAATAAAGCAAACAGACTAATACTATTAAAAAAATAAGAGAAGCTCTCACAATAGCCGGAAGTGATAATAAATTTCTCCAATCAACAACTTTATTAAAAAAAATATTACTTTCAAAATTTTGATTTCGGCTTTGCTCTTTAACAAAATCATTAACAATATTCTTGTGCCTAACCCCTAAATATTCAATGTATTTTTTAAAGAAAATTTTTGAATAAACTCCCTTGGGCAATTCCTTATAGTTTCCCTTCTCAATGGCCTCTAGATATTTAATATTAACATTTATATTTCGGGCCACATCCTCTAACAGAACCCCTCTTTTTTCTCTAATTTTTTTAACATAATTACCAATGGAATCTTGGTCTAGAGAAACTGATCTTTTTACAAAATTTGTCATATCAACATTATTTAGAACAAACTCCAAGTTTACAAGTATAATCGCTTCCTAGGTGGACACAATCATTAGTGTTTTGACAGTTGATTATCGTTGTATTGCCCTGCCAATTTACTCCCAAAGCCCCCATCACAAATTGAATTATCAAATAACTGGCAAAAACAATTCCCAAGCCAATAACAGCGGCAATAATAATACCCTTAGCTTTAGAAACTTTGTCACTATTTCCAGCCGAAATTAACATCATAACACCACCATAAACAAACATTAACAAGGCTAAGGAGCCCACTACTCCCAATATTATATTAGTAATGTTTATTCCCATTCTCATAACATCATTTAATTCATAATTGCCAGTTTCATAGGCACTCCCTTGAGGAACGATCGGGTCAAGATCACCCGCCAACACAATAGGAACATAATAAAAAAGAATCGCAAACATTATAATTAAAAATGAAGCAATTTTTATCTTCATGTTTTTTTTATTTATCATATATTTTATTTTATTTAATAGTTTGTTGAACGCGGTTGGCATATAAACTCATAATTTCAACGGTTTTGTCTTCAGTGCCAACTAGAGAGGCCTCTATCATCTGAGAAAAAAAGTTTTCCATTAATATGGGATTTTTGCCTTTATACCAACTCTTAGATGTTAAAACTTGGTCAGCAAAAACTCCTATCTCCAAATCTTCTCTCTGGGAAGCGATTAATGACCTTAGGGCTGCTGGTTTTTTTGTTTTCTCCAAATAAGTTTTAGCTTGCTCAGCACTGGCCATATATTGAACAAAATTCCAAGCTTCGTTTTTATATTGGCTTTTTTTAGAAACTGCCTCTATCCAATAATTAGCAAAATTAACAGAACTTCCGGAACCTTCTATTTGAGGTAGTGGAGCTACTAAAAAATTTAGTTTTGGGGCCATTGATTTTATGGTCGGCAAATGATAAGCGTAGCCGAACATAATAGCCAATTTTCCGGAAGCGAAAGCGTTAATAGAATTATCAAAACCAGAATTCCAAGAATAAACCTCCTTAACTGGATTGGCAAAATCATTATAAAAACGCAAGGCCATTAAACCGGGATTATAATTTTTATCCTGAGAGCTAGCTGGAACCGTATGAAATAATACTTGCCCAGAATCGCTCATCATGGTGGCTCCATTTTGCATCATTAAAACAGACAAAATATCACTAAATCGTTCTACATTATTGCCAGTTCCCATGGAGACCCCCGACTGTAAAATATTTCCCTTTAAATCTAGTTTGGTCAATTTTTTAACTGTTTGCTGAAACTCTCTATTCCAATATTTTGGGATATCAATAACTCCAGAAGAATCAAATAAGTCTTGATTATAATACATAGCCAAAGTGTCTACTGACAAAGGCAGTCCATATACTTTATTGTTAATAACCACATCAGAATAAACAACGTCAGCAAAATTTTGTTTTAGCTCTTTTAAATTAAGACTGCGAATAACTCTAGTCTCGGCTACCAATTCCTTTTTTATAGTTCCCTGAGAAACTTGATAAACCATAGTGGTTTGTTCGGGCATGGGTTCTATCTTCGACTCATATTTATTTACCCAGGTATTATGAATGGAAAAAATGTCCGGACCACGATCCTCGGCGAAGGCGTTTAATAAAGCCTCTTCATATTCATCATATCTAAGCTTTCTATAATTTATAGTAATATAGGGATGCTGAGCATTATAACTGGCAATAATTTGAGCAAAATCATCTTGACCATCAAAAACTCTCCAATAATTTAAGGTAATCGGCTTGGCCGCCTGTTCTACGGTTTTTTTCTTACAACCAGCTCCCACAGTCAATAAAAAAACAAATACGACAAAAATAATTAAAAGCTTTTTATTCATAGGCCTAAAAATAAAATATTATTTATATCCTTATTATATCAATTATTTTTAAAAAATAAAAGCTATTTTTTTAATTCTGCTTTATTTTATATTGTAGGGCCTCGGCTATATCATTAAATTTTATTTCATCGTCCCCTCTTAAATCAGCTATAGTGCGAGAGATTCGCAAAACTCTAAAATAAGATCTCACCGAGAGATTATTTTTTTCCATGGCCTCCTTGAGAATGCCCTGAGAATGGCTATCAATTTTACAAAATCTTTTAATTAACTCTAAATTGATTTCAGAATTAGAAAAAACATTATAGCCACCAAATCTCTTTAATTGTATTTTTCTAGCCATCTCTACTCTGGCTCTAATATTCTGTGAACTCTCCTCTTTTCTATAATTAATAATGTCTTCAAATTTTATTTTTGGAACCTCTACAAATAAATCTATTCTGTCTTTTATTGGCCCGGATATTTTATTTTTATAATTTAATAATTGAGAGGCCGAGCAAAGACATCTACTACTAGCGTCACCCCAATGACCACAAGGGCAGGGATTCATAGCAGCCACTAACATAAATTTAGCCGGAAAAATGGTTGAGTAATTAGAACGACAAATATTAATATAACCATCTTCTAGCGGTTGCCTTAAATTTTCTAGAACATTCTTAGAAAATTCTGGAAATTCATCTAAAAATAAAACTCCTCGATGAGATAATGTTATCTCTCCTGGCCTAGGCCAAGAACCGCCACCCAATAAAGAGACGGGGGAGGAGCTATGGTGGGGACTTCTAAAGGGGCGATTATAAATTAAGTTATTATTTTTTAATTTTCCGATTATACTATAAATCTTATTAACTTCAAGAATTTCATTATTAGTCATTTTTGGTAAAATAGAAATTAAAGTTTTGGCTAATAAAGTCTTTCCGGATCCCGGAGGACCAAACATTAAAATATTATGATTACCAGCAGCAGCTATTTCCAGCGCCCTCTTAGCTTGATTTTGCCCCCTAATATTAGCCATCTCAAAATCATAATTATTAAAGTTATTATCCTCAAAAAATACTTTCTGTGATAATATTTTTTTCTTATCTATTAGATGTAGAAACAATTCTTTTAAATTATCAACAGGAAAAATTTCTATGTCAGAAATCAAACTGGTTTCCGCTAGATTTTCTCTGGGAATAAAAACCTTGTCTATCTTTTTCTTTTTTAAATAAGACAATATCAACAAAACTCCATTTATTGGACGAATTTCTCCATTTAATCCTAATTCCCCCAAAAAAACTATTTTAGAAAAATCTTCTTTAAAGTTATAAAAAACAGATAAAATGCTAATAGCAATAGATAAATCATGGCCAGATCCTTGTTTTTTAAAATCAGCTGGAGCCAGATTAATAATGATTTTTCTTCTCGGAAAATTGATTCCCAAACTCTTAATAGCACTGCGAACTCTTTCTTTTGATTCAAAAACAGATTTATCTGGTAAACCAACAATAACGAAAGCTCCCAAGTCACCACCTCCTATATCCGCTTCAACTTCTATTATTTTTGTGTCCAAACCGATAACATTAGCTGATAAAATTTTTTCTTTCATTTTTTTATTTTTATATTTTTCAGCTTTAATTATAAAAAAAGTTATATAAAGATAAATTAAAAATAAGCTAAAATAAAAATAAAGCTCGCTAGGAGCTTTAATATATAAAGATTTGAAAAAAATTAAATTATATTGTCATCGATTTTAACACTAAGTAATTTACTAACTCCATCGTTTTGCATAGTAACTCCATACAAAATATTAGCCTTTCTCATTGTGGCGCGATTATGGGAAATAGCAATAAATTGAGTTTTATTAGACAAATCGTCCAAGATTTTAGCCAGTCTTTCAGAATTTGCCTCATCTAAGGCAGCATCTACCTCATCCAAAACTACAAAAGGAGAAGGGTTGGCCGAAATAATAGCACAAATTAAAGCAATGGCAGTCAAAGCTCTCTCTCCACCAGACAACATATTTATAGAAGATATTTTTTTGCCTGGAGGAGTAGCTGAAATATCAACACCAGAAAGGCCAATGGCATTATATTTTTTTAAGTATTTTATTAATTTAGTATTTTTAGAAGATTGCGATTCTGCTGTAATATTTTCTGGATTAGAAATATTAGCTTGATTTTCTAAATCGTTTTTTGATTCTTCTTCTAAACCTCCATCCTTTAAAGCAAATATTTTAGCATTACCCCCATTAAACAAAATTTTAAAGTATTCATTAAATTTTTCTGAGATTATTTTAAATTCATGTTCAAACCTGTCCTTGATAACTCGATCCAATTCTATTATAACCTTCTCTAAAGATTTAATAGTTTTATTTAAGTCATCAGTTTGTTCGGCTAAAAAGTCAAATCGTTTTTTTGTTTCTTCATATTCCTTCTCAATTTCAGGATCAATACCACCAATCATTTCTAATTGAGATTTAATTTTTCCTATTTCCTCTCTAACAAAATTAATATTTATATCAATAGGTTGATGATTTTTAATTTTTTCTAAGTTTAACTTATCGTTTAAGATATTATTCTCCAAATCTTCAATTCTTGTTTCTTCTCTGGTCAGCTCTATCTTATTATTATTTAAATTATTATTAACCTTATTAATATCATTTTCTAACTCATTGATGCTTTTCTGTAAATCAACTAAAACTCTTTTCTTGTTTTCTTGCTCTTGATTAAAATTATCTATCTTAGTTTTTAAAACCAAAGACTCTGCCTCGTTTTTACTCAAGAAATCTTCAATAAATTTAATTTCCCCAGAATAATCATCCTCAAAAGACTCTTTCTCAGAAAAAATATTATTTTTAATATCCTCCAATAAATCTTCTAAACGAGATTGAATTTTGATAGAATAGGTTTTTACTTCATTTATTTTTCCGTCCACTAAACTCAATTTTTGTCTAAAATTTTGTAACCCTTCCTGACATTCTGATTTATTTTTTTGCCAAGCCTCTTTAGAATTTTTAATATCAATAAAAGCCTTCTGGGTTTCCGCCATTTTTCTGTCAATATTTTTTAACTCTTCTTCTATGTCATGCTTTTTATTTTGGTTTTCCTCCACATTATCATCGCCTTGGTTCAATTTTATCTTTTCCAAAACCTCTACTAACTCCCTATTTTTCCGATTTAGATTATTGCTCAATTCATTTATTTTATTCTTTTCTGAATTATGTTCAACCTGAAGACCAGACAATTCCTGAAGCAATTTATTTCTTTGCTCTTTTAATTCTGAAATTTTATTGTTGATATTTTCTAATTGATATTGATAATTTTTTCCAGAAGAAAAATCTAGCAACTCTTTAATAGACTGACTAATTTCTGAAATAATTTTCTTAAAGATATTTTGATCTGATAAAATATCATTATTTTCGATCTTTCTTAATAATTCTTTCAACTCTTGATTGATTTTCTGAATATTAGAAGGACTTTCTTCAATATTTATTCTAGACAATTCCTTTTCTAATTTGGATATTTCAAGAGAAATGCTCTCCTCGGCTAATTTAATTTGTTCAATTTTATCTTTCTTTATATCTATCTCACCAATTAAAGTCTCTGAATCTTTTTTAATTTGAGAAATGTCTTCGGATATTTCTGATTGTCTGCTATTTAAAAAGGATAAATCAAAGCGACCCTGCTTTTCTAATCTAATTTCAATCCAAGCCTCTATCTTTGACAATTCTCTATGTTTTTCTTGTCTAATTTGGCTTAATTTATTTAGCTCCTTGTCTAAATCCTCTAATTCATTCTGACCTAAAAAAGAAGTATTTATTTCTTCCAGCCGCTTAGAAAAACCTTCTATACCGCTTAATAATTCTGTTCTTTCCTGGCTTAAAATTGCCAAATTTTTTTCATCCTCTTCATTAATATTTTCCAGTTTTGTTTTTTTAAAGAGAGAAATTCTTTCTAATTGTTTTTGAGCTCGCTCTTTTTCCGATTGCAAAAATAAGAATCTTTTTTGTAAGTCATAAAATTCTTCTCCGATGGTCTCTCCCTGATTAAGAACTTCCATTTGTTTTTTGTTGTCTTCTAGAGATTTTTCTAAACTATTTTTAGACTGACTAAGCTCCAAAATATTTTCGTTAAATTTTTTTACTCGAGAATCTATTTCTTGCCAAATATTACTATAATAATTTAGCTGATTCTTTAAAAGATCCTCTTCCAAAAACTGTCTTTTTTTCAATTTGCCAACCTGGCGAGTCAAGCTTTTTAAACGTGGATCTATTTCACTCAACAACATCTCTACTTTTGATAGATTTTCCTGGCTAACTTCTAGTTTGTTTAGGGATAAATCTCTCTTAATTTGATATTGCTTAACTCCAGTGGCTTCATCAAAAAAAGATTTTCTTTCAGCTGGGCTAGTATTTAAAAAATTTTCTACCATTCCCTGTCCAATAACGCTATATGTCTTTTGACCAAAATTAGCCTTAGCTAAAAAGATTTGGACATCTCCTAATCTAACTCTATTATTATTTATAAAATATTCACTATTTCCATCTCGAAAGACTCGACGAGTTAAAACAATCTCTGGCAACATTAAAAGCGCGTCAACGCTATCTGATTCCTTATTGGTATTTTTTTTATTGTCAGCCTCAATAGAATCTTCTGTGACAAGCTCATTTGCCAAATTATCTCCAGATAGATTATCACTTCCAAAACTAGATAATCTTCTCTTGTTAAATAAATCACTATTTTCATTATTTAAATACAAAGAAACTTCAGCCATATTAAGACGGCCCTTCTTGTCAGATCCAGAGAAAATAACATCTTCGCTCTTTTTACTTCTAAGCAATTTAGTGCTCTGCTCACCCAAAACCCAACGAATAGAGTCGGCTATATTTGATTTTCCCGACCCGTTAGGCCCAACCACTACAGTAATACCTCTTTTTTGTCCTTCTAGCATACCAGAAAAGACCAATTTATTTTTATTGGCAAAAGACTTAAAACCTTGTATTTCTAATTTTTCTAGATACATATTTATAAGGTGTTTTAAAACTATTTTATTATACAAAACATTTTATTTTAAATCAATCTCAAAAACAAGAAGGCTAGCACCTAAGTGCTAGCCTTCTATCGAGAAAAAAAGAAAACCAAAACTATTTCTTTTTAGCAACTTTCTTAGTAGCCTTTTTAACTACTTTTTTTGCTGCTGGTTTTTTAGCTACAACCTTTTTAGCAACTTTCTTTTTTGCTACTGGTTTCTTAGCTACAACCTTTTTAGCAACTTTCTTTTTTGCTACTGGTTTCTTAGCTACAACCTTTTTAGCAACTTTCTTTTTTGCTACTGGTTTCTTTTTAGCAACCTTTTTCATATTTTTGAAAAATTATTTTTGTTCTTAGAATAGGAACCGACCAATTCCTATATAAACTTAATTTTATTATACCACAAAAAACATAAGTCAACAACATAAAAAAGAAAAAATTAATCTTTTAAAATTTCAATTTTATCTCCAACTTGAAAATTATAATAATCAAAAAGACCGGCCTCTAGCTCTAAAACTTTATCAATTGGGACCGAAGATTGATATAAAATTTCTTGAGATTTTTTATCAAACGGCAAGTTTTTATAAACATCAATTATTGTATTTTCATCAATAAAAACAATATCAAGAGATATTAGCATGTCTCTCATTACAAAAGTTCTTTCTTGCTTGTCAGAAAACAAAAACAACATTCCAGAAATGCCTTCTAATGTTTCTCTATTGCTAAGACCTAGGTAATGTTTGGCCGAGTCTTGAGCCAACTCAACTCTTAGTTCAACATTATTAATTTTTATCTCGGCAAAGTTATCAACATTTTTTTTATTAAAAATAAAAAAAGTTGCTATTAAAAAAAATATAAAGACAAAAAAATAAAAAAATATTTTAGTACCTCTTTTTAAAAAACTAAACATGTTTTTTTCTTCTTATAAATTTAAAAATTTCCATAACTAACAAAACTGAAGAGGCCACGACTAATAATATAATCCATTCTTTAAAATTAATCGGAGAAACTTTTAAAACTCTTTGCATAAAAGGATTATAGGTAATAGCAACATGAAGAAGTTGAGCTGACAAAATTCCAAATAATAATATTAAGTTTTTCTTAAAAGGCATTTTAAATATGGATGTTTTTTCGGATCGGCAATTAAGAACGTGAGCATTTTGAAACAAAACCATTAACACTAAGACAATATTTCTAGAGATATCCTCTCCCCAGACTAATATATTTATCAAATAAAACCAGACACCAAACACTGATAGACCAATAACGACCCCCGATATTATAGTTTGTTTTATCATCAATTCATTAAAAATACCCTCCTTAGGTGACCTTGGTGGTTTTTCCATTGCCCCCTTTTCCCCTGGCTCAAAAGCCAAAGAAATATCCTGTATTCCATTAGTAACAACATTGAGCCACAATAATTGAGCAGCTAATAAAGGTAAAGGCATTCCTAATAATATAGCCAGAATAAAAATAATAATTTCTGCGGCGCCGCTAGAAATGACGAAATAGACAACTTTTCTAACATTATCATAAGCAAATCGACCCTCTTCTATCCCACTAATGATAGAAGAAAAATTATCGTCAGAAACAATCATTGTGGATGTTTCTTTGGCAACATCAGTTCCTGAGCCCATGGCAACTCCAATATTTGCTTGTTTAAGGGCTGGGGCATCGTTAACTCCATCTCCAGTCACTGCTACAAAATGGCCCAAGTTGACCAAGGCTTTAACTATTTTTAATTTTTGTAAAGGAGACACTCCGGCAAATACTTTGGTTTCAGAAATTATTTTTAAAAACTCTGGGGTAATTTCATCTTTCCCAGAGCCTAACTTGTCGCCTGTAACGACGTCTTGTGGATTGTCAGCAATATTCAACTCCTTGGCTATAAACAAAGCAGTCGCCGGGTGGTCTCCGGTTATCATAACAACTTTTACACCAGCCTGTTTACATTTTAAAACAGCTTCTCTCGATTCTGGTCTTAAAGGATCAATAAAACAAACTAAAGACAAAAATTCTAAATTTTTTATTTTTTTATCATTAAATTTTTCTATAGTTATTTCTTTTTCAAGGTTATACCCGCCTTCGGCCACCGCCAAAACTCTGTATCCCAAAGAAGCTAGCTCTACACCCTTTTTCTTTATATCATTTTTATCAATAGCCACTTCTTGTCCATTAATCTTTACAAAAGAACAAAAGTCTAAAACCCTATCAACCGAACCCTTAAGAGAAATTTTATTTTTTTGCTCTAATTTATCAAAATAAATTTTAGCAGCATAACGACGCTCTGACTCATAAGGCACATCTAATATATTGTCAACCGAATCTTTAATTTCATCTATTTTTAAACCTGCCTTATAAGCAATAGCCAAAAAAGCAACATCCATAGAATCTCCGTGGCTATGCCAAACCTTTTTAGATCTCCATAGACTGGCCTCGTTAGCTAAGACAACTGACTTTATCATCTTCAATAAGGCTGACTTATTATTTTCTTCTAGACTATCATAATTTTCAATTTTTCCTATCCCATTATATCCTTGCCCAGTAATTTTTAAAACTTCTCTTGTCGGTAAATAAATTAATTTAGCAGTTTGTTGATTAACGGTTAAAGTTCCTGTTTTGTCGCTAGCAATCATGGTACAGCTACCCAATCCTTCAACAGCTGTTAATTTTCTAACAATAACATTTTTTTTAGACATTCTAGTTGTCGCTACCGAAAGTGCCACAGTTAGCGCCACTGGCAAACCCTCTGGTATGGCCGAAACAGCTAAAGCCACCACCAAGAAAAAAGCT
>DAOOQF010000004.1:0-30067 GCA_035388665.1 bacterium | reverse complement strand
GTTATTTCTGTATCAGAATTATTAGTTAAAAAAGAGGCTCCATAATTTAAGGATGACACACCCCTATAAACCTTATAGCTAGAAACGCTATAGCCAACGGGAGACCCCCAAGTTAGCTTTACTGTTCTGCTAGTAGTAGACAAAACTTCTGCTTGCAAATCAAGCGGGATATTTAAATCTTGTTGTTCCAGCCCACTTTCTGTTGGAGTGCCAAAAGCTGTGGCTGAAAAATTTGTTTCAGCCAAGTTCTCGCTAATAGCAGTGACTCTAATAGCATATTGTTGATTATTGGTTAAATTATTTAAATTAATTTGGCAAGAATATTTTGTTGTATCGCTAGCATCACCACACTCAATTTCAGGATCAACTATTTTTTGTTGTTGATTAGAATTATTTGGAAAGCTATAATATATTTTATATTTATCAACTAAAGCTTTTTCTGATTCCCATAAAATTTTTAGACTTCCGCCAGTTCCATTATCAGTAGCTGAAACATTTTCTATAAAATGAGGAATTCTTTCTTTAAAGAAATAAGTTTCTTTTAAAAAGCTAGCCAAACATAAACCTCCGCTAGGACAATCACTACTATTGCTACAAGTTTGAGAAGGGGCATTACTACAAACCCTAACCAAACTATTTCCCTTAGTAACATCTCTGTCGCTTAAAAAAGCAGGTAGATCATCGGCTGTTCCTTGATCACCAGAATCTCGACAATAATAGAATTCATAATTATATTGTCCAACATTTTCATTTTCATTTTCACTATTAATTTCTTTGTCTTTCCAAGGCTCCCAAGTCTCTCCATTAAAAGCTGGCCAAGGATTATTACAAATCATTACATAGGCCGGGACAGTTCTAGAAATATTATTTCCAGCAGTAGTATAGGGTGAAGATAAAATAGTGGTTACAGACACATTAGCCTGACCATCAGTAATTCCATCTTTAGCTCCAACCAATCTTTTGTTACCGTCTAAAGAAAATCCAATAATATCACTTTCTTCATTATTGTCTAAGTCATCATAAAAAACTAAAACATTTTCATTAGAAATATTCCAATCCCAGGTCCAGTCATACTGCGCTGTTGGTTGGATAATTTGATTGTCAGCTGAGTAAGCTCTAGCTGAATAAATTTTATCTCTGTCTTTTACGGAATCAAAAGATAAATTATTTGAATCCTGATCATTTTCGTTTATATCATTAATAGTACTTTGAAATAGATATGAAGAAGGCGACAAGGTTACATAATCAATTGTACAGATTCCTTGTCCCAAAGAACTAACATCTTGAGTATTAAATTCCCAAATATATGAATTTTGATAATATACATTATTAAAGACTATTTCCCCACCATCACTTGACTCTAGCCAAAAACCATCGTTGTTGCTTATCAAGGTGCCAGTAAAATAGCCCAAACCATTCATGCCAATTTTTTCAGAGCTTTTTACTCCACTACCACTATTTAGGGCTTCGTCGCCCTTAACTACTACAAAATATTTAGCTCCGGGTTTTAATAGATTCTCTGGTTTAAAATAGGCTCTAGTTTTATTATTGGCTAAATGTTCAAAATCAACCGTTCCCAAAACTGCGCAATAATTTTTATCCATAGAAGGAGATGCTAAGGCTGTTCCTCCAAAAATTTTAGCTAAGGAATTAAATGTTTTAACAAAAATATTTTTTATAAATTTAAGAGGGTTCCAATTATTATTATTTTCTAAATCAGCTTGACCGATAAAATATGTCCCCGAAGAACATATACCAGAAGTTTCTTCTAATAATAAAATATTATCTTGAAGACTAGCAACGTCCATTCGTTGATCAAAATTTATCTCTATAATACTATTTCGACAAACATCATTACTCTTGTGTTCTGGAAAGACATTGAGCCCAGCATTTTTAGATAAATTTTCTTCTATTTTAGGACGAGCCTTACAACAAGTATCCATCCCGCAACCAACAAATTCTGGCAAGGCTGTGTCTCCTACACAACTAGCATCAGAGGAGCAACCACAACAAAGACCTCTATTATCACCCGTACAAAGACCCTTATTTGGCAAACAAGTTAAACTACTATTTATTTGACCACACTTATCAATCTCGGCATTAGGATTACAACAACAAGTTCCACAATTATTAGTTGTTCCTCCTAATTCCCCCTCTTCATTTAGACAATCAAACTGATTACAAACACTATTATCACAAACTGAAGCTTCGGTAGTGGAGGCAGTTTGCGAACAATATTGATTAAGTCCGTCTGGAGAAGCCTCGCAATAATCCAAGCAAGAACTAGAATTAGAAAAATTATCTGAGTTTCCGTTGCTTGAATCTAGGGTCTCTGAACAAACATTATTTCCTGGGTCTGTACAAGTAAAATATTTACATTGGCCATCATTAACTCCGCCCTCAAAAGAAGTTCCAGTTTTACATGAGCCTAGGCCATTATCCCAACAACAATTATCAGTAGCTGAACATTCACTTGACGAAGTAATTTGACTACAATTTGCCTGACAACCAGCATCACATAAATAAAGACTAGAATATATTGTTGGATAAGTATTATTAGTCGGATAGGTATCGCTAGGCTTTGGATATTCACTAGCACAATGAGTTGGATTATCAAGCTGACAACCATAATATGGACATAAACCAATCCAAGCAGGGTCTCCTTCCGTACCTCCCCAAACGCTTGAGTCACTAACACCACTTCGGCAAGCATCATTAACTGAATCCCAACAACATTGAGAACTATGAGCTCTACAAGTGTCTTCTAATTGTAGGGCTGAGCAATCTAAACAGGCACCGGTTGGATAAGTACTATTAACTTCACAATATTTACCAGAGGTTCCTAGACAATTACAAGCTGAATCGTTTGTAGCATAATTATCTGAAATATCACAACCAGAACACAAACCATATTGATTATCTTCGTCAGTAGAAGAATTAGCACTAATACCACAAGAATTATCGCAGGTAAGAGGAGCACAACAAGCTGAGTTAACACCGGTTGTTGGATCATTATTTTCTTTATCGCAACAACATTGGCACGAAGCTGGATCCTCTTTTTGGCAAGAGCCATCTAAACAAGAAAAATCATCCTGACATAAGCGAGGAGAAACACAAAGACCATAAGAGCTCTCTAGATTAACATGTTGACAACTCAAATCAGTCGAAGGGCAAAGTAAACAAGTAGAATTATCTTCAGAACTATTTATTTGATCTGTATCGACACATTTACCAGGAGAAATCATTGTCCAAGTAACCCCCGCTATTGTTGGGCAAATAGTGTTGACTGAAATTTCATAATAATTTCTACTTTGACCGTCAATGGTATAGTTTTTACAAATCTTTTCTTTTGTAGTAGTTCCAACGCCTTCATCTAAATTATATTCAACATTTTCAACCAAGGAACATTTAAAGTCATTTAAAACGCATTTATCTAAATTTTCATCGTAAGAACAATTATTAAAATCGGCTTCATCAGAGTTATCACAATAACCAGCACTATTACAGCTATCGTCACAAGATCCAGCTACTAAATTATTTTGTCCTCCTGCATAATTAGAACATAGACCTGGAGAGTTTGGACAAACATATACATCGGGACAAAAATTATAGCTAGCACAACTATAAGCCTCATCCCCATCATAAGAAGGGTTGGTAGTACTTAGTCCAGTTGTAAATTTCCATTCAAAAACAGAATTATCAGGAGATCCAGCATCACAATCATTGGCATTAGTAACACAAGTTCCTGCCCCAGAAGTGTTATTACCACAACAAATTTGAGTATTAGGACAATCATTATTAGAAACACAAACACCAATAGAAAAATTTAAACTATTACCAATAAGACCATCTCGAGAAACGCTCACAGGACCAGAAACAGAATCTTGTGGAACGTTTACTAAAATTCTACTAGCACCATTTTCTAATAGAACCTCAGAGTTATTGGAATTTTTATTGACACTAAAAACAGCCGAAGCTTCCTCTCCAAAATATTCTCCCCACAAATTAACAATTGAATTATGAGGACCAGAAGTTGGACTTATTTTACATAAGCTCGGCTTTAAAGGTTCAACATCATCAATGGAAAACTCTTGAGAAGAAATAATCTCCTCCCAGCTTCCTATCTTAGCTACTATATTATAATCACCATTATCAATATTCTCTGGGACCTTAATTAATATTTGATTATCTGACCAAATTGATTGCAAACAAATTGAAGGAAAATTATAATCAGCTAAAACACTGACTCCATTAGCAGAAAAATATATATCACTAATTCCTTTGAAGTTACCAAAACCATTTCCATAAATAGTTATATATTGTCCAGAGGAGCCACTGCTCGGTTCAAAAAATGAAATAGATGGCCCTTGTGGTGGCTCTGGTAGTTTTTTAAAATCTACAAAATTACTAAAAACTAATGACTTTTTAGCAAAAGTACTAACTTCTCCACTTGATAAGCCAGGAACCAAGGCTAGTCCACTAGTATCTTCTGTAAAATTGTTAGGGGAAAAACCGACTACATTATTTACTGAATTTCCAAAATAAGCTTTACTATTACTTAAATTTAAGCCAGAATAAAAAAGTTCATCGTTCATCTTACCTTCCGATAAGCCTTCTAATCCGGGATTACTAACTCCACAAAGACCTGGTCTAATAATGTTATTTATTTTTAATAAGTCCAGCTCTGGACCATTCTCATCTCTACTCCTATCTGTTTTGTTTGTTCCAGTAATAACTTCTATCTCAATTTCATTTCCAGCGACAAAAGAAGATCCCGAAGGAATAGCAACTATAATTTGTTCATTGGACCAAGAATCTCCACAAGTTGCGTTTAAATCTCCTGGAACTTGAGCAGCAACAATAATATCATCTTCACCGTCCTCTTTATAAATAAGATTAACGGCTGAGGATCCAGCAACATAATTATCAAAATTGTAACCAGAAATAGTAATTAAATTTCCCAAGGCTCCGTTAGGAGTACTAATATTACATAGCCCACCGCCACAATCATCATTATTAGAACAAGGAGTCTCTGGTAAATTTTCACAAAAACCTCCTCGAGGACTAATATTAGCTATAACCGGACTACCCACACAAGTACACGTATCCGAATTACAACTCAAGCCATGAGAAGGATTACAAGAATTATCAACAGCGCTACAAGAGCCCCCATCGTTACAAGGGTCATTCAATTCTGAATATTCTTCCTCCTCTTCATTTATCGGTTCACAAGTACAAGAATTTTGATCACAAAATAAATTTTCTTGACATGTATTATTACCCATTCCGCAAGAAGCTCCCTCATTACAAGGGTCTCCCTGTCCCTCATATTCACAGGTACAATTATCACCACAAACAAAACCAGAATTACATAAAGTAATAGATGAACAAGCTAGTGGATTTTCTGGTTTGCTGCAACTAGAACCATAACCTCCTGGGATACCACCGGAACCAATACAAGGACCCCAAGATCCATCTTGGCAAGTAGAGACGCCCTCAAACCCACAAACTCTAGTTTCCCCGTCAACACAAGAACTTTGAGAAACTCCAGTAGCCCCTCCTAATTGACGTAAAACCAAAGAAGCTATTCCCCAAGAAGCTAAAACAATGGCTAAACCAATTACCCCAGCCTTCAAAATTCCTTTAGCTTTGGCAATCCTCTCCTCATTCCCCTCCGCCGTCATCCAAACAAATCCACCATATATAACGATAGAGACGGCCACAATTCCTAAAATGCTGAGAGAGATATTTATTATTCTAGTGGCCAGGGCCCTAGGATCAACACTTGATAAAGCAATTTCTCCTTCAACAAATTCTGTTCCGACCACATCACTGGCTAATACAAAATTGGAAAAAAGAAAAAGAGAAAATACAATAAATAAAGAAAAAATAGATGACCAAATAAGCCTACGAGTTTTGTTTTTTTTATAAAACATAAAAATATAAAAGATAATTGTTTTTATACAACAATTTTAACACAATTTTAACTAAAAGTAAATAATAAAAACTAATTATTTAAATAACTTTCCCAGCCCTCTGAACTATTTGGTAAGAGATTCTCACTTTCTCTACTTTCTCTGTCTAAAAGATGAAAAACATCCCAATTATCTATTGAATTTTCACTAATATTTTCCGACAGATAAGTAACAATTAAAAAAAATTCTTGAACATAAGGTATACTTCTAAAATCTTTTTCACCTTTGTTAAACCACAAAAAAGAGAAAACAATTAAACTATAAAAAATTGCTACTAGAATTATTGTTTTAAAAAAATCTTTCATAAAGCTTAGTCAATTAGACTTCTGGCAATATCTAATTCTTCTGGGCTATTAACTCCAATAGCCTCTCGAGCATCAATAAATAATGGCTTTATTTTTATATTCTGCTCAAAAGCCATCTTTATTAAATCGGTTAAATAATATTCTTTCTGATTATTATTATTTTTTAGGTTCTCAATGTTTTTTAATAACCATTCCTTATTGAAACAAAAAACTGCTGGATTAACTTCTTTTATTTCTTTTATATTATCATCAGCGTCCTTAAATTCTACAATCTCTCTAATCTGATTATTTTCTCTAATAATTCTACCCCAATGAAAAAAGTTTTTTCTCCATTCATCAAAATCACTCAGTTTGACTGTCATCATAGAAACCTCACTATCATGATTTTCTAATATTTTAACAATTGACTTTTGGCTAATAAAGGGTTGATCTCCATATAAAATCAAAACATTAGAAGCTTCATCAGGAATTAAGTCTTTAGCACTTAAAACAGCGTGGCCGGTTCCTAATGGCTCGGGTTGAATAGCAAAATTAACTGGATACTCATCAATACTTTCTTGAATGATTTCTCTGTTCCCCGGAGAAACAACCACTATTGGAGAATCGTCTATTTGAGACGAAAAAACCGAGTCCAATAAATACTTAATCATTGGTTTTCCATTAATTGGAAATAAGGTTTTTGGTAAATCTGATTTCATTCTAGTTCCTTTTCCTGCAGCTAAAATTATTATTTTGTTCATATGTTTTTAATTAATAAAATTTTTTATAAATAGCTCTAGCTCTGAAAAAATTTTTAACGCCTCCCTTTTATTAGGAGCCTCGCAATATATCCTAATAATCGGCTCTGTATTTGATTTCCTCAGATGAATCCAAGATTTATCTTTTTTAAAAATAATTTTTATCCCATCTGTTTTTAATATTTTTTCAGATTTATATTTTTTTTCTACACTTAATAAAATTTTATTTAGATCAACTTTCGAATCCAACACAATTTTTTCTTTTAATAAGAAATAATTTGGCAACCTCTCCCTCAGTTCTGAACAAGTCTTATTTTCTGTGGAAAGATAACTCAAAAATAAGGCTATGCCAACCAAAGCATCTCTACCATAATGAAGCTCTGGATAAATAATTCCACCATTTCCCTCTCCCCCTATCACAGCTTTATTTTTTTTCATTTTTTCAACTACGTTTATTTCTCCCACGGCCGAAGCTTCATATTTTCCACCGGCCAACATAGTCAAATCTTTCAAAGCCATCGAAGACGATAAATTAGAAACGCTATTTTTATTATATTTATTTCTAAAAACAGAGAAATTCTTAAAAACATAATCAGCTATAGAAATCAGAGTGTATTCCTCTCCAATAGGATGGCCTTTTTCATCAATTATCGCCAAACGATCAACATCCGGATCAACCGCTATTCCCAAATCAGCTTTATTCTTTTTAACCGCCAAACATAATTGTTTTAAATTCTTATCAATTGGCTCTGGATTGTGATTAAACCTTCCCTCAATATCTTTATTAATATTAAAAATATTTTTAACTCCTAAAGATTTAAGAAGCTCTGGAATAACTAAAGCTCCAACTGAATTTACTCCGTCAACTACAATCTTAAGATTAGATTTTTTTATTTTATCTTTTTTTACCAAAGATAATTTTAAAATTTCTAAAATGTGTTTATTGTGATAAGAAAAATTATTTTTTACCTTACCAAGACTATCAACCCCAACAAAATTAATTTCTTCATTATTTATTTTTTTTAATATTCTCTGCCCTTCCTTTTTGTTTAAAAACTCTCCCCGACTATTTAATAGTTTCAAGGCGTTCCAATCCATCGGATTGTGAGAGGCGCTAATAATAATACCGCCATCAGCCTTTTCCAGTATCACGGCCATTTCTACGGTAGGGGTGGTGGCCAAATCTAAATTTAAAACATCCACTCCCAAGGACACCAAAGTGTTTATAGCCAAGCTTAAAAACATTTCTCCGCTAACTCGACCGTCCCGACCTATCACCACTTTTATTCTTTTATTATCTTTTTTGTTAGAGGCTAAGGTTTCTGAAAAAGCGGCAATAAATTTTATTAAATTTTCTGGGTTTAAATTATCTGGACCAGAACCAATGGTTCCCCTAATACCAGAAATAGAACAAATTAAAGACATATTTTTTATTTTATTTTACCATATACTCCAAATAAAAGATCTAAATCTTTTTTAGAATTTAACAAAAGTCTATTATTAAATTTTACTGCACTCTGTAAAAATTTTGAAGCTAACTCATTTTCTTCGTTTGTTTTATCTGTTTCTTTATACATCTCAATTAAAGCGGCCATGTCTTTTATAAAACAATGTCCACCAGCTCCTCGGCCAATTTTGTCATTCTTGCCAACACCTCCTTGATGCTTTATTTTCAAATGACTATGTCCAATACGAGAATCGTGCCCGACCATCTCTATAACTTTGTCATAATTAATTTTTTTCTCTTTAGCTAAATTAAAAATAGCATTAGCAAATATAACTTTCATCATTAAAAAAGTATTACCCACATATTTACAAAGTTCGGCTTCCCTGCAAGGAACCTGAAAATTATTTTTGGCATCAGGCAAAACACTCAAAACCAATGAGGCAAATTTTTCAGACTTTTTGGTATAGCCAATAATATTTCTTTCGGGAAATTTAGCATCATTTTTAGCATTTTTTTCAGTCAAAAATTCAGGAGAATGCATAATAAATTTTTTAGGAAAGGTCTTTTGAATTTTTTCAGTAGTTCCAACTTTAATTGTTGATTTGATAACAACAATTTTCCCATCCCCAACTAATTTTACTACCTCCAGTAAGATGCTATCGTCAAAACCCTTGGAAGTGCTTGGAGTTGGAACAGCAATAAAAACAATATCGCATTTGCCAATTAACTCTTTATTTTTTGAAAATTCACTTTTATTATAGCGAACAATATTATAACCTCTATCTGCAAAATCATCAGCCATATTCCGACCAATAAATCCCTGCCCTATAAAACCAATTAATATTTTTTTCTTATTCATACTTTTATTTTTTTAAAATATAATAATAATTAAAATCATCTTCTAAAAAGCTTTCAATTTTAAAATCAGTTTTGAAAATTATTTTTTTCAAAGATTTTTTAGAAAAAGCGTGGTAATATCTAGGCCTAATCTCTCCATTTTTATTACCCTTCCAATTGAAAATTAAGTCTCCAAAATTCAAGAGCCTTCCTTTTATAATTTGCCTCAAAAAAGAGTTAAGCGCTAGTACTAAAAAATTTTTTCTATTTCTTAATTTCCAGACACTAAATATGAAAAACCCATTGGATTTAGTCTTATCGTAAACATCTTGTAAAAATTTTAATCTTAAATAATTACCAGGGATATGGTGAAAAACCGCCCAACTAAAAATATAATCAAAACCACCCTGGTCCATTTTGTTTAGGTCAATAATATTAATTAATTTAAACCTATTCCCATATTTTTCCTTGGCATATTCTATTAATTTATTACTATTATCAAGTCCTAAATAATGCCAATTAACATTATCTTTTTTGTCAAACAAAACTTCTAAAAAGCGACCATTACCACAACCAATATCCAAAATCTTATCATTGTCTTTAACCGGCAGATCCTCGACAATATCATAAACAATGGGTTTCATTGGCTTTTTTCTGGTCTCGTTAAAAGCCTCGGCGATATCTTCATAGCCACTAGAAACGATTTTCAATAGAAAATTTTTTGCTCGTTTGTTCATTTTTAAAAATTTTTAAATTAAATATTCCTTGTGTCTAAAATTTCTCATTGGCTCAAAATTTTCTTCTTTGCCCGAAAGCCCCCTAAGACATTGATCGCATTTGCCACAATTCTTAACATTTTCCTCGCCAAAGTATCGCAAAATATAAGCCTGTCGACAACCAGAAAAATAAGTATAATTTTCCATTTCATCCAATCTCTTTTTAGCATTCTTCAATTTTTCTGATAAAGATTTAAAATCTAGGTTTAGTTTTTCTGACTCTACTCTCTTTAATATCCTAATTTCTGTTCCTCGAAATGGAGGGCGATATTCAATTAAATCCTTAGCTAATAATTTTTTTATTAATCTCAAAATAGAATCCTTCTTCACATTAATAAAAGAAGATAATTCTTCCAAATTAACATCGACCCCCTCGTTTAGTTTTTCTTTATAATAATCATAAATTTTATTTAAAGCTTCTATCTGAACCTTGGCCCTAGAACTCAGAGCTGATAATAGAGTATTAAAATCAACCTCAAACTTTAAAAAGGCATTACCACTTTTTTCGCTGGGACGAGAAAGATAACCCTCCTTTTCCAATATTTTTAAAGCTGTTCCAATGGCCATCTCGGGAACATTTTCGGACAAATCCTTGGCTAGTTCTGAATAGGTTATTAAAATTGTTTTATTAAAATTATTTTCCAGAGAGTCTTCTTTTTCTAAAAGCTTTTCATAAATTTTAATAATTAATTCTGGCTCAGGATTATCTCCCTTTATAAAAAATTCTCTCAAATATCTATCACTAGGAGAATACAAAAGCAAGCAAAAACTTGGCAAACCGTCTCGACCAGCTCTGCCAGCCTCCTGATAATAGGCCTCTATCGTTCCTGGTAAATCATTATGAATAACAAAACGAATATCTTTCTTATTTATTCCCATACCAAAGGCGTTAGTGGCTACAACAACTCTAGCCTTGCCGGTCATAAAATTATTTTGAACCCATTCTCGACTATCAGAATCCATACCAGCATGATAGGCCACTGCCTCAATCCCATTCTCTAATAATTTTTCTAAAATCTCATCGGCCTTGGCCCTAGTACCAACATAAACTATTCCTGATCCTTCGGGAGAACCCAAAATAGCCTCTAAAATAAATTCTATTTTACGATTAGTTGAAGTTTGAATTACCCCAAACTGAATATTTTCCCTAGCAAATCCAGTTACAATTATATCAGGATTTTTTAGATTTAATTGTTTAACTATATCATTTCTAACATCAATAGTAGCAGTGGCAGTTAGTGCTACCACGGGCGGATTTTTTAAGAAATCAATAACACTTTTTAATCTTAGATAGCTAGGGCGAAAATCATGTCCCCACTGACTAATACAGTGAGCTTCATCAATGGCAAATAAAGAAATTTTTATATTACTCAAAGCTTCAATGAAGGCCTGATTATAAAATCTTTCTGGGGCTACATAAACTATTTTATAAAAACCATTTTTTAGTTGTTCTAGTCTCTCATTAGTCTCGGACAAAGAAATAGAAGAATTAATAAAGGTTACTGGAATACCTAATTTAGTTAAGGAGTCAACTTGATCTTTCATTAAGGCAATTAAGGGAGAAACAACTATAGTAACTCCATCCAAAACCAGAGAAGGTAGCTGAAAAATTAAAGATTTGCCTCCACCAGTAGGCATAATAACAACCGAGTCTTTTTTATTTAAAATATTTATAATAGCCTTTTCTTGTCCTAAACGAAAATCAGAAAAGCCATAATACTTTTTTAATAATTCCTTTATTTCTTTTATATCTAAACTATTATTTTCCATATTTAAAGGCTTTAAAAACATTTTCTAATAAACAAGCCACGGTAATTGGACCAATACCTCCCGGCACTGGAGTAATATATCCAGATATATTTTCAGTATCAGAATATTTAATATCCCCTAAAACCTGCTTATTTAATTTGGTTATACCAATATCAATAATAATCATATCTTCCGCCAAAAAATCTCCATCAATAAACCCTGGGTTGCCAACGGCACTAATTAATATTTTACAATCCTTTATTTTTTTCTTTAGATCCTCTAATCTTTTTTTGTCTTTTTTGATTTCATTAAATTCTTGACTAGAAATAGCCGACAAGGAGATGCTCTCTTTTTTTAAAAAATCTTGAACTTCTGTTTTAAAAATATCTGAATTAAAAAATAAAAAAGCTTTCTTATCTTTTAAATTTTCTATGGTTGCTTCAAGGCTATATTTAATTGCCATCATAACAGGAGAAAAAAATATTTTATCTTTACTAATACTAAAACCATCAATATCTTTGTTTGGAGAAATGGTTTGCAAAATTTTATTAGTATTAAATTTTTTAGGAAGTGGTAACTGAATTAAAATTCCATCAATATTTTCATCTTGATTTAAGAATTGAATGGTCTCAATAATATTTTTTTCATCTTCGTTCTCATCAATCAAATAAAGACTAGAATCAATTCCAACTTCTTTGGCAGATTTTTCCTTTAAAGAAACATAGAGCTTAGAATCTTCTCTTTGCCCTACTAAAATAACAGCCACATTGGGATGACGAAGACCTTTCTTTACTTGATCAAAAACATTTTTGGCTAATTCATCCTTTATTTTTTCAGATATTTTTTTTCCGTCAATTATTTTCATTTTTTAAAATCGTTATTTATAAATAGGAAATTTTTTACATAAACTTTTAACTTCCAGTCTTAAATTATCTAAAAATTTTTCCTGATCTTTGTTTTTAAAAGCTAAATCGATTATTTCAACTATTTTAACCACCTCTTCTTCTCGAAATCCTCTAGTGGTAATGGCTGGTGTTCCGATTCTAATACCCGAAGGCTTCATGGGTGGCGCTGGGTCATTAGGGATGGTAGAGCGAGAAACTGATATACCAATGTTTTCTAAAATTTTTTCGGCTTCTAGCCCTGAAATATTTTTGTTTCTTAAATCCAAAACCATTAGGTGATTATCTGTTCCTCCAGAAACAATTTGGTAATCTAAACTCAAAAATCTTTCAGCCATTTTTTGAGAGTTTTTTATAACTTGCTGACAATAATTTTTAAATTCGGGTTCTAGAGCCTCTTTAAAGGCTACTGCCTTGGCAGCGATAATATGTTCATGAGGACCTCCCTGCATTCCAGGAAAAACAGCCCTATCAACTTGTTTAGCAAATTTTTCTTTACATAAAATAAAAGCACCACGTGGACCTCTTAAAGTTTTATGAGTAGTGCTAGAAACAACATCAAAATAAGGAACCGGATTTTCTAAAACTCCACCAGCGATAAGACCAGCAATATGAGCAATGTCAGCAAAAGTATAAGCTCCGACCTCATCGGCAATTTCTTTAAATTTTTTCCAATTCAAATTTCTAGAATAAGCGCTAAATCCGGCGACAATCATTTTTGGCCTTTCTTGCAAAGCAATTTCTCTTACTTTTTCCATATCAATTATTCCTTCTTCATTTAATTCGTATTGAACAAAATTATAGAGCCTGCCAGAAAAATTAATAGGATGTCCATGGGATAAATGTCCTCCATGATCAAGCTTTAAACCTAAAACTTTATCACCCGGTTCTAAAAAAGCCATATAAACTGCAGCATTGGCTGGAGAGCCAGAAAGTGGTTGAACATTGGCATGCTCGGCCCGAAAAAGCTCTTTTAGCCGATTAATAGCCAATGTCTCCACTTCATCAATAATATTATTTCCTCCATAATATCTCTTACCAGAATATCCTTCGCTATATTTATTATTAAGTGATGAGCTCATGGCCTCTAAAACTGCTGGAGAGGCATAATTCTCTGAAGCAATTAGTTCAATTTCGTTTTCTTGTCGTTCGGTTTCTTTATCAATAAGATTAAATAATTCGGTATCACTGGTTGCTAAATTTTTATTAAAAATCATATAAAATAATTAAGTTTAATACCTTAATAATAGGCTAATTTTCTCTTAGTGTCAAAAATTTAAAAAGTAAATTTTCTGATACATCTAACTGGATTAGTTATCCCTTTAGCATCATCATAATAAGAAGCGCTATAAATATTCCCCACAACCACTATGGCTCCGCTCAAGGGAGAAAGATCGTATTCGCTAGAACTCCAATGACCCCCATGTATATTAGCTTCTTCGCTAACTTCTTCAAAAGCCTCAATTAATTCATCTCTACTTGGCAAAAACCAATCATCGTAACCACTCAAAGATAAATCACTGCAAACTTTAGCGGCACTTGTAGTGTGGCCTAGCTGAGCTAAAATTGCTAAAGTATTATTTTCTCCTGAACCAATAAAATAATTAGTATCCGCCTGACCACCAACATCACTAAATTTGGCAGAGCCCTGATCTTCTTCGGCAATTACTAATCCCCAATCAGAATCTAAATAAAAAATTACTCCCCCTTGATAAATATTCCCCTTAGTAAGATCAGCCTCACCCTCATCTTCAGCACAAGAAAAATTATAAACACCACCAGGAAAGGCACATTTATCTCCCTTGTCTAATGATCCAACTTTATTTCCCAAGCAAAAAGAAAGATAATAAGAACCATTATCAACTCCTTGTTCTGAATAAATATATTGATTATTTTCCGAACCACATTCTCCATCTGCTGGTGTAGGCGCTTTAGGAAAATTTGCCATATAAATATTTGCCCCATAAGAGATTGAAGAGGTAGCTGAAGTAGAGGCTGGATAATATCCCTGATCATTAAAATACAATTCTAAAGCAGTTTGAACCTGCTTAATATCAGCCACTCTTTTGGCATCTCTCCCCTGAGCTCTAGCATTTTGCAAAGAAACAACCGCTAAGGTAGCCAAAATTCCAATAATCGCAATTACTACTAATAGCTCTATCAAAGTAAATCCTGTTTTCTTAAGATATTTTTTGTTCATTAATAATTATTTTAAAATGTTTTTAACATATAACTCTCTCTTAATTTATATCCTAGTTTTCTATAATACCCTCTTACACCAACACCTGAAATAACAGCAATTTTATCAACTTTATTTTTTTTAGCAATTTTTTCAGCCTCAGCCATTAATCTTTTTCCCAATCCTCGATGTTGAATCTTTGTTTTTCCACCAATGGGGACTAATTGTCCATAAACATGAAGCTCTCTAATTATAGCCGGAGCAACCTTGCTAGAAAAGTCAATTCGTAATCTGCAAAAACCATATAAAATTTTATTGTCTAAACTATCAAAACTAATAAAATACTCCACGCCCTCAGATGACAAATATTGTAAAACATTTAATTTAATATTTTTTTCACTAATTACTTTATTTTTAGCCTCTCGACAACGAATGCAATTACAAGAGATCCCCTTATCTTTAATAACCTGTCTTAAATTGGTTATTTTATTTCCGGCCTCAATAGACTCTCCAGGAATATCTCTAATCAATCTAATAATTCTAGTATAAACTGGAACAATTTTTTTACACTCAATAATAACATGTTCTAATTCTTTATCAGTATAAGGTTTATATTTTCCTTTTTTCCACCAAGTATATAATAAACTATTCTTAACAACCGTGGTTGGATAAAATTTAATTTGATCAGGCTGAAATCTTGAGTCACTATAAAGATTTTTAAACATATCAATGTCCTTCTTTGGACTAGACCCTGGAAGCGCTGGCATAAAATGATAAGTAACCTTAAAACCAAATTGTTTTAATTTTTTGGTTGCTTGGCTGATGACAGAAACATCATGCCCCCTCCTATTAAGCTTTAAAATCTTGTCGTCAATAGCTTGAACTCCAATCTCCACTCGAGTACAGCCAAGATCCCTCATCTCTAATAACTCCTTTTCGGTTAAATAATCCGGCCGAGTTTCGAGAGTTAAGCCAATAATTCCATAAAGAGATTTTTCGTTTTTCTTCTGTTCATATTTCAAAAGTTTTTTTATTTCTTCTAACTTAAGAGATTGCTGATAACTATTTTTAATAATCTTCTTAGAATTAACCGGCTTCTCACTTTTTTCTATTTTTATATTTTTTTTAATCTTTTGATAATCATTAGCGGCCTTGAAACAGTTTAATATATACCAATATTTATATTTGGTTGGAAGATAGCTCCAAGTTCCACCGATAACAATTAATTCTATTTTATTGGGTTCGTGACCATTATTTTCTAAGGCTCTTAGTCGATAAGCCGTTTGCAAGTAGGGATTAAAATTTAATCTCAAAGCCCTCATAACGGCTGGCTCATTAGGCAAATAGCTAACTGGAACATTTGGTTTCTGAGGGCAATAAGCGCATTTTCCTGGGCAAGGATAGGGTTTGGTTAAAACGGCTACCGGAGCAATACCCGACAAAGTTCTAATGGCTCTTTTCTTTAATAAAGACAAAAATAAATCTTCATATTGTTCTTGCCATTTTTCAGTTATTTTTTTTTCTTTTAATAACAAAAAATAATCCTTTAGAATATCAGAATTTAATAAAATAGAAAAATTATATTTTTTAGACAATTCCCTTTTAAAAGCACTTAGGTCTTCTATGGATTTTATTCTATCAATATTTTTTATAATTTCTAATATTGCTTGTCGCATTTTTTTGATATATAATAAAAATGAATTAATAATCCCACTGGGTTATTATAACTTAAAAAAATAAAAAACAAAAATTATGAAAAAGGGCTATTATCTATTATTTTTATTAACTTTTCTTTTGTTCCCTCTTGTTTCCAGGGCTTACGTCATGAAATCTAGCGATTTCATCTATATAGCCAAAGACGAAGTTGTCGAAGGGAATTTATATTTCGCCGCCAATAGTCTTACTATTGAGGGAGAAGTTTTGGGAGACGTTATTGGAATTGGAACAAATATTCAAGTTAATGGAAAAGTGTCCGGAGATATTATTGCTATTTCTCAAAACCTAAAAATAAATGGTCAGGTTGACGGTAATTTAAGAACTCTTTCCAGTTTGGCCGACATCTCTGGTAATATTAATAAGAATGTAAATATATTAGGGGAAAATTTAATTTTTGAAGAAAAATCTAATGTCGGGCAGGATTTAATGTTCTTAGCTGTAAGCTCTGAATTTAACGGAAAAATAAAAGGAAATTTACACGGAGAGGCCAATAATATTTTAATTAGAGGCTCAATTGAAAAAGATTCTAACTTAACACTAGACCAAATAAAAAGAAAAAAATATTATAATATTCTACAAATAGAAGATTCAGCTGAAATTATGGGAGGGCTAAACTATAAAGGTGGTCAAGACGCTATTATTAAAACTGATAAGATTTCAGGAGAAATTCACAAAACCGATCCTTTCAAAAATAATAAAACAAAATCAAAAACCAATAAAATATTTTTTTCTATTTTTTCTTCTTTAATTATTGCTTTAATTATAAATATATTATTTAAAAACAAAATAACAGGGTTGAAAAATATTTTTATAAAAGAAAATTACAAATTAACTCTTTCTGGGCTACTTATATTATTTTTAACTCCTCTAGCGGTTATTTTATTGGCTATCACAATAATAGGACTTCCTTTGGCTATAATGCTATTGATTTTTTGGGGATTAACCTTATACTTAGGAAAAATAATTATCGCCATGGCCCTGGGTGATTATATCTTTAAATATTTTCACCGAGAAAAAACAGCAGATTTTTTAAAAATATCTTCCGGAGTAATCTTGGTTTCGTTAGTGATTATCATCCCCTACATCGGTTGGATTTTTTCTCTTTTATTTTCTTCTTTAAGTCTAGGGGCTGTCTACTATATAATTAAAAACAAAAAATATGTTAACTAATCCTTCCATTTTCAAGGCCTATGACATTAGGGGCATCTATAAACAAGATCTAGATGAAAATACTGCCTATAAATTGGGACTAGCTTATTTAGAGTTGCGACGGCAGGATCTTAAAAATAAAAAAAATAAAAAATTAAATATTGTGGTCGCTGCCGACATGAGAATGTCGTCTCCAGCTCTAAAAAAATATTTAATTAAAGGACTTTTAGACGCAGGCGCCAATGTTATTGATATTGGATTAGCCTCAACTCCCACCTTCTATTTTGCAGTAGCTAAATATAAATATGATGGAGGAATAATGGTTAGTGCTTCGCATAATCCCAAAGAGTGGAACGGCTTTAAAATAACCAGAGAAAAGGCCATACCTGTTAGCGGAGAAACTGGAATCAATTTTCTTAAAGAAAAAATTTTAGAAGATAATTTAAAAATATTAACAAAAAAAGGAAAAATAATTAAGAAAAAAAATGTTCTCTTGGATCAAATTAAATATGACTTAAAGTTTGGCAAAATAAAAAAAATAAAACCCTTCACCATCGTTGCTGATCCAGCCAATGCTGTTGGTGGTCTATATTTAAAAGAATTGGCCAAATATTTACCAATTAAATTAAAAAAAATAAATTTTAAATTAGATGGAACTTTTCCCGCACATGAAGCTGACCCCCTAAAAGAAGAAAATTTAAAACAAATAAAAAATGAAGTTTTAAAAAATAAAGCTGATCTAGGAATAACTACCGACGGAGATGGTGATAGAATATTTTTTATTGACGATGCTGGAGAATTAATTGATCAATCTATTATTAGAGGATTGCTTGCTAAATTATTTTTAAAAGATAAACCCAAATCTAAAATAGGCTTTGACGTGCGCCCTGGAAAAATAACCGAAGATTTAATTTTAGAAAACGGAGGAAAGCCAATAAAAACGAGAGTGGGGCACTCTTTGATAAAAGAACAAATGTTAAAAGAAAATATATATTTTTCCGGAGAATCATCTGGACATTTCTTTTTAAATATGGAAATTGGTTGTTTTGAAATTCCTTGTATAGTTATTCTAAAGCTCTTAGAAGAATTCTCTTCCAACAACCTAAAAATTTCTGACCAAATTGCCCCCTTAAAAAAATATTTTCACTCTGGAGAAATAAATAATAATGTCGATGACAAAGAAAAAATTTTTAAAGAAATAGAAAAAAAATATAAAAACGGAAGAATAAATAAATTAGATGGTCTAACCGTAGAGTTTTTTGATTTCTGGTTCAACGTTAGGGGTTCAAATACCGAAAATAAAATGAGATTAAATTTAGAGGCCACTAACAAAAAGATTATGGAAGAGAAAACCGCTGAAGTCTTGAAAATAATTAAAAAATAAGATAAGCTTTTCTATTAGTTCATTTTAAAATAGGAGTCATGAGAATAATGGAAATTTTAGCGATTGCTAGTGTCGGATTAGGTCTCGGTTTTATTATTTCTTCAATTGGAAATATTTTTTATAAATTATTTTTAAATAAATTTATCAAAAAAGAAACCGGCCTAACAATTGGATTTCTAGGTTTTGTGGGGGCCCTCTTTATAACTAAAATAATAATATTTTCTATAATATTATCTATCTTCTTGGGATTAGGCTTTATTATTCCAATATTATTGTTTACCCCACAAAAAAACGAGTGAAAAATCACTCGTTTTTTAATATATTTATATATATTTATTTTGATTTATTTCATGTTCTTTAGAAAAATTAGAACATATTACCCAAAAAAGAACGAAAAGCTAATTTTTAAAATCTCCAAAATCATAATTAATAATCTTTTTTCTAATTGGTCCAAATATTAAAACATACAAAACAGAGTAAACTAAATTACCAAACATCTTCCAGCGACCAACCTTTTCGAATCTTCTAATAGAAAAAAATATTTTTGTATTTTTTATTAATCTAAACTTTTCTTTTTTAGCTGCTTGCTCACAATATATTTGATCTTCACCAATAAAAACTTTTTCATCAAAACCACCAATATAATTATGAAGATCTTTTTTGATAATTATCCCTGCTCCAACCGCCAATGGCTTAATATATTGAGCTAAAAAAGCCAAGCTATTATATACACTATAATAGAAACGATAAAAGAATTTTTTAGACTGGAAGTCCATAAAGAAACCTGCCACCCCCATTCCCCTCTTTTTAAAATCATTAATGGCTATCTCTAAAAATTTATTATTTGGCAAAGCAGTATCAGCGTCTAAAAATAATAAAATATCGCCCTGAGCAATTTTAGCTCCATTATTTCTTTGAATAGAAGGATGTCTCTCGTCTTTTTTAGCTAAAATAGTTTTGCAACCATAAGCCTTAGCCACCTCCAAAGTTTTGTCATCAGAACAGCCATCAGAAACAATTATTTCATAGTCTTGATAAGATTGTTTCTTTATTGAATCTAACAATAATGGCAAATACTTTTCTTCATTTAATGTTGGTATAATAATAGAAATCATAAAAATTAAAATAATGTTTTAGCAAATTCCCAATAGACTGGATCATTCATCTTTTTATAGCGCAAATACCACCACTCAACCCCCCAAAGATAAGCCCTATCAAAGCCGGTGTCTAGAGCAAATTGAGTATTAGCCCTAAACTGATCTATATTAAAGGATTTTAAATATTTTTTGCTACTAGAGCTAACTATTTCTTTTTCATTAACCCAAGGCTCAGCCTGAAGTTCTATAATAAAGGCATCGCTTGGACCAATATTGTTTAATCTAGCTTTACGACTATAAAATTTACTTGAGTAGGGATATTTAATATACCCTAAAAACTTATTATAAACAACTCGATACATAGTGGTCCCAAAAATATCAGCTATTTTAATTTCTTTATTCCAAAAACTTAATTCTCCGGTAGCTGAAATAATAATTGGTCGGTTATCTAAGCCTTTTGTTAGAGCCAACTCTTTCTGTAAAAAACCATAATCACTTTTAGGGCAAACTCCAAAAGAATCTAATAGGGGTTCATTTTCTAGCTGCCAATAAACAATGGAATCATAAGGCTTAAAATTATTAATAGTCTCTTGTATCATTATATTGGTTCTTTCCTGCAAATATTCTTTGTTAGAAGGATCCAACCAAAGAGGAAAATGACATTCTGGCCAACGAGCCACCCTCATACCAAAATTTAAAATAAATTCCACCTGTCTTTTTTCTCCTTCCTCTATTAAATAATTATAATCAGAAAAATCAAACTCTCCCGGAACCTTTTCAATTTCATCCCAATAAACTGGTATTCTAATTTTTTTAACATTAAGCTCATCTAAAATGGCTATATAGGTCTCTTTCCAGTCTAGTCCTAACTCTTTGGCATATTTTTTTGAATAAGTTACGCCAAAAAAATTATTAACATTTTCTAAGACGATATTTTTGGGATAGTGTTTAGCAATCTTAAAAATATAAATTAAAACCAATAAAAAAATGGCCCCTAGAATTAAAAAAATAATTTTTCTCTTTTTATTCATATTATCTAGCTATAAAATAAAGACCAAGCCCTACTAAAATTATGGCTGCTACTTTTTTTATTAAAGTCTTTTTGGAAATATCTTCTTTTAAAAGCTTAGGAAAAAATATTGTCAAAAATATTCCCAGAATTAACAAGAAAGCATATTGAACTCCCTGTAAGGCATTGATTATAGCAACCGGACCTAAATAAACGGCATAGTTTTGTAACAAAAAAGCAATCGAGCCTAAACCTTGATTAAAAATTATAAATAATTTACTAGGCTCTTTTTTCTTTATTATATTAACCCTTTTTAACAAAGAGCTTTTCTTAAAATTTTTAAGAATTAATTTCCGACTGTCTTTATCTATTAGAAATATTAAAGCTACTAATAAACCACCGAGCCTAATCCAGATAAAAGAGCTCAAAAACTCCTGATGATTATAAGCATATTTAGTAACAATAAAAAAGACAGAATAAATAAAGGCGGACAAGATAGAAAAGAATATCCATTTCTTACTGTACCCCCCAGAAAAAACTGACAAAGTCCTCTTTATAAAAATAGACCATTTTCTCTTCCTACTAACAACCAGCGACATTATAACCATCCCAGCTAGAAGAAAAATGATTCCCAGCCACTGACTCGCTGTAAAATTTTGTTTAAAAAATATTAAGGATAAAATAATTGTAAAAACTGGAATAACACTACCTATCACCACAACAACCCTAGAGGCTTCTCCTGCTCGTAAGGCTTCATACATAGTCCAAAGAGCAAAAATAAATAAAGCTCCAGCGATCATATTTACCAAAAAAAGAAAAAGACCTGGCCAATATAAAAACCAAAGAGCAATAATAAATATTACAGCACTTAAAACACCAACCATAAAAGCATAAACCCGACTATCTTTTAAAATTTTATCAACTACAAACTTATCACCTAAATTTACTATGGCTAATAACAAATAAGAAAAAATTGCCAGAAAGAACCAGTCCATATTTTATTTTTATTTTATTTTTTTTAGATATTTTCTTTGTCTGGTTGCCTCATAAACAATGACCCCCACACTTACAGAAACATTTAAAGAATCGACTCCAGAAATCATAGGAATGCTGACTTGATCAATTTTTTCATTCAACCATAAATTACTAAGCCCAAAGGCTTCGGTTCCAAAAACAATTCCCGTACCCTTCCTAAAATCAATCTCAAAATGATTTTTATCGGCCTTTAGAGAGGTTGCTAAAATTTTTATATTATTCTTTTTACACCACTCAATTGTCTCCAATGCCGAAGATACAATAATTGGCATAGAAAAAATAAAACCAGTACTAGCCCTAACAACATTGGGGCTATAAAGGTCAGTTTTTTGATCATTTAGTATTATTAAGTCAACCCCAGCAGCATAGGCCGTCCTAATTATCGCCCCCAAGTTTCCAGGTTTCTCTACCGACTCTAAAATTAAAACCAAAGGGCTTTTTTTTATTTTCAAATCTTCCCATTTTAAAAAACGAGATTCTAAAATAGCTAAAAATCCGTCTGGATTTTTTTTATAAGAAATTTTATCAAATATTTTTTTAGATAATAGGTAATTAACTTTAGAGTTTTTAGAAAAAAGATTCGCCAACTCTATGTCTTTTTCTTCTTTAATAATTTCTAAAGAACAAAAAAACTCTTTTATTTTCCAACCAGCCTTAATAGCCTCTTCTATTTCTCTTTTTCCATCAACTAAAATAATTTTAGACTCCTGTCTCAAAGACCCGTCCTTTAAAAATTTATTAATTAGTTTTATTTTAGGATTAGCAAAACTAGTAATCTCTATAAAATTATTTTTTTCCTTTAAGCTCTTTAACATAAATATAATAAGAATAAATAGTAACTGAAAAAATTATCAGAAATAAGGCCACTATGAAAATTGGCAACTTATATTTGTTTTCTACAAAGGCAGTAAGGGCTAACAAAAATCCAGAAATGACAAAAATCTTTCCGGAAAATTTGTGAGTTTGATCCCAAACCTTTTCTGATGACAATGTCCAAGGATTTTTAACTCCCATAAACCAATTCATTTTTATTTTTTTCATATAAAAACCAATCAAAACAAATAGCGAGCCCACCGCAATTGGAGTTATCTTTTCAATCGGCAAGCTGTAGCCCAAATTGTTAAACCCCGAAACAACATAAATAAAGATCATGAAAAAAATTATAATACTTTTAAAATAATTATAAAATTTAGAAAATTCTTTGTAACGATCTTTCTTTGGATCAATTATTGGTAGGAAGGTTAGCAATAAATACATTCCCAGGGTTATTGCTGGAATCATTAAGGCAGCTGAATATTTATTACTAAAGCCGTCTGGTTCTCCTGCCATATTCCAATGAACAGCAACCTGCTCTGGAAAATTATTAATAAAAAAAAGTGATAGTGAAAAACTCAGGGCTACTAAAAAAATTGGTAAAAACTCAGTTTTAAAACTTAGTTTTAAAGGATTTTTTGACATAAATTTTATTTATTTACTTATTATTATTTTTATAAACAAATGCCCAAGAAGCAATGAAAGTTGATATTGGAACGGCTAAAATTATTCCCAAGCTTCCGCTCAAAGCCCTAACTATTTCCGTACTAACAGCCTCATTGTTCATAATTTGACCAATACTACTAAACGGACTATTATCGCTAACAAACAAAATTAATAAAGGAAGAGAGGCTCCAGCATAAGCTAAAAATAAAGTGTTGGTCATAGAGCTAATATGTGATACTCCGATGGCCTGAGCTTTTTTAAAAACCTCTCTCCAACTTTGATAAGGGTTAGCTTCAATAATTTTTTCAACAGAAACAATTTGAGAAATAACCACATCATCCAAGACCCCCAGGGCTCCAATTATCATACCCGCCAAGAGGAGACCTTTTAAATTTAAAGTTTGTTGTCCTACATTAATTAAAGCAAAAACGTCTTCGCTAAAAACTCCTGTTAGCTTGGTTAGAAAAATAAAAAAAGACGAAAAAACAACAACTAGAACTAGACTAATAAAAATAGACAAAACAGCCAAATGAGATCTCAGATGAAGGCCCTCCGTCAAATAAACCACAAATAAGAGAATCAACAACGAACTAAACAAGACTATAAAGACGGGATTGGCCCCACCCATAATCTGTGGAACCATAAAAAAAACTATAACAAAAAAGGTTAATCCCAAAGATAAAATTGAACGAACGCCTTTCCATTTTCCAATCAAGAATAATAATAATAAAAAAAAGCCAAAAATAATAATAAGCCCGGCACTGCGATTCTTTTCGGTTATATAATAAACATAATCCCCAGAAGATCCTTGTTGGGTGGCAATAACCAAAACTTTTTCCCCCACCGAGTATTCCTTATTTCCAACCAACTCAATGTCTCCTATTCCATAAAAAACAAATTCTGTGTTTTCAAAAGGCCCCTCCAACCCCTGAAGTTTTAAGTTTTGTTGAATTATTTTTTCTCCCTGAGAAGACTCTTTCTCTACTTCTTCTAATATTTCTATAACCTTAGCATTAAAAATATTATCCGAAGACGCCTGATCTTCAGAAGCTAAACAAAAAAGAGGAAAAAAAACGAAGATAAAAACTAATAGAAATCTTTTCCACATAATAATATATTTATTTAAATATATTATACAAAAAAAAGGAAAAAAAAGCCACCTTAAAGAAATAACTGTATTTGCGCAAAAAACATCCTTTTGATAAAATAAATATATAATAATAATAAAAAAAATATGAGTTCATCTTTTAACAAAAGACCATTAAAACAAGGTTATTATCGACCCAAGCCGATAAAAACATTCTCCAGTAGAAGTATAAAGAATAATAAAATCCTAAAAAAAATAAAAAGAAATAATAAAAGCTCTATAAAACAAGCTATTTTATCTTTTATTTTTAACAAAAAAACAATCGCTACGGTTTTTGTATTAGGGTTAATTTTGGGTATTATCTTATTAATCTTCATTCTTGTAATATCAAGAGATCTTCCTAATCCTAACCAATTAATTGAAAGAGAAATTGCTCAAAGCACCACTATTTATGACCGAACTGGAGAAAATATTTTATATGAATTTCATGGAGAAGAAAAAAGAACTTTAATAAATTTGGATGAAATACCAGGTCACGCCAAGCAAGCCACCATAGCCATTGAAGATAAAAACTTTTATAAACACAAAGGTTTTAGTGTTTGGGCTATGGCCAGAACAATAATAACAAACATTATTTATAACAGAAGAGCTGGAGGATCAACTTTAACCCAACAATTCGTTAAAAATGCCTTATTATCCTCAGAAAAAAGCTATATCAGAAAAATTAAAGAAATTTTAATAGCTCAAAGAATCGAAAAAAAGTTTGAAAAAGATGAAATTCTACAAATGTATTTAAACGAGATTCCTTATGGATCAAATGCCTATGGAATTGAGGCTGCTAGCCAAAAATACTTTGGAAAATCAGCTAAAAATTTAGCTCTAGCTGAAAGTGCTTTATTGGCTGCCCTCCCCCAATCTCCTAGTCGCTACTCCCCTTATGGACCAAATAAAGATCTTCTGATTGGTCGTCAACAATACATTCTTGATTTGATGGAAGAACAAGGATATATAAGTGAAGAAGAAAAAAATAATGCTAAAAATTACGAATTAACTTTTAAGGGTCCGGAAACAAATATTATTGCTCCACATTTTGTTATGTATTTAAAAGAAATTTTATCTGAAAAATACGGAGAAAAAATGTTAGAACAAGGCGGATTAAAGATATATTCAACTATTGATATTGAGAAACAGAAAATAGCCGAGGAGGCCATAAAAAATAGAGTTGAAGAAAATGCTTTAAAATATAATGCTAACAACGCAGCTCTAGTCGCTATTGACCCTAAAAATGGACAGGTCTTGGCAATGGTAGGTTCTAAGGATTATTTTAATCAAAGCATCGACGGACAGGTTAATGTGGCCATTAGACCTCGTCAACCAGGATCTTCTCTTAAACCTTTGGTTTATGCAACTCTTTTTGCAAGAGGTGGCTATAACCCGGAAACAATATTATATGATGTTGTCACTAATTTTTCAGCCTCTGGACAAGCATATGAACCAAGAAACTATAATAACCAAGAATATGGTCCAATCGCTATAAAAAAGGCCCTAGCTGGGTCCTTAAACGTTCCTGCAGTGAAAGCTATCTATTTAGCTGGAATAAATAATGTAATTTCCTTGGCCAAAGAAGCAGGCTATACCACTCTTGATGATCCTGATAGATACGGTTTATCTTTAGTATTAGGAGGTGGTGAAATAAAGCTCTTAGAACATGTTAATGCTTATAGCATTTTTGCTAGAGAGGGAGAAATAAGCCCCATTTCTGGAATATTAAAAATAGAAGATAATAATGGAAAAGTTCTAGAAGAATTTCAAGAAAGAAAAAAAAATATCCTAGACCCAAATGTTGCCAGAATGATAAATTCAATTTTATCAAACAATGCAAATAGAAGTTTTATTTTTGGAGAAAATAATAATTTAGTTTTATCAGGAAGAATCTCGGCAGCCAAAACCGGAACAACCAACAATTTCAAAGATGCTTGGACTATTGGATATACCCCATCTCTAGTCGCTGGTGTTTGGGTCGGAAATAATAATAATACCGAAATGAGCAAGGGAGCTGATGGTAGTGTGGTTGCAGCTCCAATTTGGAATGAATTTATGAAAAAATCATTAGAAGGAACTCCAGTAGAGTCATTTAAAGAGCCTATTATAGAAAAGACAAATAAATCAATGTTGGATGGTGAACAAATAGGCAAAACTATAAAAATAAATAAAGAAACAGGAGCTATTGCTACAGAAAATGAAAACGATGAAAATATTGAAGAAATATTCTTTGTTGAACATCACTCTATACTTTATTATGTTAATAAAGAAGATCCTTTAGGGAGCGCTCCAGAAAATCCAGAAAATGATCCTCAATTTAAAATATGGGAAGAAAGGGTCTTAGAGTGGGCAAAAAAACAAGACCCTAATTATAATCCGGATATGATAAATCAAGCGGAAGGAATTTATGACCCCGAAAATGCTCCAGTTTTTTCGGTAAAAAATTTAGAAAATAATCAAGTAGTTAATAATTCCCTATTAAATATTGAATTAGAAGCAACTGCCCCAAGAGGAATATATAAAGTAGAATATTATATAAATGACAATCTGTTGGATAGAAAAACGGCTTACCCATTTAATCTTAATAAGGACATTTCTTTTCTTAATAACGGTTATTATAATTTAAAAATAAAAGTATGTGATGATGTTTTGAATTGTTCTGAAAAGAATATAGAATTTAATTTATTATTAGATACTAATACAAACAGGTTGCCAGCCAATTTAAACTTAATATACCCTACTAGCGGATCAGCTATAAGTCCGATAGATTTTCCGCTTCCTATAGAGATGGTAAGTAGTAATCCCGAGCAAATAATTAAAATAGAGCTTGTTCTAAAGAAACAAAATAATGAAACCTCTATTATCAAAACAATTCAACCAGTATTAGAAAAAACCATAAATTTTGATTGGCAGTCTCCCCCAGAAAAAGGAACATACAAATTATATGCCGATTTTTATGATTGGAATGGATCAATAAAAAAGAGCAACCAGATAACAATAAATATAAACTAAACTTAAAAAAGAGGTTTAACCTCTTTTTTAAATATTATTGAAAATATATTTTTCTATTGTTTGATCGGCATAACCAAATATAAAAAATTATTTATCTCCCTAGGAATAATAATACAGGGATAATTATTATCTATTATTTTTAAAATTATTTGTTCTGATTTTATATTATTTAATCCGTCTAATAAATATTTAAAGTTAATAAAAATTTCATCCTCTTCCCCAAAAACATCGGCTTCTAGAGAAACTTTATTTTCCCCGGTTTGGCTAGAACTAGAAGATATTGTTATTTCACCCTTTTTGAAAGCAATAGAAATATCATTGATTCCTGTTTTGGAAAAAATTCCAGCAGCTTTTATAGCTTTTACAAAAACAGATTTATTTATTTCAATTTTTGTTTTTTCGTTTTTTGGAATTATTTGTTTATAATCAGGATAATTACCAATTATTATTCTTGAAACTAAATTAGTTGAACCAAAAGAAAAAAATATTTGATTCTCGGTTAAACAAATTTTAATATTTTGAGAATCGCTTATTTGATCTTCGCTCTTAAAATTACCCAAAACCCTTGTTAACTCCTGGACAGTTTTAAGAGGAACTATAATTTTCTTCTCATCAATAATATTATTACTTTTAAACTTTATGATTTTTTCCGATAAACGATAACTGTCCGTTCCCACTAAAGTCAATAAATCATTTTGAAAAGAAAAAAGTACTCCAGATAATTCCGGTCTATTTTCATTATAAGAGACAGCAAAAGAAACTTCTAATAAACTGTCCCTAAACTCATTTAAGTTTAGCTCGTAACAATTCTCTTCTGTTGTTTTTGGTAAAACCGGAAAATCACTGGCCTCCTGAGTTTTTATTTTTGTTTTATAATTTTGACAAGAAATTTTTAATTCATCTTTCTCCATTTCTATTTCTATTTTATCTTCTGGTAATAAAGAAATATATTCATTTATTATTTTAGAATCAACTGTTATTTCCCCCTCACTTTCTATTTTCCCTCTTAAAAAATGATTAACACTAATTTCTAAGTTAGTAGCTATTAATTCAATTCCTTCTTTTTTTGCTCTAATTAAAATATTATTAAGAATTGGTAAATTTATATTTTTTGAAGTTAAGTGAGCTACAATAGAGAGACCTTGTTTTAGATTTTCTTTTAGAGTTATAAATTTCATATTTTTATGTTATATTTATATATATTAAATAATAGTAATAATAAGGGGTGTTGATAAGTTTTTAAAAATTAGTTTTTTGTTTGTTTTTGTTGGGTTAAAGGTTGTTTTTTTGTGTTTATATCTATGTTTAAGAAGGTGTATTATTTTGTTTTATTTTGGGGATAAAAAAAATTTTTTATTTTTTATAAACATTTTATAAAAAGTTTTACACACTATAATACTATTTTTATAAACTTGTTATTAACAGAAAAATTTTTGTTGTTAAGATCTTTTACACAATTAGAATGATCCGTATAAAAGTTGTTTAATGGATTGAATATCTTGATTTATTTTTTCATTTTCTTCTTTCTCTTTATTTATCTTGTTGTAAGCATGAATAGCCGTGGTGTGATCCCTTCCTCCTAATTCTTCTCCAATACTTGGATATGACGTTTTTAATTCTTCTCTCATTATATATATAGAAATTTGTCTGGGGATTACTAATTCTTTTTTTCTTTTTCCACCAATTAAATCTTTTTGACTGATATTATAAAATTGAGCTACTATTTCTAAAACATCTTTTGGGGAAACAGGTTTAATTTGATTATTATTGGTTAGATCGTTTAAAATATTTTTTACTATTTTTAATGTTGGTCTAAGATTGTGAAATTCATGATAAGCAATGATTTTATTTAAGGCTCCTTCTAATTCCCTAATATTGTTTTGGATACTATTAGCGATATAATTTAAAATTTCTTCCTCTATTATATAATTTTTTTCTTTAGCTTTTTTTTCTAAAATAGCAACCTTGGTTTCAATGTCTGGTCGACCAACGTCAGCTACCATTCCAGATTCAAATCTGGAAATTAATCTTTTCTCAATAGCTGGTATAGCCTTAGGTGGTCTATCCGAAGAAAGAACTATCTGTCTATCTCCCTGTTGAAGTTCATTAAAGGTATGAAAAAACTCTTCCTGGGTTCCATCTTTGCCTCC
>DAOOQF010000003.1:0-33229 GCA_035388665.1 bacterium | reverse complement strand
CAATTTTTAAAATTACTTCAATCTGATTTTTGGGGTGATACCAGTGATAAAGACGACGCTGGTTTTGATCCTTATTGGAAAAGTAAGCAGGCAATCAGTGCTATTAGAGAAGATTTTCCCGATTTATCAAAAGAGGTTGTAGCTACTTGGTCAAAACTTTTTACTAAGAAAAATTTTCCTTTTCATGAAAATAGTAGTTGGCAAGAAGCTTTAGATTCAGAAATGCATAGAAGAATTAGAGAGGCTCAAGAAAATGAGAAAAAAACAGACTTTTCTGATGATTCTTTTTTGGCTATAAATTTTTTAAAATTTCAAAAGAACTCTATTGATGCGATTGAGGGGAAAAATTTAGCCAATTCGATTTTGGAGGAATTTGATTCTATTATTGATAAACATCCGTCGATTAAAAATCTTCCACGAGAAGTTTTCAACACAATTATTGACATCGCCAAGGAATATCCAGAAAAAATAATGTTTGATAAAAAGCGTCAACGATTTTTATTTGATATTTGGTTTAGATATTTAAATAAAGAAAATTATAATCGTGCTAGTTTGTTAGACTTAACTCCTATTTTTATAGATTGTTTTAGTGATTGCTCCGAAAATGAAAGACTTCAAATAGAAAAGAACATTTTTAATAATTGGAATAATAGCTATTCCAATTCTAGTTTTAGATGGTTAATAAATATATTACCATCGGCTGATAAAGATAAAAAAGATCCTGAAAAATATGCCAAAAATGTTAAGACTCAAATTGATGATATTGAATATTGGACAGAATTTGAATTTAAGCAAGAGTCTCTAAAATCCAATAACTCCTTTGAGGAAAAAAAAGATCTATTGCTGAAGATGGCTCAAAGATCTGAGAAAGGAGATAATATAGTTTTTTTATCATATTTAATAATAAATTATCCTCATAAAGATGAAGAAATAAATGAAGAATGCTTAACTGAAATATTAGATAGTTTATTTCAAAATAGTAATAAGAGTTTTAATATTAATAATTTAAAATCCCTGTCAATTTTAATGAATTCATATAATTGGCCAGATTCATTAAGGCAAAAAGTTTTTGCCTCTAATAATGTTGATGGTTATTATTTGAATCAGGTTTTTTCAGAAAATAATGAAGAAGCTTCCTGGATTAAAGAGGACTCTTTATTATATAGACAATTAGAGTTAGATTTTTATGAAAGGGCCGAAGATAATAATTTGCGTCATTATTTCTATGATGTTCTGGATAATAAATTTCAAGCTAACAATTTTGATGTTTTGATTAAGTCGTATTCTAATAGTTGTAGATTATTTAATTCAGAAGAAATTTTAGATTTATTTGTTAAGCGTCAGGTTAATAAAGATTATTTGCCTTTATTTGTTAAAAAAGTTTATGTAGATGTTTTTTCTCGAGACCTTCGGACAGCTGTTGAAAACAATGTTATCACTTCGCGGGATAGAATTTTGTTTTTAGAATCACTAATTTCTTTTGGTGATGTTCAAGGCTTGTCTTCTATTTTCGAAGAATTGTCTCAAGAAGGATTACTTGAAGATGGTAATAAAAAGAGAGAGATGGCCGAGGGTTTTTCTAAAAATGTTTTAAAAAGTATAGAGGATATTGATCCTAAGTTATTGTCAAATGACACCTATAACTTATATCAAAGTGAAATAATGAATTTTGATAGTATTTTGGGCGACGAAGAGGGCGCGATATTTTTAAAGAATATTTATGATAGTCTTTTAAATTTGTCTAATTGTAGTGGTGCCACAGCTATCTTTTCTAGGGATATGAATATAATAAAACATATTTATCCAAACGAAACAGAGCAAATAGATTATTTGAAAAAAATGTTAGAAAAAATAATTAATAGTCCCGATTCTAACTCGTCTTTTGTTTATTTTATTAATAAATATTTTTTAAATTTAAATCTACTTAATATCTTAGAGCCAGATTATTTAGATGAGATAGATAAGCAAATTTTTGATAAAAGAATTAATTTTAATACTTATATCTTATTGGAATCTTTTGAGTATATGAGTTCTGAGCAAAAATCTTCTTTTATAGAGAGTTTAGACAAAAATTTTAAATTATTTGAATCATCAGCAAATAAAGAAATAAATTCTGTTGTACAAAAAATAACTGATTTAGATTTTTTTAGAAAAAACGAAGAACCTTGTTTAATATTATATAAAAAAATACTTAATGACTCTAGCGTTCCAGTTGATATTGTTAATCGTTTGTTAAAAAAACAAATTTTGTTTAATCATAAAGATGTTGTTGATATTATCTCAAAAAACATAGATAATTGGCCCATGGTTAACGGAGGACTTATTTTAGACATAATGCAATTAGAAGATGGCTCTGGTAAATCAAAAATGTCTTTTGACGAAGTCAAGAAAATTAGTTTTAGTGCTATGGTTAATAATGGTTTGTCTCCATTTTTTTGGAGAAATTATTTAGCCTCTGATAAAAAAAATCCGGCCTTTTTCTTAGATAAAGAATTATTTAAAATTGGGATTAAAAAAATTCATAAAAACATTTCTGGACTTAAGGAGTTTGAAGTAATTGATTTTTTGAAATCCCTAGAGTCCGATAAGTTTAAATTGAGTGATGATGATAGGGTGGAAATAATAAATAGTATTATAGAGATAAATGCAAGATCCGAGATGATGGAGGAATTCTATAATTATGATAAAAAATCCTTAGAAATGGTTTTATCTAATTATTTGTCTTCCGATTTTAATAGAGTAAAAAATGTTTTTAATACTAAGTTGGTTTTGTCTAGTGATTTTAATAATAAGATAATTGATTATATTAGTAGTGAAGATCATATTCATAATTTAGAAAAAGCTTGCATTTATTTCAAAGATATAAACAATAGAGAGGCTTTACAGATAATAAAGAAAAAAGTCTATAGTCTAAAAACAGAAAAGATAGAGTATATTAAGAAAATCTTTTTAAAATTGGATCTTTTGGATGTACAGGAAGCTAAACAATTATATAAAGAGATAACTGATTCTTCTAAAAATATCAGAGAGCAAATTATCGGTTCTATAGAAATAATTGGATCAATGCTTAGTAATTCTGAAAACACTGAGAGAATAAAAGATTTTCTAGATAGCCCTAAGCCAGAAAATATTGAAAATTTAAAAGAGATTTCTTCTTTTATCGAAAAATATAATAAAGAAAACAAGGGGAGAAGTATTGTCGCGATGCTTTTTGCTAGAGAATATTTACCAGATAGATCCATGGAAAAGGTTTTGGAAAAGGTTTCTGGTTATTTAAAGAAGTATGAAAAAGTATTAGAAAAATATTCTTATAAAAATATTCCTGAGGGTGTGAGGTCTTCTATCGGAATGGAATATGAAATTACTTCTTCAACTGCCGAAGGGTATAAAAAATTAACTGAACAAGATTTAAAAAGAGATATTGCTAAATTAAGTGAAGCTGCCAGAATTGGTTCAGGTAAGGATGCTGTTCATGAGATAGCTACTCGACCGACCGATAATCCCTATTTAATGCTTTTGGAGATGAAATTGCTTCATGATATTGAATATATTGATCTTAACTTTGATAGATCTCCAGATTATCAAAAAGGGGCTCGTGGTTTTCACTTAACTATTGGAGGGGAAAAAGGTCTTGAAGTCGAACAAAACACTCAATTCTTGCAAAATATTCTATTAGCTTCTTCTTGGGGTGGTATTCAATCGGGTGAAACTGGACATCGAGTTAACGGTGGTAGAGGTGTTTCTTTAAGAAATAGAGGGGCTGAAGCTAACAATAATATTGCTTTTTTTAAAGAAAAAACAAATTCAGTGGAATTAAGATCTTTGTCTATAGATAAAGAAGAAACACTACAAAGATCTATCACTACCGCCTTTAATGGGGCTATAGCTATTCAAGCTTTTAAAAAATGTTTTAAAGATGTTCCTACTAAAATTTTAGAATCATTAGATAATAATGGCCAGAAAGAAATTGAAGAACAATTAGAATCTTCGGGTGAGGATGCTAAAACTAAATTAATTGCTAAGTCTTGGTTATCTTTATTACGAGATGTTGACAAAATTATTAAAAAGCATAATACTTCTTTTTTGGAGAGAGAAACCTCTGGATATTTAGATGAATATGGTATTTGGATAGATAGTCGAGACTTTGGTGGTGAGTATAATAAAAAACGTTTTGAGGCTATTGTCGGAGGTATGGATCAAACTGTAAGCTTAGAGGAATATGTTAATACCACCAATATTGACAGAATCGAGTTGTTTAAAGAATTCAATATTGGATTTTCAGATAAATTGACTAAGATAAATAACTTGTATTTGAAGCCTGGAACCAAATTTACCGATGAGAAAGGAAATGAATCTTCCGTTTTTAAAGGTGATCATATTAATGCTATCTCAGCTCTAGAGACAACTAAATTAGATGGGGGAGAATTAGAATCGTATGATAAAGAATTTTTGAGAAGCAATGTTTTTGATATGTCAGGAGAGAGAAGAAAAGGATATTATTGTTTGCAAGGTGGTAGCGAAGAAATGTTAACTCATGCTATTCAGAGAGCTTTAATGAAGTTTAACTCAGAAGTAGAAGAGTTAGTAAATTAATTTTAATAAAAAATAGTTCTTTAAAAATTTAATTTTGATATCATGAAAAAAATATTATTTTGTTTATTTTGTTTTTTTTATTTTTTTTCCTATGGCCAGGAATTGGTAATTAAAATTGATTATAATGCCAATTTTGATGATATGATTGTAAGGGGTGGGTATGTTGAAGTCGATAGGGATATTAATGAAAAAAAATTTCCTAAAGATTCTGTTGCTTTGGATAGTTCTTGTTGTGTCTGTGATATTTTTGTAAAGATATTTTATTTTCCAAATAATTGTTCCACCATAGATATTATTGAGACAATGGAAGATTCAGGTTATCGTCCCGCTTCTTTATTGGAACTTTTATTTTTTGGTGAAGCTTATCCAAATCTTCAAAAAACTTTTCCAATTGTAGCCCTGGGTTCAATCAGTTCTGGGGGAAGAGTGGCTTTCTTAGATTTTATAACTTTTGGTAGGATTTTAAATACTATTAAAGCAGATCACAAATGGAGTAATCAAAGTTTTCTGGCAATTAAGGTTAATAATGATGGGCCTGAAAATGAAAACTAAATTTTTCAAAACAATATTTGCCCGAGCTAAAAGCCCGGGTTTTTTATTATTTTTTTAGCTATTGTCAAAATTACTTTTTTATGTTAATCTTTTAATACAATTATTAAAAGATTCGCCTCTCTCGCATTTATAAAAGTGATCGCTAGAAGTTGGATCACTTATTTTTATGTCAAAAACAAATAATCAAGAGCATCTTGCTTTTAAAAATTTAGGAATCAAACCTTCAATTTTAGCTACTCTAGAAAAGATTGGTTTAGAGACACCTACTCCAATTCAAGCTAAGTCTATCCCTGTGGCTATCTCAGGAAAAGATTTATTTGGCGTGGCCCAAACTGGAACTGGAAAAACTTTCGCCTTTGGGATTCCTACAATTCAAAGATTAAAGGAAAAAGGAGGTCGAGCTTTAATTATGTTGCCAACCAGAGAACTGGCTAATCAAGTTGAAGAAAATTTAAAAAAACTGGGAAGAGACTTAGGCTTAAGAACTATCTCTATTATTGGGGGAGAGGCTTTTAATAAACAATTGTTTGGTTTGAAGAGAAGTCCCCATGTTATTGTGGCTACTCCAGGCAGATTATTGGATCATGTTAAGAGAAGAACTATTAGATTAGATGATATCTCAGTATTAATTTTAGATGAAGCTGATATGATGTTTGATATGGGTTTTGCCCCTCAAATTGAAGAAATAATAAAATTAACTCCCATAAATCGTCAAACTTTATTATTTTCTGCTACTATGCCAGCTGCCATTATAAGACTAGCTGAGAAATATTTAAAATCTCCTCTTCAAATTCAAGTTGCTCCAACTGGAACTACTGCCGAGCTGATAGATCAGGAAATTTATTTAATAAGAGCGGAAGATAAATTCAGTACCCTGGGAAATATTTTAAATGATTATAAAAATTTGGTTTTAATTTTTGTTAGGACCAGACATGGCGCTACTAATTTAACAGAAAAATTAAATTCTAATGGTTTTCAGGCTAGTGAGATTCATTCTAATTTGTCTTTTAATCAGAGAAAAACTTCTTTAGCTAATTTTAAGGATGGAACAAAAAGAATTTTAGTAGCGACTGATGTAGCCGCTCGTGGATTAGATATTAATGATATCCAATTGGTAGTTAATTATGACTTACCTGATAATTCAGAGGATTATGTTCATCGTATTGGAAGAACGGCTCGTGCTGGTAAGGGTGGTAAAGCCATTTCTTTTTCTTTGCCACACCAAAGAAGGGATATTCAAAAGATAGAAAGATTAATAAAAAAGAACTTACTAATAATGAAAATCGATTTTGATCGGGGAAAAATGGAAAAAATTGTTTATAATAATTCTAAGGATCAGTGTTATAGATCTAGTCAAAACCGAATTCAGAGTCAGAGTAAGGGTCGAAATTGGGGTAGAAACAGAAATGTTCCTAAGAGGTCTAACAATAGAAAATCTAGAGGTGGAAATAGAAGTGGTAGTTTAAGAAGTAGTTCTTATCGATCTGGAAAATAAAAAAACTTTTTTGTTTACTAGATTTTAAAAATATGGTAATATTTAATTGTTATTTAATAAAATAATAATTAAAATTATGTTCAAAAAAATAATTTGGTCTACAAAGTATTCTGTTGGTGTTCAAGAAATTGATAACCAGCATAAACAATTTTTTAAAATTTGTAATGATTTAATAAAATTATCAGAAAATAAAAAATTTTCTGAAGATTTAGCCTTGGTTTCAATTATGCGCTTGGGTGATTATGCCTTTTATCATCTTGGAACTGAGGAAGAATTATTTTTTCAAACTAAATACACAGAAGCTGCAAATCATATTAAAATTCACAATTCTTTCAGAAAAAGCGTAAAGGAATTTATAAAATTAGCTAGAGACAAAAAAACGGATAAAAGAAAGAATGCTAGGGATGTAGCTATATTTATGTCGGCTTGGTTAGCTTCTCACATATTGACAGTTGATAAAAAGTACTCCGATTATTTCAATAAAAAGGGAATAAAATAATATTTTTAATGAATAAAAAACTAAAGATAGCTATAGTCTCAAAACTTTGGGAGGAAACTACGCCTCATTCCAGGGGTGGCACAGGGTCTTCTATTGGTTTTTTGGTTGACGGCTTAGTCAACAGAGGTCATCAAGTAACTTTATTTGCTTCTGGCAATTCTAAAGCTAAAGCTCAGAGACTAATATCAGTAAGATCAAAGCATTATCAGGGGGATTACTCTGAAATACACGAATATAATAATATTGCTCAGGCTTTTAAAAGAGCTGATGATTTTGATATTATTCATTGTGCTGTAGAGCATAAGAGTTTAATTTTTGCCGATTTAGTAAAGACACCCTCTCTTCATTCAGTTAGATATGGAGAATTTTTTCAGCAAGAAAGAGATTTATTTAAAGAGTATTGTCATTTAAATTATGTTGGTATTTCTAAATCTTTAAAAAAAATATTACCTTTTATTAATTGGAGGGACTTTATTTATAATGGCATTGATTATAATGATTTTAAGCAATATAAGGAACAGGGAGATTACTTATTATTTCTGGCTAGAGTTTCTCCACAAAAAGGAGTAGATATTGCTATTAAGGTAGCTAAAAAATTAAAGATGAAGTTAGTTATTGCTGGAAAATTATCTTCAACTGATGAAGAATTTTTGAAAAAAGAATTTTACCCCTATATTGATGGAAAACAAATTATTTATTTGGGTGAGGTTTTAGGAGAAAAAAAGAAAAAATTATTAAGTCAGGCCTATTGTTTAATTCAACCAAATCGAGTTAAGGAAGCTTTTGGTAATAGTATTTTAGAGGCTATGGCCTCAGCTATTCCAGTTGTGGTCAATAATCAAGGAGCTTTTAAAGAATTGGTAATAAATGGCAAGAATGGGTACGTGGTTGATAATTTTAGAGATTTAGTTGAGGCAGTGAAAATGGTTAAAAATATTAATAAACAGGGTTGTTTGCAGAGAGTAAAAGATTTTTTTTCCTTAGAAAAGATGGTGTCTTCCTATGAAAATTTATATTATAAAATAATAGAAGAGTCAAAAAATAAGGGGCCAAAATAAATAAATTTGACTAATCTAAAATAAAGTTGTATTATTGTTTTAGATTAAATCGATATAGAGTTTTCTTTATATCAATTACGCTCGGAGCGTAATTTTTTGTTTTTAAATTAAATTAATATAAAAAATATGGAAATAAGAAATATTGCCATTATTGCTCATGTTGATCATGGTAAAACAACTTTAACTGATGCCTTAATGCGTCAAACCGGAATGTCAATTGAGGGTGCTAGTATGGACAGTAATGCCTTGGAAAAGGAAAGAGGTATTACTATTTATTCAAAGAATACTTCGGTTTTTTACAAAGATACAAAGATAAACATAGTTGATACTCCTGGTCATGCTGATTTTAGCTCTGAAGTGGAGCGTATTCTTCGTTCTATAGATTGTGTTTTGTTGTTGGTTGATGCTCAAGAGGGCCCAATGCCTCAAACTAAATTTGTTTTAAAAAAATCTTTAGAATTAGGTTTAAATCCAATAGTGGTTATTAATAAAATAGACAAACCAGCTGCTAGACCAGAGGAGGTTCAAGAGATGGTTTATGAATTATTTTTAGATTTGGGAGCTAGCGATGAACAATTAGATTTTCCAGTTGTTTTTGCTGCCTCTAAACAAGGATTTGCCAAAATTAAATTAGAAGATGAATCCGATAATTTAAATCCTTTATTAGATTTAGTTTTAGATAAGGTTAAGCCAGCCTCTACTCCTGAGGCTGAAAAAATGCCCCTAGCTATCCAGCCATTTAATTTAGGTTATGATAATTTTTTGGGACGTTTAGCCATTTGTCGTATTTATAGTGGAATTATAAAGTCAGCTCAAGAAGTTGTAGTCAAGACTTTGGACGGAGAAACAAGAGCTAGGAGGATAACCAAATTGTTTTCTTTTTCTGGGCTAGAGAGAAAAGAGGTTGATGAAGCTAGGGCGGGGGACATTATTATGATTGCTGGATTACCTAATATTTATATAGGGGAAACAATTTGTGAAAATCCAGATCAAGAGGCTTTGCCAGCTATTAAAATTGATGAACCAACTATTTCACTTGATTTTTTAGTAAATAACTCACCTTTCGCTGGTAGAGAGGGAAAATTTGTTACTAATAGACAGCTAAAAGAAAGATTAGAAAAAGAATTAGAAATTAATGTTGGTTTAAAGATAGATTTTTCTGATAGTAGTTTTTATAAAGTTTTTGGGCGGGGTGAGTTGCATGTGGCTATTTTGCTAGAAAATTTAAGGAGAGAGGGCTATGAGCTACAAGTTTCTCAACCTCAAGTAATTATTAAAAATATAAATGGAGTTGACCATGAGCCATTTGAGGAGGTTACTATTGATGTTCCAGAGGAAATGTCCGGAGCTGTTATTGAAAAGTTATCTAAAAGAAAGGGTCAAATTATGAATATTAAAAATCAAAATGGTCAAACTAGATTAATTTTTGAAATTCCAACTCGAGGACTATTGGGATATCGTAATGAATTTATAGTAGATACAAAGGGAGAAGGCATTTTATGCACTCATTTTTTGGATTTTAGGCCTTATGTTGGAAAAATTGAAAAAAGCGAACTAGGCTCTATGATATCCATGATTGCTGGTAAGGCTTTAGCCTATTCATTATGGAATTTACAAGAGAGAGGGGTTTTGTATATTGGTCCAAATATTGATGTTTATGAAGGCATGGTTATTGGTAATGTTGCCAAAGGTAATGATTTGGCAGTTAATCCAATTAAGGGTAAAAACTTAACTAATGTTAGGGCCTCTGGTTCTGATGAGGCTATTAAATTGACTCCACCGGTAGAATTGACTCTAGAAAATGGTTTAAGTATTATGAATGATGACGAATACCTAGAGGTAACTCCAAAAAGTATTCGTTTAAGAAAGAAATACTTAACCGAAATAGAAAGAAATAGGGCTAAAAGGACTTCATAATTATTGAATAAAAATTGTGTACAATAGAAAGGTCTATTATTAGGCCTTTTTTGTTTGGCTTAATTTATTTGGGGTTGACTTTTTTAAATTAAAATGATAAAAAACAATGAAGCACATTAATAAAAAGAATATATAGGATAAGATAGTATTAACTTAAAAATGTAAGTCATGGACAGAGAAAATTATGGTAAAAGAAAAAAGGTGTTTTATTCGGGATTAGAAAAAAATTGGCCCGGAGTGGCCGATGTATTGTTAACGTCTCAATTAATCTTGCAAAAGGTTTGGCGCTGGAAGAGTTACAAAGGAGTTAGGAGGCAAAACGATCTCCAACATTCTTATTCTATTACAATTTTAGCTAAAATTGTGATAGAAAAGCTAAATAAGTATTTTGTCGGATTCCATTTTGATAAGGATATTATTCTGACAGCCTTCCTTGTCCATGATCATGGTGAGGGAGAGCTGAAGAGAGATATTCAATACGGGAAGAAGAAGAATTGTGACGATCTTGACGAATATTATTCCTTTGTTGAGAGATATAAGCAATTAAGTGAAGAGGTCTTTATATCTTTTCACAATGCCTATCTTTTACAATATTGTATTGAGGGTAGAGAGGATTTTCCAGCCGAGGCGCGAGAAATTATGGCTTGGCTCAAAGAAAAAAGATATCCAGAGGCTTTAATATTTGAGGCCGTAGAAGTCTTCGAATACATCCTTTTTGCTTTAGAGCAGGATAAGAAGGGTAATCATGGACAAATTCTACGAGATGTTTGTAAAAATCAATTGTCCAGATTGGAAAGATTGAGCCGGGATTTGCCTGGTTTTAAAGAAGAAATTTGGACCGAAGAAGTCCAAGCTTTATTTGAGGCTTATTTAAGTTAAGTAAAATATAAGCGAAAGCTCCCAATAAGGGAGCTTTTTTATTGGGTAAAGTTTGTTATTTTGGTTTTATTATTATATAATTAACTTATGAATATAAATTTTAAACAAATAAAAATATTTTTTATATTATTGCCAATGCTTTTTTTGTCAGCATGTTCAATCGATTCAAATTTAAATTTAGAAGACTTTAAATATATTGATCAGGCCGTTTCTCTAGTTAATAATAATATTTCTAAAATTGATTTTTCTCAATTATTTAGTTCTAGTTCGGAAGAGTTTTTGGATGACTATTATTTGGTAGAAAAGGTGGTTGACGGAGATACTATTAAAGTAAAAATAGATGGAGAATTAAAGACGATTCGTTTAATTGGGCTAGATACTCCCGAAGTTGTTGATCCCAGAAAAATAGTGGAATGTTTTGGTAGAGAAGCTTCTGATAAGGCTAAGGAGATTTTAAATGGCCAAAAGATAAGGTTGGAAATTGATAATTCTCAGGGCGATCAAGATAAATATGGTCGATTATTGTGCTATGTTTATTTAGAGGATAATACCTTTTTTAATAAATGGATGATTGAAAATGGTTATGGGCATGAATACACTTATGATGTTCCATATAATTATCAAACAGAGTTTCAGAAAGCTGAAAATTATGCTCGAGAGAATAAAGTTGGTTTATGGGCTGATGATGCTTGTTTAGAATTTGAAAATTCCACTAATTCTGCTTCGGTTTCTGAATCAATTTCAACTCCAACTCCAAGTCCAGAATTAGAAGAATTAGTAGATACTATGGAGTCTTCTTGGAAAGAAATTAAAGATATTTTTGATAATTTATTTTAATATGGAGAAAGTTATTAAAATATTTGATCAAGAAATAAAATATCAACTTAAGTCTAGTTATCGAGCTAAAAATATGAGGCTTAGTATTTATGGGGATGGTCGTTTTATTGCCACTAAACCCAGAATAGTTAGCGAAAAAACAATTGAAAAATTTATTATTACTAAAGCTCATTGGATAATTGAAAGACTTAAAAAGTCTAATAATGGGTTATTATTTTCTAAAGAGGAAGATAGAAAAATTTATCAAAAGTATAGAGAGTCGGCTCGTCGTTTGGTTAATAAAAAAATTGATTATTTTAATCAATTCTATAATTTTAAATATGGTCGGATTAGTATTAGAAATCAAAAGACTCGTTGGGGAAGTTGTTCTCGACAAGGAAATTTAAATTTTAGTTACCGTATTTTTTTTCTGCCAGAAAATTTAATAAATTATATTATTGTTCATGAAATTTGTCATCTTGGAGAATTCAATCATTCTAAAAATTTTTGGCTATTAGTAAAAAAAACAATTCCTAATTATTTGACTATTAGAAGTCAATTAAAAAATAATAAGCTTTAATTAAAGCTTATTATTGTGTATTCTTTATTTTTATCACCGATTTTAAGGGAGATTTTTTCTCCTATTTTTTTACCTAATAAGGCGCTTCCCAAAGGAGAGTTGTAAGAGATTAGTCCTTTTTGAGGATTAGTTTCTAGGGAGCCTAAAATTTGATATTTTTTTCTAATCCCTTGGCACTCAATTTCTACTTGGTGTCCAATATTTATTTCGTTATTATTTTTGATCTCGATGATTTCAGCGTTTGCCAAGATATTATTTATTTTGTCTATTTTACTATTAGTTCTACGTAATTTATGTTTGGCCTCTTGATACCCAGCATTTTCAGAATAATCTCCGGTAGTAGATAATTCTTTCACTTCAGCTGCTTCTTGCGGTTGTATTTTTTTTAATTTTTCTAAATTTTTTTGAAGTTGTTGATATTTCTCTAGGGTTATTTTTGCTTCAATTTTTTCTCTAGGTATTTTATCACCTTTTCTTATTGGGGTCTGCATAATCTAGATATTAATATTATTAATATTCGATTCTTCTTTTTTAATCTCTTTTTCTATATTTCTATCAATTGTTTTTTTTATTCTATAAAAATTCATAAATAGAAAAACCAAGACTGCTCCTAATAATATTCCAGTTATATTTAGTAGAAAAAATAATAAATCTTTAATAATTAAACTAGCGTTAAAATTATAAATTAACAATCCTAAAAGTGATAGAGGCGGAATTATAGTTACGGCTATTGCTACTCCGGATAAATAATCTTTTATATTTTCTCTGGTCCAAGAATAGCTAGCTATTATTCCTGCTATAAAAGAAATAGCAAAAGAAAGCCAACTTATTTCAATATTGTTTAAATAATTAATTTGATTTATTTTTATATCAAAGATTGCTCCGGTTAGAGTTGAAAATATTAGAGAAAAAAATATTGCTACAAAAATTATTTTTATTGAGCGCCAAATTATTTTTGGATTTAAGATTGTTATTCCTAGCGATATAGCTAAAATTGGCGACAAAAGGGGAGCGACAATCATTCCAGCAATTATTAATGGGGTGTTATTTGAAACTAATCCCAACGATGTTATGATTGTTGAAAAAATCACCATCAAATAAAAGTCCATGTTTGGAGCGCTGGAATTAATAATATTAGAAATAAAAGTTTTTTTACTTTCAGTGTTATTGCTTTTTATCTTTATTATTTTTTTAAAAGTAATCATAATTTTAGTTAATTGTTTTTTCTTGTCTTTATTATAGTATTTTAGAGGATAATTATCAAATTGCTTAAATTAAAAAAAACTAGTTGATGATCTAGTTTTTTTTAATTTTTTATTTATTTTAGGCCAACTGAAAACTTTTTAGCATAAAGTTTTTAATTTTTATTCTGTTTTTTAAATTTGATTCCTTATAAAACCAAAGATGTTTGCCGACATTTTTTTTAGTAGCCACTCTTTCTCTTAGATTTTCTGTTTCTCCAATATCGGCTATTTTATTTCTTCTGTCGGCGATAATATAAACTCCAGGCTCGCTTTTAAATTTTGCTTTTAAGGGAAATTGACCTTTAAAAGGTATTCCTTTGAAAATTACTTCTTTGTTCATAAAATTGTTTTTTACTAATTATTAAAGGTAATAATTAGTATTTAAATTAATTATTTTTTATAATTGAAAGATCTGTTAATATTTTAGCGTTTAAACAAAAATCTGTCAAGAGATAAAACTTGTCAATCCTGTGGATAACTTTTGACAAAAAGCTTGACAAGAATGTCTTTATTTTTTATAATAATAATATAATCAATTAAATCTTAAGTTTTATGCATGAATTACAAAAAAAGCTAATGAATCTGGCTAATAAAAAAAATCTCTCAGAATTAACCTTGAGGGATATTGGTGAAGGGGTTGGTTTAGGTAGGGAGAAGCCACAAATAATAAAGCATCATCTTCAGCAATTAGTAAAAAGGGGGTTATTAAAGAATAAAGATGGTAAATATTTTTTAATTTCTCCACAAGAAGAGAATAAAAAATCTGGATTAATTTCTTTGCCTATTTATGGCATGGCTAATTGTGGGGAGGCTCTTTCTTTGGCCGAGGATCAGGTTCAAGGATATTTGAAAGTTTCTCCTAGTATTTTAAAAAAGAAAAAAAATATTTTTGTGGTTCGAGCCAAGGGCAATTCAATGAATAAAACTCTTATCGGTCGGGAAAATATTGATGATGGAGATTATGTTTTAATTGATGCAGAAAGCAAGAATCCGGAAAATGGAGACTGCGTCTTATCTATTATTGATGGAGCGGCTAATATTAAAAGATTTAGAAAAGATCAGGACAGGGGATTAATTATGTTATTGTCAGAATCTACTTCTAATTATGAGCCTATATATATCCATCAAGATGATGTTGAGTCTTATTCTGTGGCTGGCAAGGTTGTCGGAGTTTTAAAAAATTAATTATTTATTATATATTAAAGAATATTAAAAAAAACATTATAATCCGAGTATATTGTATTTTTAAAAGTGGTCCGTGGTTGACCACTTTTTTCTTGCCAAAATATGATTTATTAGATATTATATTATTATCTAAATATTAAGTAATTTGTCATTTTATGTCATATATATCTATAAAAAATTTGTATAGAGAGTCTGATAAATTTATTAATCAAACTATAATAATTGGTGGTTGGGTTCGTACGGTTAGAGTTTCTAAAGAGCTTGGTTTTATAGAGGTTAATGATGGCTCTTTTTTAAAAAACATTCAAATTGTTTTTGATAATACTTTATCTAATTTTTCCGAGATAGAAAAAGTCTCAGTTGGTTCTTCTCTGGAAGTTAATGGATTATTGGTGGAATCACCAGCTCAAGGACAACCCTTTGAATTAAAGGCTAATAATATTAAAGTTATAAATTTATCTCCCTTAGATTATCCATTACAGAAAAAGAGACATAGCTTTGAATTTTTAAGAGAAATAGCCCATTTACGTGGACGTAGTAATACCTTTTCGGCAGTTTTTCGTCTTAGATCAGTTTTGAGCTACGCTATTCACAAATTTTTTCAGGAAGATGGTTTTTCTTATGTTCATACTCCTATTATTTCTGGTAGTGATTGCGAGGGGGCTGGAGAAATGTTTGGTATAACAACTTTTGATTTAGACAAACCAATACCTAGAAATGATAACGGAGAAATTGATTACTCTAAGGATTTTTTTGGTAAAAAAACTGGCTTAACGGTGTCGGGACAATTAGAGGCTGAAACTTTAATTATGGGATTAAATAAAGTATATACTTTTGGACCAACTTTTAGAGCCGAAAACTCTAATACTACTAGACATGCTTGCGAATTTTGGATGTTGGAGCCTGAAATGGCCTTTGCTGACCTAAGCGATAATATGGACTTAGCTGAAAGAATGCTAAAGTATCTAATAAAGTATATTTTAAAAGAATTACCAGAAGAAATGGAGTTTTTTAATAAATTTATTGATCCGGGATTATTGGATCGTTTAAATTTAGTAGCTAATTCCGATTTTAAAAGAATGACCTATACTGAGGCCGTTGAAATATTAAAAAAAGCGGATAAAAAATTTGATTATCCCGTAGAGTGGGGAATTGATTTGCAGACAGAACATGAACGTTATTTATCCGAAGAGATTATTAAAGGGCCGGTATTTTTGACTGATTATCCTAAAGATATTAAAGCCTTTTATATGCGTTTAAATGATGATGGCAAAACTGTAGCAGCAGTAGACTTGTTGGTTCCAGGAATTGGTGAAATTATTGGTGGCAGTCAAAGAGAAGAAAGGTTAGAATATTTAGAAAAGAGAATAGAGGAAATGGGCTTGAAAAAAGAAGAATATTGGTGGTATCTTGATTTAAGAAAATATGGTTCAATTAAGCATGCTGGATTTGGGCTTGGATTTGAAAGGGCTATTATGTATTTAACCGGTATGGCAAATATTAGGGATGTTATTCCTTTCCCGCGCACTCCTAAGAACGCGGAGTTTTAATTAATTAAATTATATAAATATGATTTTTCAATGGCAACCAATTTATTCAGTTAATGTTAAAGAGATAGATGAGCAACATAAAAAAATGTTTAATATTTTAAATCGTCTCTTTTCTGAAAAAGACTTTTCCGCTATCTTTAAGACGGAAATAATGAAAGATCTGGAAAATTATGCTGATTATCATTTTAAAACAGAAGAAAAATATTTTGATAAGTTTGGCTATGCAAAATCTGACGAGCATAAAGAAATGCACCAAGACTATATTGACGCCATTAATTCTTTTAGACAAGATGGTTTTACTGAGAATCAACTAAAGGATTTTTTGCAAAATTGGTGGATAGACCATGTTCAGGGGGCTGATCAAGAGTATTCTGTTTTTTTTAATAAAAATGGCTTGTTTTAATTAATTTATTTTATAATATGCTTAGAACTCATAATTGCGGAGAATTAAATTCTTCTAATATTGAACAAGAAATAATTTTATCGGGCTGGGTAAATAGTCACAGAAATATGGGTGGTCTTATTTTTATAGATTTGCGGGATAGATATGGATTAACTCAAGTCAGGTTTGATTCTAACGAGGGAAACCCTGATATAGCCGAAAAATTGAAAGATGTAAAAAGTGAGTGGGTCCTTCAGATCAGGGGAAAGGTTTTGGCTCGACCCCAAAATATGATAAACAAAAGCATTAAGACTGGCGAAATTGAGGTTGAAATTTTGGGCGTAGAAATTTTAAATAAAAGCCTGCCTCTTCCTTTTGAAATTAATGACGAAAAGAATGGGGAGGCCAATGAAGCTCTACGTTTAAAATATCGTTTTTTGGATTTGAGAAGAGAAAAATTACAAAAAATGTTAAAGAATAGAGACAATATTATATCTTATTCTCGTGATTATTTTCATAAATTAGGCTTTTTAGAGGTTCAAACTCCAATTATTGCTAATTCTTCTCCCGAAGGTGCTCGCGACTTTCTAATCCCATCACGTATTCATCCCGGTAAATTCTATGCCTTACCACAGGCTCCACAACAATTCAAACAATTGTTAATGGTTGGTGGGGTTGATCGATATTTTCAAATTGCTCCATGTTTTAGAGACGAAGATCCTCGTATGGATAGGCATTATGGAGAGTTTTATCAACTTGATATGGAAATGAGTTTTGTAGAACAAGATGACATATTTAAAATAATGGAGCCATTAATGATAGATATAGTCGAAAAATTTAGTGAAAAGAAGATTATAAATTTAAACAAGGATGGAAGATTTGTTCAAATTTCTTGGACAGACTCCATGAATCGTTTTGGTTCTGATAAGCCAGATCTTCGATTTGAGATGGAAATAAAGGACATTTCAGAGGTGGTCAGGGGTAAGGGCTTTTCTCTTTTTGATGACCAATTATCTCAATCTAAAGGGGTGGTTAAGGCTTTAAATATAAGAAATGGAGCTTCCTTTAGCAGAAAAGACATAGACCTGATAATAGAAGAAGGTAAAAAAAGAGGTTTAAAGGGATTGTCTTATATAGTAATAAAGGAAGATGGAATTCAGTCTTCTTTGAGCAAATATTTTGAACAAGAAACGATTGATAATATTATAAAAAAATGTCTATCGGAAAAAAATGATATTATTTTTATAGCAGCTGATAAGTGGGAAATTGCTTGTAAGTCTTTGGGGCATGTAAGAAATTATGTAGCCGAAAAGATGGGATTAAAAGACTCTTCTTTAGCAGCTTTTGCTTGGATTGTTGATTTTCCTATGTATGAATACTCTGAAATAGAGGATGGTAGAGTTGATTTCGCTCACAATCCATTTTCTATGCCTCAGGGCGGTATGGAAGCTTTAAAAACTAAAAATCCTTTAGATATATTAGCCTATCAATACGACTTAGTTTTTAATGGTTTTGAGGCTTCTTCAGGAGCTATTAGAAACCATAATCCAGAAATAATGTATAAAGCCTTTGAATTAGCTGGATATTCTAAACAGGAAGTTGATGATAAATTTTCTGCCATGATTAATGCTTTTTCTTATGGAGCTCCACCACACGGAGGCAATGCTCCTGGTATTGATAGGATAATCATGGCTCTATATGATTTTGAATCAATTAGGGATGTTTATGCTTTTCCTAAGGATAATAGGGGGCAAGATTTAATGACTAATTCTCCTTGTGAAGTTGAAAAGAAACAAGTAGAAGAATTAAATATTAGCATTTTAGAAAATAAAAATAATTAATTTTAAAATTATGAAAACAAAATTTTATTTTTTACCATTATTTTTGGTAATGATTTTAGCTCTTTCAGCCTGTGGTCAAAAAAATACAGGTAATAATAATTCTGACTCTAGGGATGATGTCATAATTGATCTAGATGAAGAAAATTTTGAAGAAGATTATGAAGCCTCTATGGAAGAAATGTTTGCCAAGGGAAAATCCTTTAAATGTACAGTTTCCGAAAATAATTCTGAAGGCGAGATGAATTTTATTTATTATATTGATGGAAAAAAAGAAAGATTTAGGACAGAAGCTCGTGTTACCGATAAGACTCAGGGATTAGTAATAAACTCTGTTAGTATTTTTAAAGATGATTATAATTATTTTTGGGATGATTTAACCAATAAAGATGGAATGAAAATGAAAATAGAAGATGATGAAGATGATAATGATTATTATCAAAATGATTCTGAAATTGAAGATGATGAAAAATTAGACTTGAATGAACGTTTTAAGTTAAAATGCTCTTCTTGGAGGGTTGATGAAAACATGTTTGATTTACCCAAGGATAAATCTTTTAAAGATATGTCTGAATTATTAAATTCTTTTAATGCTATTCCTGAAATGGGAAGCGGAAGCGATGAGCAGGGATCAGGGGCTGTTGATTATTGCTCTTTTTGTGATTTAGTTCCGGCTGGAGGAGATCGCGATGAGTGCTTAAGTTCTTGTGCCCAATAGTTTTGTTGTATAAGTAATTTTATGCTTTTTTTGAATAAGATATTAAGGTTGAAATTTATCTCTCGTTATCGAGAGATAAATTTATTTATGGAGAATCCTCTTTTAGCACAAGAGAGGGTTTTCTTTTATTTAATTAAAAGAGCTAAAAAAACAACTTGGGGAAAAAGGTATGGATATAATGAAGTTTCTCAAAAAAATTTTTCTCAAGCTTTAAAAATTTGGCAGGCCAATGTTCCAATATCTTCTTATGAGCAACTCTTTGCTGACATTGATAGAACTCATCAAGGAGAAAAAAATGTTTTGTGGCCAGGAAAGATTAAGTGGTTTGCTAAGTCTTCCGGAACCACTAATAGCAAGAGTAAGATTATACCAATAACCAAAGAGGCTTTAAAAAAATGCCACTATAAAGGAGGGGAGGATGTTTTTGCTCTGTATATAAAACAAAACTCCGAAACTAAATTATTCTCTGGTAAAACCCTGAGTGTTGGTGGATCTTTTTCTTCTAGGAAGAATATTTTTGATTTGTTCTATGGAGATCTTTCTGCTATTTTAATGAATAATTTGCCAATTTGGGCTAGAATGTTTCGTGCTCCAAAATTGTCTACGGCTCTATTGGGTGATTGGGAAAAAAAGGTTGAAGTTATTGCCAGAGAAACTATTAATCAGAACATAGTGGCCTTGGCTGGGGTTCCTTCTTGGAATTTGGTGGTTTTAAATAAGGTTTTAGAAATAACTGGTAAAGATAATATTTTGGAGGTTTGGCCTAACCTAGAATTGTTTCTTCATGGTGGGGTAAGCTTCTCTCCCTATAAAGCTCAATTTGAAAAGATAATTCCTAGTAATAAAATGAATTATTTGGAAAACTATAATGCTTCAGAAGGTTTTTTTGCTTTTAATGATGATTTAAGTCGGGATGATATGTTATTGGTTTTGGATAGTGGGGTATTTTATGAATTCATACCCCTAGAGGAATTAAATAAAAGCCATCCCCGTGCTTTGTTGGTATCAGAGGTAGAGATAGACAAGACTTATGCTTTAGCCATTTCTACTAATGGGGGTTTATGGCGTTATTTGATAGGCGATACTGTTAAAATAACCTCTTTAAAACCTCTTAGGCTAAAAGTAGCCGGCAGGACTAAACATTTTATCAATGTTTTTGGAGAAGAATTAATGGTTTCTAATGCTGATGAGGCTATTAGATATGCTAGTGAAAAAACCGGAGCCATTGTGGCTGAATATACTGCTGGACCAGTTTATATGAAAGGTGATCAGCGTGGTGGTCATGAGTGGATTATAGAGTTTTTGGTTAAGCCAAAAGATTTAAATATTTTTATCGACGAGCTGGACAAAACTTTAAAAAAACTAAATTCTGACTACGAAGCTAAAAGATATAATAATTTGATTTTAGATTTACCTAAGATTGTTATAGCTAGAGAAAATCTTTTTTATGATTGGCTAAAGATTAAAAATAAATTAGGAGGACAAAATAAGGTCCCTAGATTAGCTAATTCTAGAGATTTTTTAGATGAATTGCTAAAAATAAATTAAAATTATTAATTTGTTCAATATTGTTAATATTTGCCAGTGTTTTGTCTATTGTTTTTTTTCTAAAAATAGTGTATACTATTATTGTTAAACAAGACGTTTTCTATATTCTTACGCAAAATTAAAAAATGTTCGTAAAGAGTTAGATCAAAGGTCGACTTGTTTTCTTATAAATTTGCATAAGAATATTAGTATGAAAAAATTATTTGTAGGTAGTTTACCTTTCGCAATTAAAGATGACCAATTGAAAGATTTATTCTCTCAAGCTGGTACAGTAGAATCAGCCATCATTATCATGGATAAAATGACTGGTCGCTCAAAAGGTTTCGGTTTCGTTGAAATGTCTTCTGACGAAGAAGCTAGCAAAGCTATTGAAATGTTTAATGGTTCTGACGTTGAAGGAAGAAACATTATCGTTAGTGAAGCTCGTCCTCAAGAAGATCGTCCTCGTTCTAACTTTGGTGGAGGAAGAGGTGGTTTCAATGGTGGAAACAGATTTGGAGATAGAAATTAATTCTTCTTTACATATCAAAAAAAGACAACTCAATTGAGTTGTCTTTTTTTATTAATACTTTTTAATTCTTTGGATTATTTATTCGATAATTCGTATTTTTAATTCTTCGACGCCCTTATCAATAATATCTAATTTTTCTGCTCCGGCATAAGAAAGATCAAAATCTCGGCCCTGGATATATGGCCCTCGATCTTCAACTACTGCATATAGGGTTATATCATTTTTAGGGTTTATTATTTCTAATTTTGTTCCAAAGGGTAGAGTTTTATGGGCCACAATATGTTCGTTATACATATCAAATATCTGACCATTGGCCATTTTTCTTCCATGAAACATAGCTCCATACCAACTAGCTGAAGCATAAAAATAATCCTCCTCAGAAGAATTCTCTAAAAGACTTGAGTTATCTTCAAAATTTAGCTCAGCAGAACTATTTAGAGTATTTAGGGCAGTTAAGCTTGGTAGGGAAAATATGCCCAATAATAGTAATTGTCCAATTGTTATTATTATTCTTTTTTCTTTCATTTTTTGTAAAATGTTAATTTTCTTGTTAGCACGAACTACTACTATACACTATTTATTTAAAAATGTCAACCCTTGGAGCTTCTGGTTATTGCTTTATTGTTTTTTTGATGTTAATATTTGTTTATTATGAATCTAATTAATTTGGAGAAAATTTTTTTAGATCAGCCTAAATTTAGATTAGGTCAGGCTAAAAAATTAATTTTTAAAGATTTTATAGAGGACTGGTCACAAGCCTCGGTTTTTTCTTTGGGTCTAAGAGATGACCTGAAGGATAAATTTTCCTTAAAAATAGACAGTCAATTATTTATAGCCAAAGATAATAAATCAGGAAAAGCAATTATAACCTTGAGTGATGGTTCTAAAATAGAGACTGCCTTAATGATTCACTCAGGAAATAGAAATACTGCCTGTCTTTCTTGCCAGGTTGGATGTCCGTTGGCTTGTAAATTTTGTGCTTCTGGAAAAAATTTTAGAAGAAATTTAACTGTTGATGAAATATTATTACAGGCTATTTTTTGGGGAAGATATTTAAAATCAAAGAAAATTGGCAATTTAACTAATATTGTCTTTATGGGCAGCGGTGAGCCATTCTTAAATTATGGAAATGTTTTCAAATCCATAGAGCACTTAAATAATCCTGATTATTTTGACATATCTTCCAGAAAAATATCTGTTTCTACTATTGGCATAGTTGATGGAATTAGGAAAATGAGTAATGAAAAAAATAAAGTTAATTTGGCTATTTCTTTGCATTTTACCGATGATAAAACTAGAGCTAGTATTATGCCCGGTACTAAAAAATACCCACTAAAAAGATTATTTGATGCTATCGATTATTATATTGAAAAAACTAATCGCAAGGTTATGTTTGAATATATGATGATTAAAGGCCTTAATGACTCTATCAAGGATGCTGAAAATTTGGCAATTTTAATGAAGAAGCCTCTATATGTTGTTAATCTTATAAAATATAATGAAACTGGAGCTTTTGAATCTTCTGATAGTAAAGACATTATTAATTTTAAGAATATTCTAAAGCGAAAAGGAATTGAGGTGGTAGAGAGGTTTCGCCTTAATCAGGATGTTCTAGGGGCTTGTGGTCAATTAATTAGCAAATAATGATTAAGACTTGACAATAATATTAATATTATCTATAATATTTCTACAATCAATAAATCGCAGACAGCTAGCTTTTGATCATAAATCAATATAAGTCTCGCCGAGATTAAAATAAATTAGTTTTTATTTTGTAGTCTGCTTTTTGCAGATTTTTTATTTATTAACAATTTTAATAATATTTAATTAAAATAATATGCCAAAGAACAAAGAGCAGAAAAAAGAAATTTTGAGAGATTTAGATGAAAAAATTAAAAAATCTAAATCTATCGTTTTTGCAACCTTCGATGCTTTAGAAGTAAAGGACAACGAAGAATTACGTAATAATTTAAGAAAAGAAAATGGGGAATATTATGTTTCCAAAAAAACTTTATTAGATTTAGCTTTTAAAAATAATAGCCTATCTGATATTGATATCAAAAATTTACCAGGAAAGGTAGCAGCAGTTTTTGCCTACGAGGATCAAGTTTCTCCAGCTAAGGTAGTTTTTAACTTTAGAAAAAACCATGAGGGGAAAATTGATTTTGTGGGAGGAGTTTTAGACGGCAAAATGATTTCTAAAGAAGAAGTTGAAAGTTTAGCTAAATTACCTTCAAAACAAGAATTATATGCCAAATTGGTTGGATCTATGAATGCTCCAATTTCTGGATTTGCTAATGTTTTAGCTGGAAATTTGAGAGGATTAGTTACCGTTTTGAAAGCTATTGGTGATGCAAAATAATAAATTGATAATTTATTTAAATAAAAATTAAAAATTAATTTAATATTCATTTCTTAATAAATATTATTTAGAATGAATTAAAAAAAATTATGTCAGAAGAAAAAAATGTTGTTGAGGTCCCAGCTAAATTTAAATCATTAGTTGAGGAAATCGAAAAAATGAGTGTTTTAGATTTAGCCGAATTGGTTAAAATCTTAGAAGAAAAATTTGGTGTTTCAGCTTCTGCTCCAGCTATGATGGTTGGTGCTATGCCTGGTGCTGGTGCTGCTGAAGCTGTTGAAGAAAAATCTAGCTTTGATGTTGAATTAACTGATGCTGGTGCTAATAAAATTGCTGTTATTAAAGTTGTTCGTGAAATAACAGAGATGGGGCTTAAAGAAGCTAAAGATTTAGTTGATGGTGCTCCTAAAGTAATTAAGGAAGGAGTTAAAAAAGAAGTTGCTGAGGATATTAAAAAGAAGATTGAAGAAGCTGGTGGAAAAGCAGTTTTGAAATAATATATTTCAAATAAAAAAAGAAGAGGTTCGAACCTCTTCTTTTTTTGTAGCTATTTTTATAATATTAGATTTATTTCGTAGATTATGTTTCCATTTAAGATATAAGCTTTTTTCTGTTTTTCGTCTACAGCTAAGTCTTTTAAATCGTCGAATTTATCAGAAGAATATTGGTTTATGAAAGTTCCTTTTTCTCGAGTGTAGATTATTAATCTTTTTTGTCCTTTATCTATTACAAATATATAATTATCACTTAATCTTATTATTTCAGATTTTTCTAGTATTGGATCAACGGCATCAGTTTGGAAGGCCTCTTTTTTGCCCTCTAAATATTTAAATATCTGTCCGTCTTGATTTAAAATATAGATACTAAAATCAATAGCTAATCCAATTGGGTTTATATTAGAATTGTCTTTTAACCATTCGGTTGGGGAAGAAAATTCATTGTTATTTTTTGAATACCTTATTATTTGGTTTTTTTCGGAGTTAACTAAATATGGCCTATTATTATAAAAATCAAATGATTTAATGACGTCTCGATTTTCAATATTTATTTTAGTAAAGCTAATTTTTTCTTCTGGACTTATGGTTATGATTTGATCTTGGGCTAAGAAATAAGAATTATTATTTACATCATCAGCTGAGATGGGATTTTCTCCTTGAATTAAATCATTTTCCAATAATTTTCCAATGATATTATCTTTTAGGTTGAGGATATAAATTGATTTGTTTTCTGGATCAATTGAATATATCTTGTTATTTTTTTGAGATAATATAATTGATTTAGTATTAGCGTTGCCATTTATAATTGAAAAATTAGCTAATTCTTTTGGCTCCGAAATTGTTATCATTTTTTGAATTTGATTTATTTGTTCTTTTAATTTTGTTTCTAAATCGGAATAATTTTTTATTTTATTTTTATCCTTGTCGCTTAAGGAATTCATTAGATTTCTTAATTCTTCAATTATTTCTTTTGCCTTAGTTTCATTATTGTATAATAGGGAGGAATCTATTTGATTCTGTTTTTGGATTATTTGTTCTTCAAAAGTTGAAGAAGCTTCTTCTTCAAAAATTTTTTGATCTTTATCTTTTTGGAAATAAAGCCTAGTTGCTAGTAGCAATAATAGGACTCCCAATAATATCAATAGTATTTTTTTAGTTCTAGATTTCTTTTCATTTATAACCGGCAAATCAGTATTGTTTTTTTCTTTTTTTATTTTTATTTTTTTGATGGCTTTAAAGGGCTTTATTAAATATTTAAAAATATTTATTTTATTTAAAAAATTATTAAAATTTTTATTAAAATTTTCTTTATTGATACTACCCGGAGAATTTAAAAGTTTTTCGGTGTTTTTTTCGGTTAGAGAAAGATTGGATTCGCTATATTTGAACTCTTCTTTTTCTAGTTCGTTATTAAAATTCTTTATGATTATTCCCGAAAAATTTGAATAATTATTTATTTTTTTTAATAAATTTTTTATTTGTTCAGTGGCTCCTTCTAGTTTTAGTTCTTCTAATATCTTTACAGAATCTTCATTTAACAAATATTGAGACAGGGAAGCGTTTGTAAAAACGGTATAGGAATTATTTGGCAATTCTCCACTAATAATAGATGAGAATATTTTTCCAGAGGCCAAATCTTCTATTTCGTGATCTTCGCTGTCTGGGTTAATGTCGCTTATTTGGCAACCTTTATCCGTCTTTCTTATTAAAAAAGATTTATTTTGCCCCATGCTAGAGAAATGGATTTGATCATCATAAATTAATCCCACTATTATGTTTAAGTCTTTAAAATTAAAATTTATTTTTTCCTGATCAATAAATTCTAACAGCTCTCTATTTGTCTTGACCAGAGCCGATTCAAAAATTGACTCAATTTTTAAGCTATTTAATTGGTCTGATAATATTATTTTTTCGTTTAAAAAATAATTTTTTTCTAATAATTGTGTTATTATAAAAACAATTTTTTCAGCTATCCTGCTAGGATAATTTATTTCTGTTAAAATAAAAAGAGAACCAAAGTTTTCAGTTTTAACTTTTTCTGAATCAATAAAAGATGCTTGGATAAAACTTTTGTTCGGATTATTAGTTATATTTATAAGAGATTTTTTTATTGACATAAATTGACTAAATTTTGTAAATATTATATATTATTAATATTGATTATTATCTAAAAATATTAAAAAATATGCTAGAAAAACTGTTTGGCTCTAAGGCCAGGGTTAAAATTTTGAAAAATTTTTTATTAAATCCTGACAAGAAATTCTATATTAGACAACTGGCCAGGGACTTAAAACTTCAAGTTAACTCAGTTCGCAGAGAATTAAGTAATTTGGAAGATTTTGGTTTATTATCCTCTGACGACAATAATAACACAAATTCCGACCTTTTGTCCAATACACCAGAATCTAAAAATAATAGCAAGGGAAAGGATATTAAAGAAGCCGGTCTTAAAGAAAAAAAGTATTATTGGGTGAACAAAAGTTTTATTTTATTTTCAGAGGTAAAATCCTTGATTGTAAAATCGCAGATTCTAGCAGGTGAGAGTTTTATTAAAAATTTAAAATCGGTTTGTGATCCTAAATTTATATTATTAAGTGGTATTTTTGTTAATAATGAAAATTCACCGACTGATGTTCTGATTGTGGCTAATATTGAAAATGATAAATTGGTTAAGATTATTAATGACTTGGAGCAAGAATTGAGCCGAGAGGTTAATTTTACAGTAATGGACGAAGCTGAATTTAAATATCGTCAAGAAGTAGCCGATGTTTTTTTACATAGCGTTTTAAATGCTAGAAGAATTATTCTTTTGGACAAAATTTTAAATATTAACAACGAATCTCATGAATAATATTTTTAAAAAGATTTTTTTAAAGAGTTCTCCTGGTCTATCTAGGTCAATTATTATTGTTATTGTTTTGGGAGTTATTTCGTTTATTTTTTTAATTGGTCTTATTTTTTTTAGAATTAGAACGGTTTATTTAAATGTTTTGTCCGGAAGACAGGATCTCGATTATGCTCTTACTTTTGTAAAAGAAGGTGATTTTTCAAGAGCTTCTGTGGCCGCTGAAAGGGCCGTCGATGGGTTCACTTTAGCTGAAGAAATTCTAACCGATTTACAAAATAATTTTTTAATTAAAAGAATCGGACTACTGAATAATAATTTAAATGATTTTAAATATTTGGCTCAGATGGCTCGAGTTTTGAGTTCTTCGGCCGAGAAATCTCTAACCCTAGTTCAAGAAATAGAAGATATTGTTTCCGGTAAAAAAGCCGGAAATTTTTTAGAGTTTACTGAAGATGAAAAATTTAGAATTTTGAAAAAATTATATGAAAGTTATCCTGAGATGCAGGGCATTAAGGCTAATATTGATTTATCTTTAATTTATTTGGATAAAGTTAAGGGAAATAGATTGTTATCATCTTATTCTAATCAAATAGAAAATTTAGAAATTAGATTAAAGGAAACTTCAGTTATTATGGAAAAAATTGTTTCTTTGTCAGCCATCGTTCCTGTCTTGACTGGATATCCAGAATCAGCTTCATATTTAATAGTTTTACAAAATAATAATGAACTGCGTCCTACGGGTGGATTTATTGGAACCTATGGAATTCTAGAAATTAAGCTAGGCGATATTGTAAAATTGGAGACTCATGATATTTATCATTTGGACATGCCAGCCAGTCTAAATAAATCTTTTCAAGTTAGTCCACCCGAACCTATCGCTAAATATCTAGGAGTTAACCAATGGTTTATGCGTGATTCTAATTGGTCACCAGATTGGCCAACCAGCGCTAAAAAAATTCTTTGGTTTTATGAACAGGAAATGTTAGCTGCGGGCAAAGGGAATGAAATAATTGATTTTTCTGGTGTTATCGCCGTTACTCCAAGAATTATTACTGATTTGCTTTATATAGTTGGCCCAATTGAAATTGATGGGCAGGTTTATGATAAAGATAATTTTATGGATGTTTTACAATATGAAGTTGAAATGGCTTTTCGGGAAGAGGGGGTTTCGGAGTGGGATAGAAAGCTAGTTATTGGAAGTATTTTAAAGGAGTTAAAAGTTAAATTATTTAATTTATCTTCAAATCGTTGGGTGGAGCTTTTGGATTTATTTAACAAAAATATTCAGGAAAAAAATGCTTTAGTTTATTTGGATGACGAATATAGTAGAAAAATATCTACTAATTTAGGCTGGGATGGAGAAATAAAAAAATCTTCACAAGATTATTTAATGACAATTGATGCCAACTTAGCAGCTTATAAGACTGATCGGGTAATGGAAAAAAATATAAAATATACTTTAAATGAGGAGGCTAATGGAAAGTTTAAAGCTATTGTTAAAATAGAATATAAAAATAATGGTTTCTTTGATTGGCAAACAACAAGATATAGAACTTTTACTAGAGTTTATGTTCCTCTTGATAGTGCTTTGCTTAATTCTAGTGGTCTAAGTGTTTCTCCGGCGATTTCAGACAAGGATATTGAGATAGCCAATCCTAAGACCTATTTTGGTGGATTTATCTTAATTGAGCCCGGCAAACAGGGAACTTTGACGTTTGAATATTATCTACCCGAAAAAATATCTCAAGAAATTAAGGCAAACAATATTTATTCTTTATTATTACAAAAGCAGCCAGGTAATAATATTAATAAATTTGAAGCTGAATTTAATTTTATTAATCCTATAAAATCAGCTTCAGGTGATGGTAGTATTAGGGTTGAAAAAAATAAGATTTATTGGGATAATAACTTAGAGAAAGACTATTACTTAGAAATAAAATTTTAATTTTTTATGACAGAAAATTTTTATTCTCGAAATAGAATTTTGATTATTTTTTCTTTATCTTTGGTTTTTGCCTTGGGGGTGTTTTTTAGTTTTTCTAATTATTTAATTGCCGCTATAATTTTAACATTCTTTTTCTCTGTTATTTGGTTTTTTCTAAAACCAATTTGGGGTATTTATTTGATGGCTTTATTTTTGCCAATAACTGGTTGGGCAATTAGTTTTAAATTTTTGGAAATACCTTTTATTGATTCTCTTTCTGCTATTGTTTTAATATCTTTTATTGTTCGTCAAATTTATTTTTATTTGTTCTCAAAACAGAAAGAAAAAATTAATTTTCCCCTGGGCTGGGCTTTCTTGATATTCTTTATAGCGACTTTATTTTCGGCAGTTCTAAATGATAATATTATTAGTTCAATTTGGTATTCTTTGAGATGGATTTTATTTTTTTATTTAGCCTTTGTGGTTCTACCTTTTAATATTATTAAAGATAAAAAAACTTTAAAAAATGTTTTAGTTTTGTTCTCAATTGGTGGTTTTTTGGTGGCCTTAATGGGAATTTCTTCCTTGTTTTTTCAGGATTGGTCCGATTCTTTCTTTAGAGTTAAGCCCTTGTATCTTTTGGGTGATTGGATTTTTGGAGAAAATTATAATTTATTAGCTGAGTTTTTAATAATAGCCTCTTTTGCCGTTTTGTCTCTAAAATATTGGTTTAAAGGTTTCAGATCTGACAGGCTTATTAATGTTTTAGCTGGTTTTTTTATTCTAGTAAATTTATTAACTTTTGGTCGTACCGCTTGGATGACAATTGGATTACAGGTAGTTTTATATTTTGGTATCGAATTTTTTATTATTAAGAATAAAAAGATTTCTGTAAGTGAAATTCTAATATCTTTGTTTTTTATAGTCATATTTATTTCTCCTTTTTTTGTTAAGATGCTTTCTTTACAGGAGGCTAATGTTAGTTCTACCGAAAACAGAGTTTTATTAACACAGATTTCTGTTGATGCTTTTTTGGAGAAACCATTCTTTGGGCATGGTAGTGGTAGTTTTGTTTCTTTGGTGGCTGACAATGTTCGTTTTGTGGCTAAATATGGAGATCCCTTGGATTCTCATGGTTTTGGTCAAAAAGTTTTAGCTGAAAACGGTATAATTGGATCTCTAGCTTTATTATTATTTTTGTTTGTAATATTTAGAAAATTATATTTTGGAGTTATTAATAATAAAGGGGATTATAAATTATTATTAGCTTTGTTGGTGGCTTCTTTTGGTGGTTATTTCTATCAAATTTTTAATACTTCTTATTACAAGGGAAGGGTTTGGTTTCCAATTGCTTTAGCTTTAATAGCCTTAGAGCTAATTTCTCGAGACAAAAAAATAGAAAATAAAAAAATAGAAGATAAATATGATAGGTAATAAAAAAATTAAGATTTTATATATTATACCATCCTTGAATTCTGGTGGAGCCGAAAGATTTATATTGGATTTAATTTATAATTTAAACCCAGAAGTATTTGAAACATCTTTGCTATTGTTTAGTGGACAAGGCTTTTTTTACTCGGAAGCTATTAGTAGGGGGTTGGGCGTGAAAGTTTTGAAAAAGCGTTTTAAAATTGATATTTTAAATTTTTATAATATTTATAGACATATTAGAAAAATAAAACCAGATATTGTTCATACTCAATTGGGGGGGGATATTTATGGTAAAATAGCTGCCAAGTTGGCGGGTGTTAAAAGTATTGTTTCTACCGAACAGAATGTTCTGGTTAATGATAATAAGATAATAAAATTTTTTAAAAAGAAAACAGCCGAGTTCTCCGATAAAATTATAGCAATTTCTTCGGCAGTTAAAAGAGATATTATTGAAAATTATCAGATTTCTTCGGAAAAAATAAATTTAATTTTTAATGGGATAAGCGTGGAAAAATTTCAGCAAGATAGAAAAAACAATTTTAATAAAAATCAAATTGTTTTTGGTTCGATTGGCCGATTAACCTCGCAAAAAAATTTCTCTTTATTAATAGAAGCTCTTTCTAAGATAAAAAATAAGAATTTTAAATGTCTTATTGCTGGAGAGGGAGAATTGCGCGATAAGTTAGAAAAAGAAATAGAGAGATATGGTTTAGGTAATAAGGTGGAATTATTAGGTTTAAAAAAAGACATAAAGGGTTTTTTGTCTGATCTTGATTTTTTTGTTTTGCCTTCTAAATGGGAGGGGCTGGGAGTTGTTTTGTTGGAAGCTGGTCTTTCAAGGTTGCCAGTTTTAGCTTCGGCCACTGGAGGGATATTGGATATTATAAAGGACAAAAAAACCGGAATATTATTTAAGAATAATAATATCAATGACTTAGCCCGTAAATTGGATTATTTTTTAGATTTTAATAATAGAAAAAATCTTGATACTTTAGGAGATAATTTATTTGATTATATTATTAATAAATTTGATATAAAGAAAGTGGCTAGTCAGTATGAGAGTGTTTATTTAAATTTGGTAAAATAATTATTTATGAAAATACTTCAAGTTAATAAATTTAATTATATCAGGGGAGGGGCTGAAAAATATTTTATAGAAATAAGTAAGGAGTTGGAAAAAATTGGACATCAGGTGGCTCTTTTTTCTATGCATCATCCCAAAAATAATCCTAGTAAATGGGACAAATATTTTGTTTCTCGTATTAGTTTTAATGAGGCTAAATTAAGAGATAGAATTATTGCCCCTGGTAGAATTTTGTATAGCTTGGAAGCTAAGAGGAAATTTAATGAAATTGTTAAGGCCTTTAGACCAGATATTATTCATATTCATAATATTTATCATCAAATTTCTCCATCAATTTTGTCGGTGGCCAAGGAATATAATATTCCAGTGATAATGCATTTACACGATTATAAATTAATATGCCCTAATTATCAATTATTTGTAGATGATAAAATTTGTTATCGTTGTCGAAGAGGAAAATATTATAATTGCTTACAGCATAAATGTTTTAAAAAATCTTTTTGGCAAAGTTTTTTAGCTACTATTGAGATGTATTTGCATCATAGAATTTTAAAAATATATAAAAAAAATATTTCTTATTTTATTGCCCCTAGTGAGTTTATGAAAAAAACTATAATTGATTTTGGTTGGGATAAAAACAAAATTAAAGTTATTTATAATTTTTCTGAAAAAATGGAAGATAAGGTATTTGATGAAGCTGGAGATTATGGTTTATATTTTGGGCGCTTATCTAGAGAAAAGGGGATAGATATATTAATTCGAGCTCTTAGTATGTCCGATAAAAAAAATAAATTAAATATTGTCGGAACGGGACCAGAAGAAAATAATTTAAAGAAATTAGTAAAAGAATTGAAATTATCTAGAAGGGTTAGTTTTTTGGGTTATAAGTCTGGGCAGGAATTACAGGATATCATTAGAAGGGCTAGGTTAATCTATCTGCCATCCACTTGGAATGAAAATATGCCCTTAACTTTGTTGGAATCATTAAATTTAAATAAGGTGGTTATTGCTTCTAGAACTGGTGGGCTTCCAGAATTAATAAAAGACAAGGAAACTGGATTTTTGTTTAAGAATGGTGATGTAAAAGAATTGTCTCAAGTTATTGATAATTCTTATAATTATGATTTAATTAAGATGGGGGTAAAAGCTAAAGAATCAGTAGAAGATTTAAAGATAGAAAGGCATTTGATTGAATTATTGGATGTTTATAATAATATTTTAAAGAAATAATTATATATTTTGATTATTTTTTACAATTATAGTTTATATGTGTCAATACTGGCTATTGACATTTTTTTTTATTTATGATACAATTATAGCTGTAATTAAAGATATTTTAAACAAAAATTAAAAATATAAAAAAACAATAAAAAACTTGTCTTTTTTTGACTAAAATCAAGTTTTTTAAAACAAAATATTATGAAAAAAATTCTTTTATTTCTTGTTTTAGTGGTTGGAGTAGTTTTATTTACTTCAATTCCAGCCAAAACAAAAGTTAAGTCTTATTATTCAGGAGATGCTTTAAATTATAATAATAATTTAGTGGTAGCCTCTACTGATAGTGAAGGTTTAGAGCTTTTCTCTTTAGGAGAGGATGGTTTACAAAGAAAATCTTCTTGGAGACCTTTTGACAAGCGATTTAATAAAAATGATAGTTTTTATGGAGTAAAGCTTAATATTGAAAGTGGTCGTTTATATGCTTACACTATCTCTGGATT
>DAOOQF010000002.1:0-34869 GCA_035388665.1 bacterium | reverse complement strand
TTTAAATCAAATCAATGGCGGTAGGGATTTTTTAAATAATTCTCCATTTAAAAAATCCCTACCGCCATTGATTTGATTTAAAAATATAACCGTTTCGGAATAAGCTATAGGAGCCTTTTTACTAAAAAAAACTATAATTCCAGATATAGGCATAATAATAACAATTAGGAGTGACAAACACATAATCAAGGCTGAAATTTTACGTCTCCCACGCAAAAATTTACTAATCTTTAAAAAAATAGAATAAAAGACCGAAGTTAAAACCGCCGCTATAACTATTTCAATCAAAAATGGCCTGAACAAAAAAAGACAGGCCACTGAGGCTAAAATTACTAAAAATATTAAAAAATATTTGGAGAAAGTATTATCTTTCATTATAAATATTATTTAGTTTCTTTATGAGGAGTATTTTTTCTACAAAATTTACAAAATTTACTTAATTCCAAGCGAACTGCTTTCAAAGTTTTCTTGTTTTTGTGAGAATTATGAGTAATTCTTTTGCATTCAGTACATTCTAATTTTATCAAATTATCTTGTGACATATTTTTTACTTTATTAATATTATTAACAATATAAGGTATTATAACAAATAAACCTTAAAAGTCAAATCTAATTATTTTTGACATTTTAAGCAATAATGAGTCCCTCTTCCAGCAACTTTGTCTTTTAATATTAAATTATGACATTTTTTACATTTTTGACCATCAAGGCCATAAACTTTTAACAGTCTGACAAATCCACCAGTCTGCCCCTCAACATCAATATAGTTACTAAAAGTAGTTCCTCTTTTTTTAACTGCTAATTTTAAAATTCTAGAAATATTAAAAAAAATTAATTTCTTTTCTATTTCCTTAAGACTAAAAACTTTCCTTTGAGGCAGAACACCAGAGGCGAATAAAATTTCATCAGCATAAATATTTCCAATACCGGAAACCAAAGATTGATCCAATAAAAAAGCCTTAATATTTTTATTAGCTCGACTTTCTAATAATCTTAAAAAATCAGAATATTTTATTTTCTCTAAAGGCTCAAGACCAAATTTATTCTTAATCTGACTTAGCTCTTTTAAGTTTACCAATTTAACATAAGCAAATCTTCTAATATCATTTAAAAACAAGACATCACCGTTTAAAAAATTAATTTGAAAACGGACATGTTTGAAATCTTTTTTTTCTATCAATTCTCTACCAGAATCAGAATGACCCCCAACCATTAATTTCTTAGAATTTTTGGGTAAATAAACTAATTGACCGGTCATTTTCAAATGTATTAATAAAAATAAAGGACTTTTTTTGAACCTAAAAATTAGAAGTTTTCCAACTCTATCTATCTCTAAAATTTTATCATTCTCTAATTTTTTGTAGCCGATCAAAAAAGGAATTAATTTTTTATCAAAAATATTTAATCCTCTAATTTCCCTATTTAAAACAAAACGGCGTAAACCGTTTCTAATAGTTTCTACTTCTGGTAACTCTGGCATAAGATATTATAAGATATATAACAAAAAAATAACTAACCCTAGTATTAAAAATAGGACTAAAAATATCTTTAAAAAACTTCGTCCGATTTTATCTGGATTTATAAGCATAAAAATGTGGGCCGAGCAAGATTCGAACTTGCGAAGGCTGATGCCAGCAGATTTACAGTCTGCCCCAGTTGACCGCTTTGGTATCGACCCAATTATCTAATGATAACTTTATCTATTTTACAAGAAAAAAAAATAATGTCAATAAACAATATCAAATTAAAAAATGATTAAGCCCCAATAGCCTGTAAAACAAATCTTACAATAGCATAAGATGAGAATATAACAACAAGCCCTAAGGTTGCCCAAATTATAATATTTTTTCCTTTAGTAACATTTTGTTCATTTCCAGCAGCAGTCATCCAGGTTATACCTCCATAAATAAACATTATCAAAGCTAATGATCCCACTATTCCCAAGGCAGCACTAATAACTCTTCCTATAATTTCTGGAATACTGGCCGTACCCAAAGGATTGTTTAGAGAAACTACTGAAGAGCCCCCCCCGGAATTAGGAGTATTAGAAGTATTATCTACTCCGGAATTAGGAGTGCTAGAAGTTGCTCCTTGAGCTTTGGCTAAATTGACTGATAAAAAAGAAAAGGACACCACAGTAAAAAAAATTAACAAAACTAAACCAACTTTATTTTTAAAATTATTATTCATATTTTTAAAATTTATAAAAATTATCTTTCTAAATAATATCATTATTTTCAAAAAAGAGCAAATAAAAAAGGGAGCTCTTTGGCTCCCCCTGAGATTATATTTAGATAAGATCACATCTTAACAAAATTAACCTTGATGGTCTGTCCGTCTTCATCAGACTGGAAACAAACCTCTTTTATTTTCCCCTTAACGTCCGGGAAATTATTTTCTTTACCGACGATAACTTCACAAACGGTGCCGTTATCATAGATAATTTTATAATTCCCAACGTCTCCTGACGTCTGCATGTTATAGCCCACTGGAAATTTTACCCAAGGGCTAGTTTCACCTTTATCCAAGAGAAACTCATAATGATCAGAGGAAACATTTTCGATTTTGTCTTCTTTCTCCGAGACGGGCCTATCGCGTAGACCATAATGCCAGATTAAAATACAAAAAAACAGAGTTAATAAGGCATAAGGAACAGCCTTGGAAACATTGGTCTCCTGCGGATTAACCACATTGGCAACTTTTAAAACCAGAGCTGCTATTATTAAACTAATAATAGCCTTGATCCAAAAGTCTAGCTCGAAATATCTAGAAAAGTCAAAAAACGAAAATAATAGGAAAAAAACAACAATTATTACACCGCCGATAGCAAAGGCGGCTACAAAACCCGGAATCGTTTTTAAAGTCGCCGATTCCGAAATTTTTTTTCTCAACGAAGAAGAATTCTCCGAATCAGGTGCCGGCGATTGAGCCATTCCTGACGTTTTTCCTGAAGTCTTTGCGCTCATTATTTCTTTTTTTAAATTAATACTAATTATACACCACTGCCTTCAACACCTTTCAAAGCGGCCAGCATTCCAGTTACTGATTTTCCATTATCAATAATAAAGGTCTTATCAGTATCCTTCATAGACTCCCACTTTTTCGTTTCGGCTAAATAAGCCAAAATAGTATCCGGAGTACACTTAGCATCAGCTAAAGATTTAACCTGTTTATATAGCCCCTCTCCTCTCAGTTCTAAAACTTTCGCTTCAGCCCTGGCCAATATCTCCATTTCTTCAGCCTTAGAAGTAGCAACATCTTTGGCAATCTTGGCCTGATAAAGTTGTCGATTTAAAGCTTGTTCTTCTTCTGATAATTCAATATCAGAAACATTGATAGCTAAAATCTCTAGACCATAAATACTCCAAATTGAATCAAATAAATCTGGATCTTCGCTTCTGACATGACCCATATTAATACCTTTTTCTCGAGCATCTTGAACAGTAAGGTCTCCTAAAGTAGTTCTAAGTAAAGAAGAAATAATACCCCTTACTATGTCGTCAGCCCCATCTTCAAAGGCATATTTTTTGGGGTCTATAACTTTATAATTATAGACAGCTTTGACTGGAGCTGAGATACCTTCTGAAACACTTCCCCTAAACTCTATCTTATTACCATCCTCAAAAACTTCCTCCTCGATTGTTCCGAGGAAGATTGTTTCACTAAAGGTCAGAAGTCCGAAAAAAGGAAACACAAAATAAAATCCCGATTCCAAAAATCCATTATATCTACCATTTTCTAAAACGATAGCCACATGATTGTGAGGCACTGAAACGTATCTTTGCCCCCTGATATCAAGAGCCTTGGGATTATTCGCAAAAAAGCGATACCCCTTAAACAAAGCCCAGGTTGATACAACCAGAACAATAATTGTTGGGGCAAGCATCGCCCAAAAAGCAGTCGCTCCGCTAAAAGCCAAAGCTAAAATTAAGACCAAATATATTCCTGCCAATGAAACAAAAAAGGTGGTCCACTGACGACTTCCGACAAATTTTTCCATTTTTTTTTCTCCTATATTTTAATTATTACTATTTAATTTTTAAGGTTCTAAGCTGGTCCCACACGGACTAGCCACAATAGAATTATATCATAATTAGCTAAAAAAGTCAATAGATGCAAAAAAAACCACCTAATTAGTGGTTTAATTGCAAACAGAGCCGTCTTCGGGACTTGAACCCGAGACCTTTTCCTTACCATGGAAATGCTCTACCAACTGAGCTAAGACGGCCAAAACAAAAACTAAAGATTATTTATCTGTTCCTGCCAATTAGAAATATTGTTATTTTCCGGGTTTACCTCTCTAATTCTATTTAAAAAATCTTCAGCTCTAAATTTATCTTTTTTAATTATACATAAATTTAACATTAAATCAAGATAACGAGGATTATTAGGATCCAATTCTAAAGACTTCTCTAGATGAAAAACAGCGCTCTCAATATCAGCTAATTCTTGATTAATTAGGGCTAAAGAATAATTTAAATTGGCAATGTCATTACTAGAAACAGAATCAACAAATACTTCTCCTAGTTTTAAAGCATATAATAATGTTTGCTTGGCTTCTTGGTATTTATCTTCTGAGTGATAAACTTCCCCCAATCTCCAAAAGGCTAGAAAATTTTTGTCATCAACACTAATAATTTCAATTATTTTTTTCTCAGCCTCATCCCACTCCTCTTTTTTTATAAAATCTTCGGCCTGCGAAAATAATATTTTAATTTTGTCCTCCAAGCTAACCTCTGATAAAATTATTTCTTCTTTTTTTTGTTTCTTTTCTTCTTGTAACACCTTTAACTTTTCAGATAATCTACCAAAAATATTATTAAAAAAAATAGAAATATTATTAAAAAATTTTTCTAAGAAAGATATTTTTCTTTTCATTCTTTGTCTAATAATTTTTTCTTTGGTTTGTTGTTCTTTTTCTTCCGGAATATTTTCTACATCCAAAATAGCCAGGGCTGGAAAATGCCTTAAAACTATAAAAATAATTATCAAGAAAGCTATTGATATTGTAAGTAATGGCCAAATATTATACATAAAATTAAAATTTATTTATTATCTTAATAAAATCAAGGGGCTTCAAGCTGGATCCACCAATCAAGAAACCAGAAATATCAGGTTGATTTTTAAAATCTAAAAAATTTGTTAAATTAACGCTACCCCCATAAATGACTCTTAGCTCCGATGGTAAATTATTCTTAAAATTCCTATAAATATTTTTCTTTATCTCTTTATGAACCAAAACAGCCTCATCAACTAAAACCATTTTTCCTGAGCCAATAGCCCAAATTGGTTCGTAAGCAATAATTATTTTTTTATCCTTTAAAGTTTTTATTTTAGAGAAAGCTAATTTAATTTGCTTATTAATTACTTTCAAAGTTTGTCCAGCTTTTCTTTGGCCCCAAGTTTCACCAACACACAAGATTGGAGTTATTTTACTATTTTCTAAAACATTTTTCATTTTATCGGCGATTAAAGTCTCATCAAAAAAATATTGGCGCCTCTCGCTATGACCTATTAAAACAAGATTACAACCTATTTTTGATAAAGATTCTAAAGAAACCTCTCCAGTATAAGCTCCGGAAGAAAAAGGAGACACGTCTTGAGATCCATACAATATCTTTTTATTTAAACCTCTAGAAACCTCGAGCAAAGATAAAAAGTCCGGTAGAATTGCCACCTCATGACTGGTCTTTATTTTAGAAACACCCTGAGAAATATTTTTAGCTAAAACGACCGAAGACTTAATATCTAAATTCATTTTCCAATTTCCAATTATTATTTTTTTTGAAAAATCTTTCATATTTTTTAAAATTTATTAATTTAAGCTTACCTGACTTTCCGACCAGTTTAAAGTTCTTTTTATTCCCTCCTCCAAATCAACTTGAGCTTTCCAATTTAAAATCTCCCTTGCTAAGTCTGTTTTTAAACAACTACGTCTCTCCTCTCCAAGTTTAGCTTCTTGAAATTCAATTTTTATTTTATCTCCGATAGATTTCTCAATAGCTAAAATAATATCCAATAAAGTTTTTTCCACTCCAGTTCCAATATTAAAAACACCCACAATATCTTCATTCAAATTAGCCACAAAAGCATCAACAACATCATCTACATAAACAAAATCTCTAGTTTGAAGTCCATCACCATAAACATAACTAAGTTTTTTTTCTACGGCGTTATTTATAAAAATAGCGATTACTCCAGCTTCTCCTCCTTTATATTGCCTAGGACCATAAACATTAGCCAAACGACAAACAGAGTATTTCTGACCAAAAACCTTATAATAATAATTTAGATATTTTTCAAAACAAAGCTTATTTATTCCATAAGGAGATACAGGATTAGTCGGATAATTTTCTGGAGTTGGAACTTCCTCGGGAAAGCCATAAGCCGCGCCCCCGGAAGAAGCAAAAATTATTTTCTTAACTTTATTTTTATAACAATTATCTAAAATATTTAAAGCTCCCAAGATATTAACCTGATTGTCAAAAGCCATATCTTCAACTGACTTGCGAACATCGATCTGAGCGGCCAAATGATAAACATAATCAAATTTTTCTTGAATAAAAATCTCTGATACTTTTTCCTTATCATTAATATCAACCTGATAAAAAATAGCCAAGCTATTTAAATAGTCTCTTTTGCCACTAAATAAATTATCAATTACTACAACCTGATGATTTAAGCTGATTAACTTGTCAACTAAATTAGAGCCAATAAAACCAGCCCCTCCTGTTACTAATATTTTTGCCATAAATAAAGTATTTTAATTAATTATGCCTAAATTATACTACAATTAAGATATTGAGTAAACCCTTAAATCAAGAAAAAATACCCAAAAAACACTTTGACTTGTAATTATTATTTTGTTATAATAATTAAAGATAGAAATACAAAAACTATCATTTTTTATTTATTATAAATTATTTAAAATAAAGAAATATGCCTGAAAAAATCAAAAAAAATAACGATTACGGAGCTGATGCCATTACCGTCCTAGAGGGACTTGACCCAGTTAGAAAAAGACCAGGAATGTATATTGGTTCGACTTCAGCAGCTGGTCTTCACCACCTTATTTGGGAAGTAGTTGATAATAGTGTTGATGAAGCTATGGCTGGACATGCTACCGAAGTTAGCGTTACTCTACTAAAAGACGGAATGGTAAAGGTTGACGATAATGGTCGTGGTATTCCAGTAGAAAAACATAAAGTTACTGGATTATCAGCCCTAGAAACAGTTTTAACAAAATTACACGCTGGGGGAAAATTTGGTGGGAGTGGATACAAAGTGTCTGGAGGTCTTCACGGAGTAGGTGTTTCGGTAGTTAATGCTTTAAGTGAATATCTAAGAGCTGAAATACATCGCGATGGACAAATCTGGGAACAAGAATACAAAATCGGAAAACCTTTAAAAAATATAAAGGCTACTGGAAAAACTAAAAGAACTGGAACTACTATTATCTTTAAACCTGATGCTACTATATTTACTGAGACTGAATTTAGTTGGGGAAAAATCTTAGATCGTCTTCGTCAACAATCATATCTGACCAAAGGAATAACCATGAATGTTTGTGATGAAAGAAGCGGACATTCTCCTAAAAAATATCGTTTCTATTTTGAAGGTGGAATTAAATCATATATCAAATCACTTCACCGACAAAAAAACATCAAACATGAAACCGTTTTTTATGTAGAGAAAGAAATAAATGATTGTAAAATTGAAGTGGCTCTACAATATAACGACGAGTATAATGAAACAACCTTACCTTTTGCTAATAATATTTATAACCCAGATGGTGGAACTCATCTAGTTGGATTTAAAACTGCTCTAACTAGAACCCTAAACTCCTATGCTAGAAATAAAAATTTACTAAAAGAAAAAGATGAAAATTTAACTGGAGATGATGTTCGAGAGGGATTAACAGCTATTGTTAGCGTTAAATTACCAAACCCTCAATTTGAAGGACAAACTAAAGGAAAATTAGGAAATGCTGAAATAAAAACTTATGTTGAGCAAATTTTCGGAGAAGCTTTTGGAATCTTTTTAGAAGAAAATCCTAAGGAGGCTGAAAGTATTATTGGGAAATGTGTTTTATCAGCCCAAGCTAGACTAGCCGCCAGAACTGCCAGGGCTAGTATCTTAAGAAAAGGAGCCTTAGAGGGAATGACTCTACCAGGAAAACTAGCTGATTGCTCAAGTAACAAGGCCGAAGAATGCGAACTATATATAGTAGAGGGAGACTCAGCTGGAGGTAGCGCTAAACAAGGAAGGGATCGTCGCTTTCAAGCTATTTTACCGCTTAGAGGAAAAATATTAAATGTTGAAAGAGCCCGTCTCGACAAGATGTTGGTTAATAACGAAATAAAAAATCTAGTTATTGCCATGGGAACAAATATCGGAGATCAAATTGATATTAGCAAAATAAGATACAATAGAATTATTATTATGACTGATGCGGACGTCGATGGAGCTCATATTAGAACCTTACTTCTGACTTTATTTTTCCGATATTTTAATCCCCTTATAACTGGAGGTCATATTTATATTGCTCAACCCCCTCTTTATCAAATTAAAAAAGGTTCGGCTATAAGATACGCCTATACCGAAGAAGAAAAAATAAATATTATAAAAGAGTTTGGAGGAGAAATTAAAGAATCAATCGAAGAAAATAGTGGAAATGAAGATGAAAGCGCAGAAGAAGAAAACAATGAAGAAGAGGAAGAAAAGAAAACAAAAAAGACTAATAAATTATTTATTCAGAGATACAAAGGTTTGGGAGAAATGAATCCTGGACAACTTTGGGAAACAACCATGGATCCAAAATCTAGAATTGTTAAACAGGTCACCATCGAAGATGCTGCCAAAGCTGATATTGTCTTCGATATGTTAATGGGAGATGATGTTTCTAAAAGAAAACATTTCATTCAAACCCACGCCAAAAATGTTTCTAATCTAGACATTTAATTCATAAAAATTAAAATAAAAAAATGAATTTATATTCCATTCTTTTAACCCCCTTTATTTCCGCAGCGATTGCTCAAATTATAAAAATAATGTTAAGCCATCGCAATAACATGAAGTTAATTGATTTAATAAAATTTTCCTATGCTGGAATGCCTTCTGGCCATAGCGCCTTTGTTTCATCATTAGTGGTAATAATAGGACTAACTCAAGGAATTACTTCGCCAATCTTTGCCCTAACCATAGCCTTTGCTGTTATTGTAATAAATGACGCTCTTAAACTTAGACAGTATCTAGGGCAACAAGGCGCCATTATAAACATCTTGATAAAAGATCTAAAAGATGATCAATTTCTAGATGAAAAATACCCAATTCTTAAAGAAAGAATTGGGCATACTAAGATAGAGGTTATAGCTGGATGCTTACTAGGAATAGCTATTGGAATAATTATATTTATTTTTTTTAATATTATCTAAACAAAACTATTATCGCTCATAGAAGAGGCTATTGGAAGATTTAAAATCTTTAAAATTGTTGGGGCAATACTCATGTAATTACCTTGAGGATTAAGCAAACTTAAATCATTATTAGGAGCCTCTTTCAGACCAATAGTCTTTCCCTCAAAACTTTGGCCAATAATTAAAAAAGGGACATTATTTTTTGTTCTTTTTTTATTAGCTAAACCCGTACCAATATTATAAGCATCCTCTGCCCCACCATAAGCACTAGTTATTATTAAAACTCCATCTACTTCTAGGACTGCTTTCGCTATCTTCTCTAAAGATTCAGAAATATTTTCTACTGCTGAAATGATTGATAAAAAATTACCACCTAAAACCTCTAAGCCAATTTCAGACAGACAAGAAGATATAAAATTATATTTATTCGATTTTATATTTTTAATTAATTCATCCACTAAAGCATCTTTGCCAAAAAAAGATAATAGGGGGCTCTTTTTTTTATCTACTATAATCCAATCTTCATTTGGATATCTTTCTAAGGAATTATTAAAAAAAGTTGAGATTAGAGGAAAATCACAGCTAGCAGAAATCTTTAATTGATTTAGATCAAATTGTGAAATAATTTTAGAGACAGAAACTGATTTTTCATAATTACCAGAAGACTTAATATCAATTCCTAATCCAAAAGATCTATAGACATCACTTAGCTCTAAATCAGGAGTTTCAATAACAGTAGCCGGAAAATTAGCTACTAGATTCTTGAAACCAGGAATATTAGCTTTTCTAATAGCATTATTTTCGGTATTCAAAGAGATACCCCATCCATCGATAGTTAAAAAAACTGCTAACTTATTTTTTATATCAGATTTTCCCATAATTATTTTTTAAGGTTCTCTTCAATCTCCAATAACCTATTATACTTTGCCAATCTCTCACTTCTAGATAATGAACCAGATTTAATAAACTCAGCCGAAACAGCAACAGCTAAATCAGCAATAAAATCATCGCTAGTCTCTCCACTACGATGGGAAATCATTATTTTATAATTATTCTTTTGGGCCATTTTGATAGTTTCGATTGTCTCAGAGAGGGTTCCGACTTGATTAAGTTTTATTAATACAGCATTGGCAATTTTTTGATCAATCCCTTTCTTCAATCTTTTTTTGTTAGTAACAAATAGATCATCACCAATTAATAAAACATTTTTCCCTATCTTTTTAGTTAATTCTTTCCAGCCAGCCCAATCATCCTCGGCTAAACCGTCTTCAATAAAAAATATTTTGTATTTTTTAAACCAATCTTGATACATTTTTATTAGCTCTGAGGAGTTCAGAGATTTATTATCTAGAGAAAAACAATATTTTTTATTTTTATTATCATATAGCTCTGAGGAGCCAACATCTGTCCCTAGAAAAAAATTTTGGCCAACCTTGTATCCAGCCTTTTGACCAGCTAAAATGATTAATTCCAAAGCCTCAGCGCTAAAACTAACATCAGGCGCGTAACCACCTTCATTTCCAACGCCAGTATTCATTTCTCTACTCTTTAAAATTTTTCCTAATTCATGAAAAATTTCTGCTCCCATTCTCAATTTCTCTGAAAAGCTAATTGTTTTAATATTCGGAACGATCATAAATTCCTGAAAGTCCAAATTATTATCAGCATGAGCTCCGCCATTTACAACATTAAAGGAAGGAGTCGGTAATTTATACCTTTTAGAAAAGTCAAAAGTTTCAGCTAAATATTCATAAAGTTCTTGTCCGGAACATAAAGCTCCTGCCCTAGCCGTTGCTAAAGAAACAGCTAAAATGGCATTAGCTCCAATTCTTTTCTTATTTTCAGTACCGTCTAGCTTAATCATTTTTTGATCAATTTTCTTCTGATTTAAAACATCTTCTCCTACTAAAATTTTTGCAATAGGGCCATTAATATTTTTGATTGCCTTTAGAACTCCTAGGCCATGGTATCTCTTTTTATCTCCATCCCTTAATTCATGAGCCTCATGAACTCCAGTAGAAGCTCCAGAAGGAACTGCCGCCTTAGCCCAAATTCCATTTTCTAAAAAGACCTTAGCTTCAACCGTGGGGTTTCCACGAGAATCCAATATTTCTCTTCCAATAATTTTTATTATTTTACTCATATTTTAGATTTATTAAATATTTAAATATTATTCTATGCCCGGCATTCTTTCTCCAGCTAAATAAGACAACATTGCACCGCCACCAGTTGAAACCCAATCCATATATTTTTTCTTTTTTGATAAATTAAGTGCCTCCACTGTCTCGCCACCACCAGCAACACCAAAGGCCCTTCCACCCGATCTAATAGCAATCTCTCGAGCAATAGCAATAGTTCCCTTTCTAAAATCAGCCTCCTCAAATTTTCCCATCGGCCCGTTCCAAACAATAGTTTGAGCCTTATCAATATATTTAGAAAATAATTCAATTGTTTTTGTCCCAATATCTAAAATAACGTCGTTATCAGCAATTTCAGAGAGACTCTTGTTGTTAATACTCTTGTTCTTAGAACTTCCCGACAAAACTTTAACATCGACGGGCAAAATTATCTTTTTAGATTTTAAAAAATTTTTGATTATCTTTTCTCCAGAATTATCAACCAATGATTTTCCAACATTAAATCCCTTGGCTAGAAAAAAATTATTTACCAAAGCCCCTCCTAGCAAAATAGTATTAGCTTTATTATATAATTTTTTTATAATTGGAATTTTAGTTGAAATTTTGGCGCCACCCATGATAACCACAAAAGGTTTTTTAGGCTTTAAAATTCTATTTAAACTAACAATCTCCTTTTCTAGTAAAAAGCCCATAAAGGATGGTTTATTGACTCTAATTGAAGATACTGAAGAATTAGCTCGATGAGAAACAGCAAAAGCATCATTTACATAAACATCGGCCAAGGAAGCTAAAGACTTACCTAATTTTTTACAATTTCTCTCTTCTCCTGAATAAAATCTTAGATTATCAAGTAAAAAAATTTTAACTTGATTATTATTTTTTATTTCCTCTCTAATATTTTTAAAATCAGAAAATTTTCTAAAATCTAAAAAGACTATTTTTTTCTTTAATATTTTTGATAAATATTTAGCAATTGGGGATAAAGAATATTTAGACTCAAAGCCAGACTTAGGTTGACCCAAATGGCTAGCTAAAATTATTTGACAATTATTCTTTAAAAAAAATTTTATTGTTTCCAAACTTTGTCTAATTTTAAAGTCTTCTTTAATCCTATTATTAGAAATCGGCACATTAAAATCTACTCTTAAAAAAACTTTTTTGTTTTTTATAGCTCTAATATTTCCAGTTAAACTTTGAAGTTTCATAAAAAATTAAATTAATAAGGATTATTTTAATTCTATTTTTAATTCGACGGTTTCTCCGTTTCTAATAATAATTAAACTAATTTTATCCCCTAAAACAAAATTATTTAGAACATCATTAAAATTAGCCTGATCGTTTATCTCATAATTATTTATTTTGGTGATAATATCACCAATTTGCAAACCACTAGACTCAGCTATTTGCCCCCTCATGAAAGGATTAAGACCATTATTATAAACTAAGGCCCCACTAACAGGTAATTGACCGCTAATAATATTTTTTAAATCTAAATAATAAAGCCCGAATTTAATATCTGACACTTCTTTGTTTTTTAGAAAGCCATAGATATTTGACCTAAAATCATGGATAGGCCTAATATTAAGATCATTATCTACCAAGCCCAATAAATCACCGCTCAAATTAAATAAATAACCATTCTTAAAACTTTCTGGTAGGTCATTATTTAGAGTTATATAGCTTTGATAATTATTAGAAAATTTTAAATCTTCACCAGAATTAATTGAATTAATAGTGTTTACAATGATCTCATCAGAGAAATTATAGGCCAAGATTGTCTGTCCAGATCTCAAGTCAGCGATGTTAACAAAATTTCTAGCTGGCAAATTATTGACGTCTTTAATCTTTATAAATAATAAACCTTTATTACTAAAATCAACGATCTCTGAAATGTCGTAAATTTTTTTACCTTTTCTAGAAACGACCACATAGTTATCTTTGTTCTTTAAAATATTTTTATCAAAATTATTATTTTCTAAAACATTAATAACCACCCAACCATCATTGCTAATTATCAAGCCAGAAAAATTTTCCTCGCCAATTATATAATTATTTTGATAAGGGTCTTCAATTTCTTTCATTTTTGGAAAAATTCCAACCACAGCCTCGCTAAAATAATTTAGAGATTCCTCTATTTTCAAATCCTGACTAATATATACTTTTTTGGGATCCTGAATTATTAAGCTAGTATTATTATATTCTGGAGAGTTTAAATTAACTTCTTGATTTGAATCTAATAATTGGGATCCTCCCCAGGAATTAAAATAAATATAAGCCAGTCCACCACCAATTAATCCAAGAAGAAAAGAGACACAAACAACTACCAACACTAAATTAATTTTATCTTTTTTTATTTTTTTCATAATATCTAGCGCCACTTAACCAACAATAATATGATGATTAAAAGTGAAATAATAAAAATTAAGTTATATTTTATTTTTTTTATAGTTAAACCCTTGGTTAAATAAAACCTTATTAAACTTAGTCCTAAATAATAACATAAGGATAATAATAATCCAAGTATATTATAATTAAACGGTAAAAAAAACAAAATCCAGACTAAAGGCAAAACCGAAAACAAAAACAAGGAACCGAAAAAAATAGTTGTTTTAAAGCTCTCTTTAGCAAGAAAAATATTTTGCCAAGAAGAAACTAATAACATCAAGGAAATAAACACAAACAAGACCCAATTATTAATGTTTAAGAAATAGGTCAGGCCGTAAAAAAATGAGGCTGTTAAAAATAAAAACAATAAACTTAAGACATCCGACCAAATGGAGAGGCTATCGGATCCTAGAACATTTTTTCTAAAAACTCTCTTTTTTAATCCACTAAAATAGTAGAAACTAACCATCAGACCAACTATTAGAAATAAAATAATATAAAATTTGGAAATTAATAAAGATAGATAAAATGCTAAGCTATTTATAAAAAGTCCCGGCAAAATAAAAAACAAATAATCTTTTTTTTCTGCAATTATTTTTTTAAATCTAAGAAAATAAAAAAAGAAAACAGCATTAAAAGAAATTAAAATCCAATAAAAAGACTTTGACCAAATAAAGGCGGAAACCAATAGCAAAAAAAATAATAAATGAAATAAAAAAATTTTCTTTCTAGAAAAGACTGGATTAAACATATTTATATTTTTTATTTTAAATCAATTGATTTAATATCTGACAAATCAATCAAATTATTTATTTTTATTAATCTATTAGAAAAGGAATAAAAATTGTTTTCAATATATAGAGATCTTTTGGCCGAATAATTCATAAATTTATCGAAGTCAGAAATGTCTTCGTTTAAATGAGTAATTTCTCCCTTTAATTGAAATTTATTATCAACAATCTCAAAAATCATAAAGCCATTAAAGGTAGCTCGACCCCAATAATCATTAGTTGAATTATCTCTTAAAACTACTGGGACAGCCAAAATATTTTTATTTGCCGAAAAAAGAAAGGCGTGGTGATCATACAAGGCAATTGACTCACTGCCAGAATCTCCAATAATATAAGAATCCAATTCTAAAGGGGTTCCCTGAGAAACGTCAAACAATGATAATTTTAATCCTTTGGTAATAACCCTATCATCTACAATTTCGGTGTCTTGGCCAAAACCAATTAATTTATCATCTCCGTATGGATGTAAATAATTAGAGAATCCTGGTATCTTTAATTCTCCTGAAATTGCTGGACTATAAGGATTGCTCAAATCTAAAGAAAACAAAGGATCAACTTGCTCAAAGGTCACAACATACCCCCTGTCTCCCAAAAATCGAACTGAGTAAATCCTCTCGCCAGGAGCCATATTTTCCAGACTACCAATTATTTGCATATTACCATCTAACATATAAACATTATTAGAAGATTCTTGAGAGCTAGAATATTTAGACCAATTAGCATTTTTAGTGGTTGCTACTCGAAAATAACTATTATATTCATCCATAGAAAATTGATTTAATAAAGACCCAGGAACTGAGCCCTCTACCATGGGCTCAACCACCCCGTTAAACACTGAAAGCTTGTATATAATAGTTGATTCAATTTCATTTTCTAAATTTGGATATCTATCTTTAATAGCCAAAATCATATCGGCCTCCAAAGCTTCTTGCTCAGGAGCAGTTAAAAGAGAAATATAAAGATCCAAGATGTTTCTAATCTTATATTTCTTTTCTGAGGCGCTTAATATTTTTTCAGAAACGTTTTTAATTTCTTCTATTACTTGACGATCCTTTTCACTTAAACGAGAATAAACTAAATCTAAAAGAACTTCAGATTCTATTTCATACTCATTCAAATATTTAGTATAAGACAAATAAATATTATTGGGCGAAACATACATATTCTGACTGGCTGGTAATAGATAATAACTGCTTTTAAAATCTTCTTCTTTGTTAAATAAGTTCACCGAAAAAACAGATGAAAAATTAAAGCTGTCATAAGGAGTGTCAAAATAATAAATATCGGGATTAAGACATTTAACACCATCCTGACAATCAAAACTCAATTCTTCCTCTTGGTAGAAAATTTTAGGTAAAACCTCTGAAGATAGACCGTAATTATTAACGATAAAATAAAGATGGTCTCCAATTAAGCGAGAGTTAAAATAATTTCCTTCAATTTTAAAATCTCTTTCTTTGACGGGATTTTCTATATCCGAAACATTAAAAACTTGTAAAAAAACATTATTGCTATAAGGGCCAGGCCAGATTCTAGAGCTAGATATCATTTTTTCAAAGACAGCATAATCGGACATATTACCGAAAACTACTAATTTCTCATCCTTAACATAAATATCAGTTAAATAATTATCAAAGCTCATTTTTTTAATTAGCTTAGCTTCTTCGACCGGATAAGCTTCAATTATATATAAGTCCTTATCAACCACTGCATAAATATATTTTCCATCAGTCTTGATAATGTCAGCTTCATCTACACCCTCAACTTGAATATTAGTCTTTGAAAAATCAACCGAGCTATCTTCAGAGCTTCCCAGCCCAGTAGCTACTTCATTAATCGACTCATCAACGGCCATTGATTTCTCTAACATTAAACCATCTCTAAGATAATTAGTCATTTCAGAATTGGCTTGCTTATCAGAAATAAATTCTTGCAATTCTTGATAAGAATCAAATTTTTTGATTAACCCTTTATTATTTTGATCAAAAATACCAGAAGAGGGTAATTGTGTTAAATAATCATTATCTAATTCTACCCTTTTGCTAATTTTAAAATCTTTAATTTTTAAAACCAAAAAAGACACAACTATAACCGCTAAAAAAACCAATAAAATAACATTTTTGAAGGTAAGTTTTTTATTTTTTTCCATATTTATAAAAAATTAATAATATTAATACCTTAATATTATAATACAAATTTAATAAATAATCAAAAAAATAGCCACTTTTTTTATCTTTACAAAGAAAAAATCTTATGTTAAGCTATAATTACGAAAAATAATTTAAAATTAAAGCCTGTTTTTGGGAGATAATTATAATGACTACTTTTGATAAAAACTTAAAATATTCAAAAAATAACACTAAAAAAAGAATTTTTTGTCTAATTTCTCAAATTTTGCCAAATAAATTGGCATAATTTTGTCGTTTTATTAACCTCAAAAACAAAATAAAAAAATATGAACTATGCTATTTACGTAGCTTTGGCTATTGCCGGTTTTTTCGGGGGTTATTTGTATTATAAAAAAATGTCAGCCTCTAAAATAGAGGGAGCTGAAAATAAAGCTGAAAAAATATTAAACGAGGCTAAAACTAAACAAAAAAAATATGAATTAGAGGCCCAAGAAAAGGCTCTAAAAATAATCGATGAAGCCAAAAAAGAAGAATCAAGCCGTCGTCAAGAAATTAATAATTTGCAAAGGCGTTTAGAAGAAAGAGAAACTGCTTTTTCTCAAAAATTATTAGCTCTAGAAGAAAAACAACAGAAATTATATGATAAGGTTAATGAAGTCCAAGAAATTAAAGAAAAAATAAAAGAAATAAAAGAAGAGCAGATCAAAAAATTAGAGGATCTTGCAAAATTAACACCTGAACAAGCTAAAGAAATTTTATTAAAAAATATCGAAGAAAAAAATAGCGAGGATCTTTTAGCTAGAATTACTAAATTAAAAAATGAATCGGATGAGTTAATAAAAGAAAAGGCCATGGATATGTTAGCCTTTGTCATTCAAAGATTAGCACCGAATTATACTGCCGACCTAACAACTACTACTGTCGATCTTCCTAGTGATGAAATGAAAGGAAGGATTATCGGAAGAGAGGGTAGAAATATTAAATCTATTGAACAAATGACTGGAGTTGAAATAATTGTTGACGATACCCCAAACGCTATAACTATTTCAGGGTTCTCTCTAATTAGAAGACACGTAGCTAAACGAGCTCTAGAATATTTAATTAAAGACGGAAGAATTCACCCTACTAAAATAGAAGATGCTGTTACTAAAGCCAAGGTTGAACTTTCAACTGATATTAAAAAAGCTGGAGATGAAGCTGTTTACGAATTAGGCGTAGCCGGATTTGATCCAAAACTAACCCAGATTATTGGAAGATTAAAATACAGAACTAGTTATGGACAAAATGCTTTAGAACATTCCATTGAAGTAGCTCATCTGTCTGGTATGTTAGCCCGAGAATTAGGGGCTGATGCTAATATGGCTAAAAAAGCTGGTCTTTTACATGATATTGGCAAGGCCGTTGATCATGAGATACAAGGAAATCACACCGAAATTGGTCGAGACATTTTAAAGAAATTTAATATGCCCGAAGAAATTATTGCTCCAGTTGAAACTCATCACGACGACAACCCTAAAACTCTATTATCAATTATAGTAAAGACAGCCGATGCTATTTCATCAGCTCGACCAGGAGCTCGCCATGATTCTTACGAAAATTATATTCATCGTTTAGAGGAATTAGAAAGAATCGCCAATTCTTTTGACGGAGTTGAAAAAAGTTATGCTATTCAAGCTGGACGTGAAGTAAGAATATTTATATCTCCAGAAAAAATAGATGATTTAAAATCTTATGAAATGGCCAGAGAAATTGCTAAAAAAATAGAACAAGAATTAAAATATCCAGGAGAAATCAAAGTTAATATTATAAGAGAATTAAGAGTCATTGAATATGCCAGATAAAAATTTTATTAATCCTAAAGAATTAGCTGAAATAATTGCCAATAAAAAAACTATTGAAATTGGCAAAAAACAAATTGAAGAAATAATCAAAACATTAACCGATGTTATTATAGAAAGAATTAAGTCTGGCCAAACTGTAAAACTAACTGGATTTGGAGCTTTTATACTAAAGGATCGTTATGCCCGTGGTGGTGTTAATCCTAGAAATCCTCAAGAAAGAATAAAGATTCCAGCGGTTAAGGTAGCTAAATTTAAAGCTGGCAAAAAACTCAAGGACGCTCTAAAGAAATAAAGTGTTGCTAAAAATATTTTTTTCAATTATAATAAAAAACATAAAAATACCAAGATTTTTATGTTGTGCCTATAGCTCAACTGGATAGAGCATCTGGCTTCGGACCAGAAGGTTGTGGGTTCAAATCCTGCTGGGCACACCAAAACAATTCAATATCGGCTGGGTAGCTCAGATGGTTAGAGCGTAGCACTCATAACGCTAAGGTCGAGGGTTCGATCCCCTCCCCAGCCACTTAAAAGCGCTGTTAGCTCAGCTGGTAGAGCAGCTCCCTCTTAAGGAGAAGGTCAAAGGTTCGAATCCTTTACGGCGCACCAATAAAAAAATCGACTGATAATAGTCGATTTTTTTATATCTAAATATTTTTTATGTAAGACTAAAATTCTCCTGAACAATCTTCGTCCATAACACCTCCAGGAGTTGCACATTTTGAGCCAGCATCTAAACCTCCGGTTTGACCACCCAAACAAAAAGACAATATATATGATCCATTATCAACTCCTGCCTCCATATATTCATAAGTATTACTAGCAGTTTCACAATCACCATCAGCCGGAGTAGGAGCAGAAGGCAAAATAGCCATATAAATATTAGTGCCACTAGCAATAGTTGATATTACTGAAGTAGATGGCGGATATCCCTGCCAATCATTAAAATATAATTCTAGGGCAGTTTGCATTTGTTTAACGTCGGCTATTCTTTTAGCATCACGGGCATTCTTTCTGGCTTGTTGCAAGGCTACTACAGCCAAGGTTGCCAAAATACCAATAATAGCGATTACAACCAAAAGCTCAATCAGAGTAAAACCTTTTTTCTTTTTATTCATATTTTTTAATATTTTATTATTGAAAGATTATTCTATATTTTATTATACAAAAAAATCAAAAAATGGTCAAACTTTTTTTAGTTACAAGAAGTAGTTGTAGATAAAACTCCTAAAGGAGTGGCGCATTTTATCCCAGCGCTTAGACCACCAGTTTGTCCCCCCAAACAAAATTCTATATAATATGCGGCTCCATCGTCCGCTTGCCTATATTCATAAGATGAGCTGGCGCAATCGCCATCAGCTGGAGATGGACCAGTAGGAACAATTGCCATATAAACATTAGAAGTACCACTAGAAATACTAGATCCAGAGATAACATCAACTGGATAACCCTGCCAATCATTAAAATATAATTCTAGGGCAGTTTGCATTTGTTTAATATCGGCTATTCTTTTAGCATCACGGGCATTCTTTCTGGCTTGTTGCAAGGCTACTACAGCCAAGGTTGCCAAAATACCAATAATAGCGATTACAACCAAAAGCTCAATCAGAGTAAAACCTTTTTTCTTTTTATTCATATTTTTATATTATATTTAATTCAAATTATTTATTATTTCTTCTTTTAGAATTAAACGATCATCCCAGGGAAGTTTTCTTCCATTGCTTAAACAAATAGCCTGTTCGCAACCTTTGCCAGTAATAATAAGTAAATCTCCCTCCTTAACTAACTTTAAGGCCTTTTTTATAGCCTCCCTTCTATCCATTATCCTAAATAAATTAATTCCTTCTTGCTTACCAGCTTCCTTACTTCCAAAAGAAACCTGATTAATAATATCTAAAGGGTTATCATCATAGGGATCCTCGTTGGTTATAATAACAAAATCAGCCCTCTCCCCAGCCAATCGTCCCATAATTTCACGACGATCCTTATCTCGACCACCACCAGCTGATCCTAAGATATGAATAATTTTGCCAGTATAGCCATTATCTGATAATTCATTTTTTAAAAAATAAATTAAATCATACATCTTCTTCATAGCTACTGGCTCATAGGCATAATCAACTATAGCCAAGAAGTTTTGTCCCACATCAACCATCTCCATTCTACCAGGAATACTTTTTATTTTTTCCAAACTACTAATTATTTTATCCAAATCAATAAAATCTAAAACAAAAGGTAACGACAACACTGGCATGGAATTATAAACATTAAATTCCCCCCAAGGCTTTAAATTAATCTCCCTAGTCATTAAATTATTAAGACCAGAATCAACATCTTTTTCATTATAACTAAAAGAGAAAGAGGTTCCTGACAAACTTACTTTTATATCGTCAAAAAAGATAGCTGAGTTTTCAGAAACATCCCTAACCCCAGAAAAATAATAAAATTTATTCTCTGCCCAAAAGGAAGAAAAATAAAAAGAATGTTCGTCATCTCCATTAATGACAAAAGTTTTCTTAACTCTATTTAAATCAATTTTAGATAAATTATTTTTAGCCTTAACAACTCGATTATTATTATTCAAATATTTTGGTTGACACTTTTTTAAATGAGCAAATAATTCTCCCTTGGCTTTTTTATAATTTTCAAAACTTCCATGAGATTCAATATGCTCTGGATAGAGTCCAGTAAAAACTAAAACATCATAATTTATAAATCGATGACGAAATTGTCTAACCCCCTCAGAAGTTGTCTCAACAATGGCATAATGACAACCATTCTTCACCATCTTCTTTATAATTTTTTGAGTAAAAAATGGTCCCACCATGGTCATTTTCTTATCATTAAGCCATTCATTCTCTCCGTCACCAAACATAGCAGTCGAAGTATATCCAGCCTTATAGCCAGCCTCATTTAAAGATTTGGCCATTAAATAGACTGAGCTAGTTTTTCCAGAAGTGCCAGTTATCCCAATTACTACTAACTTAGAACTAGGATTTCCATAAACCAAACTAGCCAACCAGCTCAAAAAATAATGGTAAGCTGGTTGAATATTTTTAAATAATTTTTTAGGAATTATTTTTTTTATATAAGATAAAAAAACTTTCATATATTATTATTTAGAAGAATATTTTCCGAAATCATCTTCTAGATCAACCCCTTCATGCTCTGACGAATTATCATCATTTTCTTCAACCTCGTCTTCCTCTAAATTTTGGTCTATTTCTTCAATTAACTCCTCTTCCTCATTTTCTAAAACCAAGGGGCTCTCATCTTCTTGATAAAGATAATTATCGGGAGCCTTAGCCTCTTTTTTATTATGAACAGGTATTCCTGCCATAGAATTATTTAATTGATTTTCATATTGCTCTTTAGAGATTAATATTTCTCTAGGTTTAGATCCATTAGAAGGACCAACTATCCCTGACTCTTCCAACATATCTAAAATACTAGCTGCTCGAGAATATCCAATTCTTAGTCTTCTTTGTAAAAGCGAAGTCGAAGCTTTTCCAGCAGCAACAATTATTTCTTTAGCTTCTTCCAATAATTCATCCTCATCTCCCATAGAGCCATCTAAACCAACTCCACCAATGCCACTAACCTTTTGTCTTTCAACTATTCCCTCTAAATAATCAGCTGAACCATATTTATCTTTAATATAATTGGTGATAGACAAAATTTCGCTATCATCAACATAAGCACCTTGAATTCTTTTCGGCTTAGAAAGTTCAGCAGTCGAAAAAAGCATATCACCCTTCCCCAATAATTTTTCCGCTCCAGAGGAATCTAATATTGTTTTAGAATCTATAGCCGAGGCTACCGAGAAGGCAATTCTGGCTGGAGTATTAGCTTTGATAAGACCAGTAATAACATCAACACTAGGTCTTTGAGTAGCTAATATTAAATGGATTCCCACAGCTCTAGACATTTGAGTAAGCCTAATCACACTGCCCTCAATATCTTTAGCAGCTGTCACCATTAAATCAGCCAATTCATCGATAACAAAAATAATATAAGGCATCTTTTCCTTACTAGATTGATTATAAGTTTGAATATTCTTTTTGCCAGCCTGATTTAATATTTCATAACGACGGTCCATTTCATTCAAGCACCATCTTAAAGCATTAATAGTTTTACTAACTTCCGTAATAACTGGAGTTAAAAGATGAGGTATTCCGTTATAGGCTGGAAGTTCTACTCTTTTAGGATCAACCATGATAAATCTTAAATCATCAGGATTATTTTGATATAATAAACTAATAATGATAGTATTTAAACAAACAGATTTTCCCGAATTAGTAGCTCCAGCTACCAATAAATGAGGCATCTTAGCAATATCATAAATAATATTTTTACCAGAGACATCCTTTCCCAAGGCAGCTGTTAAATTGCTAGACCTAGACTTAAAATCTTTATCCTCTAAAACCTCTCTCAATCCAACAATGGCCTTAGTTCTATTAGGAACCTCGATACCAACCAAAGCCTTACCAGGAATAGGCGCTTCAATTCTAATGGGATGAGCCGCCAAAGCCAAAGACAAATCATTGCTTAGAGCAGTAATTCTAGACACCTTAATACCTTCTGACGGTTTAAAAGTGTATTGAGTAACGGTTGGGCCAACATTTACCTCCCCCATTTCAACAGAAATTCCAAAATTTTCTAAAGTTCTTTGAATAATTAAAATATTATTATTAATATCCCCACTAGTAGCTTTATTTATTTTTCCACTTAGCAATTCCAATGGTAAATCTATTTTTATTTTTTTTGTTTTCCAATTAATTTTCTGATTTTTCTTTTCTTCTCTAAAAGAAGTGTCTTCGTGAGAATCGAGCTGATTTCCAGAAATATTTCGTTTTCCAATTTCTTTCTTTGTAAATAAAATATCATCCTCCTCATTGTCTAATTCTAGTTCTTCTTCAATATCCAGAGAATCAATTTCCTCGTCTTGATCCAAAACTTCATCTTCTTCGGTTGGGTTATCTTCATTTTCTTCTGAGCGATCACTGGAAAAATAATTAAAAAATTTAAAAACAAAACTTTTAGATCCAACTAAATGGGACAAGGTGATGTTAAATAATAATATAATAGCTATAGCTAAGATTGCTAAAATAATTATTAGTCCTCCCCAAAAACCAAAAATGTTTTTAAAAAATAAAGACAAATAAAACCCTAAAAATCCACCTCCAACGCCCTCCAAAGCTTTATTTTTGGCGACAACTGAAGTCTTAAAGAAAAAATGTAATAAAGAAACAGCAAAAATAAATACCAAGCTCAATCCGACATAATTAACTTTTTTAGAAAAAAACTTTTTACCTTTATATAGAGCAATGCTTAAAACTATCAATAAAACAGGGAAAAACCATTTCCCCCAACCAAAGCCCCATGATAATATTTTATCTAAGAAATTACCAAAACTACCTGACAAGGAAAATAGAGACAATAAACTAATTAAACCAAAAACAAAAATTAATATTGAAATAATACTAATTTTTACTTTATTATCGGGTTTAATATTATCCCCTAATTCCTCTGATTCTTCTTGTTTTTTATTATTTTTGTGTCTAACCATATGTAAACTATTATACAACTTTTTTAGATTTTTTAAAATCCTTTTTATAATTTATAATTTCTTCAACTCGTCTCAGATATTTTGTATCAATTTTAAACCAATCCCAAGCATCATTTATTAAAAAACCACTTTCCTCAAAACGATGAAAATCAGACCCCCCAGTAGCTATCAAGTCTAATTTTTCTGATAAGAATTGTGAATACATTATTGACCCTATAGAATGATGGGGAGACAAAACTTCAATTCCATCAATTATCCCGGCTACTTTTAATCTCTCAGTCATATTCTTAGCATACTTATTATACCTGCCAGGATGACAGAAAACAATTTGTCCACCAATTTCTTTCTTTATTTTCAACAATCTTTCAGCGTTAATATAGGATTCGCTTAAAATTCCTAATTGTTTATTAAAAAATAACTCTCTCAAGACTTCCTCCTCTCTTAATGGTAAAATTAATCTAGTTTTTTTGGGTATCTTTTTCTTAACTTTTTTAACAATTAGATTATAATTATATTTATTTTCAATAACTTTATCCCCTAAACGATTAACCGGAATATAATTATCAAAACTAGATAAAATCTGCTCTACCTCTATCTTGTAACCAATTTTCTTTAATTTCATTAACATTCTTCTAGCCGAAGAAAGACGACGACGCCTAGTATCTTCTAATAATTTTTGTAACTTTGAATTATTTTCGTCAAAATTATACCAAAGAAGATTCATCTTCTTACTTTTATATTTTACGTATAATTCTAGTCCAGTAATTGTTTTTATGTTTTTCTTTTTAGCTGCTTCTCTAAATTCTTCAAGACCGGCCGTAGTGTTATGATCGGTTAAAGCAATAACCTTAGCCTGCCTTTCTTTGGCAAACTTTACTAATTCAATAGGAGTTAAATACCCATCAGAATATATTGAATGAAGTTGTAGATCAATTAACATATTAATTTTTAATTAATTTAATTTTAGCTTCTTTTTAATTTCTAAAAGTAAAGGCTCAGCTCTATCTGGTTTAGGATTATGCTTAAGAAACCAAAAAAGAGCAGTTCTAAAGGCTGTCCAACAATAATATAATTTTATTCTTTCCTTTAGTCTAACGTTATATTTTATTCTAGCCTTTTTACAATAAGTTTCTAAAAATATTGTTTCGATCTTTTTTATAAAGCTTTTCTTATATCCATAATTACCTAATTTATATTCTAATTGTTGGACAAAAGTTCCTAGATCCCTAGCAAAATCAGAAGCACAAATATCGGCAAAGTCTATCATAGCTATTTTTTTTCTACCCATTTTTATAACATTCTCCGAATGAACATCTCCATGAATTAACCATCTTTTATGAGTCAAACTAAAAAAATCTCCTTCTAGTTCAATCAAATAATCATAAATTTTCTTTAAATCTGAAAAATATTTACCATCATATTTTTCTTTAAAGTTCTTTAAAACACTATGATGACCAGGTAAAACGGTTTTAATTTTATTGTTTTTTTTATTAAAATTTAATTCCTCGGAGATTGGAACATGGTGCAACTTGACCAACCACTCAGCAGTTTTTATAACTATTTTTTCAATCTCCTTCTTATCATTTTTTTTAATAAATTCTAACAAACTATCACCATTAACCCCTCGATAGAAAGAGGCATTAAAATATTTGGAATAAAAGAGAGGTTTAGGAATAGACAAATAACCTCGAGAAAAGCCCTGATTCCACAAATAATTTAAAGTATCATAAACATTTTTTCTAGGCTCGTTAGAGTGAGCTGTGCAGAAAAAGGATAAAACTTTGATTTTATTTTTTTTAGAGTTTTCTGGTCGAAAAGAAAAAAAAGTTTTAAATTCTAAAACTACATGATAGGTTGTCGGCCAAATATAATTTTTATGATAAATGATTTCTATTTTTTCTATTTTTTTAAAATCAGGATACAGGGGCAATATTTTTTTCTTAAAAAGATTCAAAACATATTTATCATCCAAAAGTTTATTTATTTTATTCATATTTATTTTTTATGGTGAGTCCAATGTTTAACCCAAACCATTTTTTTTATTGAAATAAGAAAATTTTCAGCCATAATTTTTTCAGAGCGACTAGTAGAATCCTCTAAGGAACGAATTGCTCTAATAAATTCATCCACACCTCTCTCAATTTCATCAGGACTCCAAGCCCGAGGACCAAAATTATGTTTAAAATCATAAGCGCTCGCCCACCAAAAAGTACAACTTGCCAGACCTCTAACAAAGTGCCAACGAGCCCAATGATGATTTTGATCTTTTTTGTATTTATTAATCAATTTAATAGCTAAAGAAACAAAATCCCATAGCTTTAATTGAATTCTATTACTATTGTTATACCAAAGATGAAAGGGTTTTCCCTCTCTTAAATATTTTTCAGTCGATTCCCAATTGCTTTCTCTTAATAAAATTTCTTTATTTTGACGGCCCTTCTTTACATAATCAGAAATCAATATAGTTTCAAGACCTTTTCTTTTTAAAGATTTTTCTAATATTTTTTTATTATCATTGTGCCTAAGGCCATATAATTCTCCATCAGTAGCAGTGATAATAGTTCTATCATCCCCTTTGTCTAATAACTCTATAATTTTCTCTGGCACATAGGAATTGGATAGCTTTCTAGAACGAAAAATTATCTTTAATCCACTATTTTTATCAATATATATTTCATTAAAATCTAATTTTTGATTTCCTGAATAAGAAATTTCATCTATAATTAACCAATCATAGCCACTCTTTTTTATAACTCTAGCCACCTTGGGACTATAAGCCATCTCCGGCAAAAAGAAACCTCGCAATTTAGCTTTTGGAAAATATTTTTTTATTATCTTTTCTTGTTCGTTTATTTGCCAAATTATTTCTTTTTCGTCTATTAACGGTAATAAGGCATGATAAGCAGCCGAGCCAACGAGCTCCATCTGTCCTCTTTCTAACAAAATATTTATTTTTTTTATTAAATCAAATTTTTTTAATTCCGCCAATCTTTCAACCAAACATCCAGAAATATTAAAAGTAAACTTAATATCTTTATTTTTTAACAGAGCCTCAACCACTCTTTGATAACTCAAATCACTAGCCTCTTCTATTTTATAAGCATCTGAATTAGCTGGTTGATATAAATGTAAAAAATTGATCCACAACATAATTCTGTCTAATTTAATTTAAAAGCTTTTTTATATAGCTCTACATATTTTTGAGCTGGGATCTCCCAGCTACTAGATTTATGCATAGCCCTACTAACCAAATTATTCCAAACCTTTCTGTATTTATAATTCTCCAAAGCTCTAATAATTGCCCAAAAGAAAGCAAATTCATCTTCTTGTTTAAAAACAAAACCAGTTCCTTTATTAGTAATTGGGCTAAAATTTGAAACTGTATCATAAAGACCGCCAATATCACGAACAATTGGAATAGCCCCATAACGCATGGCAATCATCTGATTAATACCACAAGGTTCATAATATGACGGGAGAATAAAAAAATCGGAAGCCGCATAAAGCAAGGTTTCTTTTTCTTGATTTTTAGAAAATGGCCACCAAGCAATTTTCTTAGGATATTTTTTTTCAAATTTTTTTATTTTTTTTATATATTCAGCATCACCATCTCCCATAAAAATTATTTGGATATCTAGTCTAAGTAGATAAGGCATAATAGCCAAAATAATATCAAATCCTTTTTGATGAGCTATACGAGAAGTAGAACAAAAGAAAGGAATGTCTTCATCAACGGTAAAGCCTAATTTCTTTTGCAAATATTTTTTATTATTACTCTTTAAATTAAAATCATCAAAGCTATATTTTTTAAATAAGGCCTTATCTTTTTTGGGATTATAAGAATTATAATCGATGCCATTAATAATACCAAACAAGCAATCTTCTCTATTTTTTAAAATACGATGCAAATCCTGACCAAATTTTTTAGTCATAATTTCTTCCCTATACTTTTCACTAACTGTGTTAATAACATCAGCCCATAATATAGCCCTCTTAGCAAAATTAATATTCAAAATATCGGGATCATCCATTAAGGGAAGCTTTTTACGACCATAATCCTTTTTTTCCAAAGGGACACTATACCAAGATTTACTCATCTGAAAAGCCAGATTATGAATAGTAAAAATTGTTTTGGAATTAACTAAGTTTTTAGTATAACGATATTTATTTTTTATAAAATAAGGAATCAATCCAGCGTGCCAATCATGACAATGGATAATGTCAGGCGACTCGTTCAATAAGCTTAATAATTTTAAAGCCGAAACATTAAATATTAAAAATCTGATATTATCCCTATTGGATACGTAAATTTTCTTAAATTTAGAAAAATGTTCTCGATTTTCCACAAAATAGACCGGCAAACCATTGATTAATTGGCCCTGCCAAAAATTAACTTTTACTGAATTTTCTGAATCAATAATAACATTAACATCTTTAAAAATTAATTTTAAATTATGCTTTTTTTTATCAATAATTCTGCCATAAAGAGGGGTTATCACAGAAACTTTATGCCCTAGGCGAAATAAAGCCTTCGGCAAGCTTCTGGAAACGTCACCCAATCCCCCAGTTTTAGAAAAGGGAGAAATCTCGGACACAATATGAAAGATTTTCATTTTATTCATAACAACATTTAAAATCTTAAGCTAGAAGCACAAATAGCTGCAGCCAAAGCATCGGCTGCATCATCTGATTTAGGAGCCTCCTTTAGATTCAAAATTAATTTTACCATTTTTTTTACTTGATTCTTATCAGCTCCACCAAAGCAACTAATTCCTTGCTTAATTTGTAAAGGGGTTAATTCTACTAACTTAATATTATTTTTTTTAATTCTTAACATAACCACTCCACGAGCCTGCCCAACTATCAAAGCTGTTTTAGCATTATTATTAAAAAATAATTTCTCAATACAAACAATTTCAGGCTGATATTCGTCAATAATTTTTTGTAGCTCATCGTCTAATTTCTCCAATCTATCTAAAAAATCATCTTGAGGAGAAGTTTTTATAGATCCGAATCCCAAACATTTGGTTTTGTCATTTTCGACTGAAATAATACCAAATCCAGTATCGGCTATTCCAGGATCCAATCCTAAAATTATTTTTTTATTTTTTTGGTAACAATTTATCATTCTTTATAATTTTCTTAACAATAAAATACAATAATGACATTACAATTAAAAAGGTCAAAAAAGAGCTAATAATTCTACCCAATTCAAAGGTAGATCCTTTAATAACAAAACTAAAATTATCAAAATTATCATTTGATATTATCAATTTAATTAGAGGCATAAATAAACCGCTAACAATTGAGTCTACCAGATCTTTGGAGGCTTGTCCAATGATTAAACCTATGGCCAAACCTAGGACTGAATATTCTTTTAAAAAAGAAATTAAGCCCCTTATAAAATCCCCTGGTCTTTTTTTAATCTTATCATTTATTTTGTTTATATTTTTTTCTTCCATATTTTTCATATTTAAACTTAATAAATCTCAGTTCCCTGAAATTTATTATTTAAAAAATAATTTTCTAAATTCTTTATTTTTTGACCATTCAAAACAATTACCTTTTTATTGTTTTTTTGACAAAATTTAGAAGCAACGGGGTCAAAGGGGGCACTCATGCCTGGAGACCATTTATCGCCAATTATTTCTAAAAAATTTTTCCAATTTATCTTTTTTATTTTTTTAGCCTCAGAAAATTTATTAGGATCCTTGTCATAAACATAATCGATATTAGAAAGATTAATGATAATATCGGCTTGATAAGTTTTGGCTAAAGAGACAGCTACAAAATCAGAGGAGTTGCCAGGAAGATACCCCCCAGAGAAAGCCACGGGCTTTTTAAAGTTTATTTTAATATTGGGATTTAATAATAAATTTTTTTCAGCTAATTCTCCAAAAGCCGACTTTACTAAACGAGCATTCAAAAAAGTAGCATAAATACCTAAATAGTCTTTTTCAACATCATCTATGTCTTTTTTGATTTGAACAGCCCCTTTAATATATTTCCTAGCCAAATTACCACCACCAACCACAATAATAAACTTATCTCCTAAGGAAATTCTAGCTTCAATTAATTTTTTAAATTTCTTTAAAAAATTAGTATTTAAACCTTCCTGCAGAGATACAATAGAGCCCCCTAGAGACAAAACGTATAACATACTTATTTTTTGTCTGATTTATTGTATTCTTCTAATATTTTAACCCTAATCTCTTTCATTAATTTTTCTTGAGATTTTAAAGTAGTTTTAGCGGCTTCTCGTCCAACACCTAATTTTGTGTTTCCAAAAGAATATGAATTTCCTGATTTTTTAATAACATCATATTCAACTCCCAAATCAATTAAGTCCCCAGCCAAAGAAATTCCTTCATTATACATAATATCAAATTCAGCTGACTTAAAAGGAGCGGCTACTTTATTTTTAACAACCTTAGCCTTAACTCGATTACCAATAATTTTTTCTCCTTGTTTTATTTGAGCACTTCTTCTAACTTCTACTCTAACTGAGGAATAAAATTTTAAAGCATTTCCACCACTAGTTGTTTCGGGATTGCCAAAAAACACTCCAATCTTATTTCTGATTTGATTAATAAATATAACTACAGTCTTTGTTTTAGCTACTACTCCGGTTAATTTTCTAAGAGCTTGACTCATTAAACGAGCCTGAAGACCCATGTGTTGATCTCCCATATCACCTTCAATTTCTTTTTGTGGAACTAAAGCGGCCACACTATCAACCACAATAACATCAACCGCATTTGACCTGACCAAAGTTTCTACAATCTCTAAAGCTTGCTCTCCAGTATCCGGTTGAGAAATTAACATTTCTTTAACGTTAATACCAATTTTTTCAGCATAATCAGGATCTAGGGCATGCTCAGCATCAACGAAAGCAGCAATTCCACCTAATTTTTGAACCTCTGCTACAATGTGTTGAGCTAAAGTAGTTTTACCTGAAGATTCTGGCCCAAAAACTTCAATAATTCTGCCTCGAGGAACACCACCGATACCAAAGGCTATATCCAAAGAAAGACATCCTGTTGGGATAGCATCAACGTTGACTTTTCTAGTATCACCAAATTTCATAATGGCACCATCACCAAATTTACTTTTAATTTGTTGCATAGCCAACATAGCAGCCTCTGATTTACCGCCCTTAGAATCCTTAGATTCAATTTTTACTTCCTTAATTTTTTTATCTTTAACCATAAAATTTGCATAATCATATTTTTTCTTCAGAAAAAATTATAATTATATTAATTTAATAATAAATAATTTTAATAATATAATAAAATAGTCTTAATAACTAGAAATAAAATATTCTTTAACTTTTAAATAAATTATTCCACGTCACAAGAAGACTTCGGAACCCCATTACAACAAAATGGCTGTAGAGCTGTAGGAGCACATAAAGTGTTTACTCCCTCTCCTGGTCCAGCGCTAGGTTTAAAACAATTTTGATAAATATCACGAACACCAGAACCAGCCTGAGCAGTATAATCAGCCAACTCAAAGAACCTAGCATGATTAATGTAGGCCGTTGTTTTATCGGGCTCTCCATCGGCTGGCGAGACGTCTTTATTTTCAGAAGAAATCCAATAACCAACCAATTGTCCACTAATTAAATTAATTAAACGATGAGATTTTCCCCCCACCAAGGTGTTTCCTGATTTTAAAGTAGATCCCATCATTAATTTATTAAAATTAATGATCACAGGGGAATAAATATCAACTGAAGAAGCGTTTATTCCAGGAGTAATTGACTCAATCACCGGAGGGGCTGTTTCAATTTTATTACTAGTCCAAAAAGACCATCTAAAACTATCTCCTGATAAAGGATTGTGAGCTAGGTTTTTATTATAATAACTAACTGGGCCATAAGAATAATTATCAGAATTACCATCTAAGGAATTGCCAGCCGCATCCATAATGCCATTCATTAAAGTCATATTGGACAAAGGATATCTTTTATTTTCACCATTTACACAAATATTATCAGAACAAGTTGAAAAAGGCGCCTTATTGGAACAATTAGCTGAATCTCCTTGACAATTAAACAGACTAGCTGCTACTAATTCAATTCTAATATCGGACATTGGTGGTAGGCAAAAAATGTCCTCTCCACAACCATTAACTCCACATTTATTATCTGACTTAAACTCAACTGTTTTAAAATTAGAAGATATTGAGAATTTTCCAGATAAATAATCACCTACACACAAACCCTGATTGCACTTGAAAGACTTACATTCTTCATTAATTGCACAAACCTCTCCGTCATTTTTGGCAGAACTATTATTATTTAAGATTCTTATTTTTTGAAAGACATCAAAACTCTCGCCTGAAACCATTAAGGGATTGATAGCTTCATTAAAATTAATTTGAACAACGCTATTCATGGGTTTATCTTTTTTACCATTGATAACAATATTTTCAATCTGATCAGCTCCACCAGAAAAAGAAGTATAAGAAATTTTTTCTGGGTTGGAGGATGATATAATAATACTATTGCCACTAACTCCACCAACTTTAGAAGTTAAATAAACGATAGCTGAATTATTAGAAACATCTATATTGGGATGAGAATTTAAAGCTATAGCAATTTGTTGAGCCACGACAGTAGAATTAGAGCTTGATTTAATATTATAACCATTAGTATCTCCGTCTATAAAGGTATAAACATAATTACCAACAGTAATAGTATCAGCTAAAACCCTCTTTTTTACCTCAATGTTCCAAAAATTACCTGCTGAAATTTCAGAATTAAATTTAACAATAAAATAAGCAGGAAAATTAACTTCACTGTTTGCAATGTCAAAAGCTCCTAGAGAAGTCGATCCGCTTAGAAGCTGGGCTTTAGTGGCGGTAGAGTCTATTACCACACTAAAATTAGTGTAAAGACCATTATAATTAGCGCCGATATTTACGGTGGTGGTGGCAATAGTTCCAGCTCCATTAGTTGAAGATATAACTCCAGCTGGCTGATAGGTTGTTGGCTGACCAATAACACCAAATTGAGCGGTGGCGAAAGACAGGGCCGAGTTAACTGAAACCTGATCCTGGGCATTATCTGGTTGAGGAAAAATACTTTCAATTTTTGGGGGAGTTAAATCTAATAAATTGCTAACCTCAAAACCCCATAAAAAATAATCTCCAGAACAAGTTGAAAAAATACTAGCTGACTCGTCCTCTTTTAAGATACCGGAAGATAAGTAAACAATATAATTAGAAAAACCGTTTTCATTTCCCAAATAACTGCTCGGAGTAATTACAAGTCCTTTATTATCATTAGTTTCAAAAGTAAATTCAGTGGGAGCAGAACAAGAACGACTAGCGAAATCAAAATTAGATTCTTGACAAATAAATACATTAGAGGAGTTAAAAGTAGTTGAGCTAATAGCCTCTTTAAAATTAATCATGATCATAGTATTACGAGAAACAGCCTTCTGTTCAGGCTCCGGATAAACACTTTCTATGGAACAATTTCCGATAGCCCCCAAGCCTAATTGCACATAAGAGCCTCGATCAGTCGGGATATTATTACCATTACCAGTTCCATCCGGAAAAAGAGCTCTAAAGATAAAAGTAACAATCCCCCAAGCAGCCAATACTATAGCTAACCCAATAGCAGCATTTTTTAAAACGCTTTTGGCCTTAGTTATTCTCTCTTCGTTGCCCTCAGAAGTCATCCATAAAATTCCGCCATAAATAATAAGACTAACAGCGATGATCCCCAAAAGACCTAAAAAAATATTTACTATTCTAACAATAATATTTCTTGGATCAGCTGACTTTAAAACAATAGTATCTTCTACCTCCTGAATACCTAGAACATCGCCACTAGCCAAAGTACTTTTTACTAAAAAAAGAATTCCAACTAGAAGGATAAAAGAAAATAATAAAAATATTTTTTTATTTTTGAACATAAAAATTGTATTATTTATAAATTGCTAATTTATGATTTTTGTATTATTATTATAACATACAATCTAAAATAAATAAATATATGACCATAGAAAGAGTCATCAAAAAAGCCCAAGAAATAAACCCCGAAATAGATACAGAAATAATAATGAGGGCTTATGAATTTGCTGAAAAAGCTCATCGTGGACAAACTCGCAAAAGTGGCGAGCCATATATTGAACACCCCCTTCACACTACTTTTAATTTAATACAAATTAGGGCCGATCTGAGCACTATTATTGCTGGAATATTGCATGATGTTCCGGAAGATACCGAATATACGATTGAAGATATTAAAAATAATTTTGGCGAGGATGTTGCTAATTTAGTAGAAGGTATAACCAAACTAGGAAAAATTAAATATCGTGGAATTGAAAGATATCGAGAAAATCTTCGCAAAATGTTCATTGCCATGGTTGGAGATATCCGCATTATGTATATAAAATTTTGTGACCGATTGCACAATCTTAGAACTCTAGATGCTTTACCGGAAAATAAGCAACAAAGAATTGCCCAAGAAACTCTAGAAATATATGCTCCTATAGCCGGACTTTTAGGTATTTGGCGAATTAAATGGCAAATGGAAGATATTTGTTTTAAATATTTACATCCCAAAGAATATAAGCAATTAGAATATAAA
>DAOOQF010000001.1:0-60849 GCA_035388665.1 bacterium | reverse complement strand
GGCCTGGGACTTAAAACCCCAGCTGAGTGTTTCCAAGCTATTGATTAGAAGACGGGGCTGTATTTTTTATTTTTTAGAGACTGCTTATTAGAAGGTTAATATTAGCCTTTATGTTAGTTTGGCCTTGTCTGTTTATTTTTTCAATTCGGGCTAATTCGTTAATAATTTTTTTTATTTTTTTAATTTCAAAATTTTTGGCCTGATTAATTCCTTTATTTATTACAAATGGATGTAGTTTTAAATTGGCTAATATTCTTTGGGAATTAAAGTTCAAATCTAATAATTCTCTAATTTGCAATAAAATTTTAAATTGTCTAAGCAACATAGAAACAATATAATCTGGTTCGGATCCAGCCGAATATTGCTCCTCTAATATTTTAAGAGCTGATTTGATATTTTTAGCGGAAATAGCATCGGTAAAATTAAAAATGTTTTCTGTAAAAATACCTGAGCCCATTTTTTCAATGTCTTGGGAATTAATTTTATTGTCTGGTTGTTGTGATAATTTAAAATGAGCTATCTTTTTTATCTCAGTATAAATATTCCAGGTATTATCTCCCGATAGGGCTAAAAGTAATTGAGTCTCTTTATTGTCAATCTTTAAGCCATAATTGTTAAATTCTTTTTTAATAAAATCTGTCAATTCGGTTTGATTAAAAGTTTTAAATTCTTGTGAGAATTTTTGCTTTGTTAAAATATTGTAAAAATCCTTTTCCTCCTTATTTAAAGGGCTTTCTCTTTCTCCGGTTATTTTTAAAAGACCCTTGGCTCCTTTATTTTTAATATTTTTTTCGGTAAATATGAAGATATCATTAGAATCTTCAACTTTATTTTTGCTTATATATTCAGAGATATTATTTAAAATATTCTTTTGTTTATTTTTTATTAGGTCAGAAATAATAATCATTTTTTTATTACAAAAAAGAGAGCCACTACCGATTTGACCAGAAATTTCTTCTAATTTTATTTTCTCTCCTTCAAATTTAAAAATATTATTTCCGCTAGAATCTACTTCTTTAATAAATTTATTTTGAAGCTCTTGGACTTTTTGATTTATCTTAAAATCATTTTCTCCGTAGAAAAAGATTATCATATTTTTATTTTTTTAACTTCTTTCTGAAATAAATTTCCTCGCTCTTTATAGTTTTGAAAAGATCCAAAGCTGGCACAAGCAGTCGAGAGTAAAACTGTGTCACCGCCCTTTTTATATTTATTTGTTTTTTCAATAGCCTCTTTCATGGTGGGAGTCTCGAATATTCTCTCTGAGGGGTATTTTATTTTTATTAATTCTTGTTTTATTCTTTGACTACCTAGCCCTTTAAAGAGAGCCACAATTTTTACTCTTTTTTTTATTTCTTTGGCTAAGTTTTTAAAATTGGCCCCTTTATCAGCTCCACCGGCCAATAGAATTATATTTTTTTTAAATGATTTTAGGTCCAATTCAGTGCTTTCGGGTGTAGTTGAGAAACTATTATCGTAATATTTTATTCCATTTATTTCTCTAACAAATTCTAATCGGTGGTTAAGATTGGAAAAATTATTTATAGTTTTGATATAATTATTTTTTTTGATTTTTAGTATTTTGGCAACCTCTTCGGCTGCTCCGACATTTTCTTGATTAAAATTTCCTACTAGATTGCTTTTTATTTTAGAGGGTGAAAAATATATTATTTGGCTCTCTATTTGATATGGTTTTATTTTTTGTTTTAGTTTTTGATTAACTACAAAATAATTATTTTTATTTTGATATAAAACTAAATTTAATTTAGCAGTTAGATATGAATACATATCCTTGTGAAAATTAGGATTATTAGGGTCAGCTGGGGAGAGATGTTCTTTAAAAATATTAGTTAAGATTGCTATCTTGGGGCTATGTTTTAAATCTTCTAATTGGAAGCTAGATAATTCTAAAACAACCCAATCGTTTTTTTTGATTTGATGAATAAATGATAGAGGGGCTACTCCAATATTTCCCCCTAGAAAACATTTTTTTCCAGAATCTAAAATCATTTTGTATATTAAGGAGGCTGTGGTTCCTTTTCCTTTTGTTCCACTAACTCCAATAATGTTTTTACTAGGACAAAATTCAAAAAAAACATTCATTGGGCTGGACATTTTTACTTCATTTTTTAAAGCTTTTTGTATTCCCGGACAGTTTATGGGCCAACCAGGTGAGCGAAATAATAAAGTAAATTTTTCTAACTCAATATTAAATTTATTTTCAGTTTGCCATTTTAATTTAGATATTTTTTTCAAAAAAGGTAAATTTTTTTTGATGTCTTTTTCTGATCTAGCGTCACAAATGGTTATGTCTAGGTCTTTATATTTTTTATTTAAAAACAACAATAAAGCTTGGTTTTCTAAACCTAGTCCCAATAAAGCAATTTTTTCTGATTTAATTTTTTTTAACATATTAAAAATTATTAATTTTTTATATTTTCCATTTCACCCCAATTTTTGCCAGAGCGAGCTTCTATTAATAGGGGCACTTTTAATTTTATAATGTTTTCCATTATTTTTTTTATTTTTTGATAATAATAATTAGTTCTGTCATTTTCCACTTCAAAAATTAATTCATCATGAACTTGTAAAAGCATTTTTATATCGGTCTGATTTTTGATTTCAGTAGATATTTTTATCATAGCTATTTTTATTATATCAGCAGCACTGCCTTGGATAGGACTATTGATAGCCATCCTTTCTGCCGCCTTTTTTTTCATTATTTCGCTAGAATTTATTTCTGCTATTGGGCGAATTCTACCAAACATTGTTGAGGTATATCCTTGCTTTGAGGCTAGAGAAATTGTTTCGTCAATGAAATTTTTAACTTGTGGATATGATAAAAAATATTGATTAATAAATTCTCTAGCTTGTTGATAGGGGATTCCTGCATTTTGACTCAGGCCATGAGGTCCCTGTCCATACAAAATTCCAAAATTTATCGCCTTGGCTTGTTGCCTGAGTTGATAGGAAACTTCCTCTAATTTTATTTTATTAATATTAGCGGCGGTCGCCCTATGAATGTCTAAATTATTTTGAAAAGCGGAAATCAAATTTTTATCTCCCGATAAGTGAGCCATTATTCGTAATTCGATTTGAGAATAATCCAAGCTTAAAAGATTTTTTCCTGGTGAAGCTGTAAAGGCTTGCCTAATTTTGTTTCCTAATTCTGTTCTAGTTGGAATATTTTGTAAATTTGGATCAGAGGAGGATAATCTACCGGTAGCTGTTATGGTTTGGTTAAAGCTAGTGTGAATTCGTTCGTCAGTTGGGCTTATTAATTGAGGCAGAGACTCTATATAGGTAGAACTAAGTTTTTTTAATTCTCGATATTCTTGTATTAATTCGATTATTGGGTGAAGATGTTTTATTTTGTCCAGCTCATCACCAGCGGTTGAAAAGCCAGTTTTGGTCTTTTTTATTCCGACCGGACTAATGCCTAATTTTTCATACAAAATTTCTTTTAGTTGTTTGGTGGAATTAATATTAAATTTTTCTTTAGCCAGTTCGTGAATTTTTTTTGTTAATTTGTCTATTTCTTTATTTACTTTGTCTCCTAGATCTTTTAGAAAATTAATATCTAGCATTATTCCGTTTCTTTCCATTTCTGATAAAACTATAATTAAAGGTATCTCCATAGTGTTAAAAAGCTCTAGGAGATTTCTTTTTATTAATTTTTTTTCTAGAATTTCTTTAAGTTTAAAAGTACAATCAACGTCTTCGCACGAATATAAAGATAATTTTTCTGGCTCAACATCTTCAAACTTATTTTTTTTGTCTCCTAGTAATTCGGTGGAGCTTATTTTTTCCCAATTTAATTCGGCAAAAGATAGTGAATCAAGATTATGCTGTCTATTTTCTGGATTTAAAAGATAAGAGGCAATCATGGTATCAAATATTTTGCCCTTGATATTAATATTATAATTTTCTAAAACTTGCAAATCATATTTTATATTGTGTCCGATTTTCTCTATGGACTCGTCTTCCATTATTATCTTTATTTCCTTTAGCCAATTATTGTTGGTTTTTTGGGAGTTAAAAAGATCGGCTTGGTTAGACTGATTTCTGAGGTCAATAAAATAAGCCTCATTAGCTTTGAAGCAAAAACTTATTCCTAGAAGTTTGGCATTTAAAGAATCAAGAGAATTTGTTTCGGTGTCGATGGCGATACTGGTTTGTCTCTTTATTTTTTTTAAAAAATTTTGGAATTTTTTTTCTTCATTTATCAATTGGTAATCAAAACTATTTTTGTTTCTGGAGAATTTATCAATATCGTTTTCGGGGTCATTTTTTATAAAATTTAAATTTAAAACCCTGGTTAGAAGGGACTTAAACTCTAGGCGACCAAAGGTATCATTAATCAGAGTCTTATCAAATTGGTTAATTTGAGCTTCTTCTAATTTAAAAATAATTGGGGCCGAAAGATTAATGGTTCCTAAATCTCGACTTAGATAAGCCATATCTTTGTTTTTCGATAATAGCTCCTTAGTTCTTCCTTTTATCTTTTCACTTTCTAAGTTTAGATAAATATTGTCTAGAGTAGAAAAATTTTGTAATAAATCAACGGCTGTTTTTTCTCCTATTCCCGCCACTCCCGGGATATTGTCGCTAGGGTCTCCCTTGAGAGCCTTAAAATCAATTAATTGATTAGCTTTAATTCCGTATTTCTCTATTATTTTATCTTCATCGTATAAAATTGAGTCAGCTAGGCCTCGGCTCATACTATAGACTTTGGTTTGCTTATTCACTAATTGAAGGGTGTCGGCATCTCCAGTAATTATTATAACCTCAGTCTTGGGATTTTGTTCATTTATATTTTTAGCGATAGTCCCTATTAAGTCATCAGCCTCAAAACCGTCTAATTCAAAGATTGGTAAAGAAAAGGCTCGAGCAATATCCCTAACCATGGGTATTTGATCATATAATTCCTGAGGTGCTTTTACTCTTGTCGCTTTATATTGATCATAAAGTTGATGTCTAAAAGTTGGCGATTTTTTATCTAGAGTCAAAACGGCATGAGTAGGTTTTAGCTCCGACAAGGCTTTAATTAAAAAAGAAGCAAAGCCATAAGCGGCATTGGTGATTTTTCCATCCTTAGTCTGAAGGGTTGTTGGCAAAGCGTGAAAACTTCTATGAATTAAGGCGTTGCCATCGATTATTATAATTTTTTCTTTCATAATATTAATGTTATCATTTTGGTCATATTTTTTCAACTATTAAAACAAAAAAATATTTGTCGGATTTATATTTTTATGATATATTTAAAATGAAATATAACTATAAGAAAGTGGATAAATAATTTATAAAAATATGGTTTCACAACCAAAAAAGATTTTGATAGTAGAAGATGAAAAACCCTTGGCTAGAGCCTTGGAATTAAAATTATTAAATTCGGGATTTAGACCTAGAATAGCTGTCGACGGACAAGAAGCCCTGGATTATTTGAAAAAAGAAAAATTTGATCTAATGCTTTTAGATTTGGTAATGCCAAATATTAGTGGTTTTGATGTTCTGGAAAAAATGTCAGCCGGAAAAAACAAGACTCCAGTTATTGTAACCTCAAACTTGGGTCAAGAAGAGGACTTAAAAAAAGTCGAGAAGTTCGGTATTAAAAAATATTTTATAAAATCGGACGTTAGTATTGTTGATATAATTAATTATATCAAAGATATTTTAAAATAAATTTAATTTTTTATGAATTTTGATAATCAAAAAATAAGAGATATTTTAATCTCTGGTAGTTATATTACTAAAGTTGATTTAGACAAGGCTGAAAAAAATCTTATAAATTCTGATGTTTCTTTGGTCGACTATCTCCTAGAAAATGGATTATTAACCAAAGAGCTTTTGGGGGAGTCAATTTCTGAATCGGAGGGCGTTCCTTATTTTGATTTAAAATTAAACTTGCCAACCTATGAACAGGTCTTAAAAATACCCGAAGACATTGCCAAAGAATATCGGGTTGTTTTGATTAAGGAGGAAGGAGACAAAATGTTCTTTTGCTCAGATGATATTAAAAAGGCTAGAGAATTATTTTCAAAAATGCATGAAATTTTTCCTGTTGAAAATATTATCTTATCTTATTCTTTATCAGAGGATGTTGATTTTGTTTTTGAATATTTTTATAAAAAACCGTTAAAAACCAGATTTAGTGATATTATTGCAACCGGCAAAAGAGTGGCTCAAGAAATCGTGGGAGAAATTTTTAAAGACGCCTTATCTTATAATTCTTCTGATATTCATTTTGAACCTCAAAGCAAAGAAACTATTATTCGTTTTAGGGTTGATGGCGTCTTGCAGGAGGCTGGTCGTATATCCAAGGAATATTACAATAATATTTTAAACTTCATAAAAGTTCAGAGCGACTTGAGAATTGATGAACATTATTCCGCCCAAGATGGATCTATGAAATATCTTTCTGATGGTCAAGAGATTGATTTACGTATTTCTATTTTGCCTGTTATTTACGGTGAAAAAATTGCTATTCGTGTTTTGGCCAAATATATTAAAGGATTCAATCTTCACGAAATTGGTTTAGAAAAAAAAGAAAGAGATATAATTAGACAGGAGATAAAGAGACCCTTCGGGATGATTTTAACATCTGGACCAACTGGTAGTGGTAAGACTACTACTCTCTATGCATTACTAAAATTATTAAATAACCCTAGGGTAAATATTACCACGCTGGAAGATCCGATTGAATATCGAATTAAGGGGGTTAACCAAATTCAGGTTAATACTAGTACCAACCTAACCTTTTTCAAGGGATTGAGATCAATTGTTAGACAAGACCCTGATATTATTATGGTGGGTGAAATTAGAGATGATGAGACTGCTGAGATGGCTGTTAATTCAGCTTTGACTGGTCATTTGCTTTTCTCAACTTTTCACGCTAATGATGCTGCTACCACCATTGCTCGTTTGCTGGATATGAATATTGAGCCTTTTTTATTGTCATCAACTTTGAGGGTAGTTGTTGCTCAAAGATTAGTTCGTCGTTTATGTGAAAAATGTCGTTATAGCGTTAGCGTTACTAAAGAGGATTTAGAAAGACATCATGTCGGAGTTTCTAAATACTTTAAAAAGGATGACAATGTTATTTTTCAGGCTCATGGTTGCGAGGCCTGTGGCTTTACTGGATATAAAGGGCGTCTGGCTATCTTTGAAATAATTCTAAACACCACTGAAATGCAGGATCTAATACTTACTAAACCTTCGGCTAAACAGATTTGGGAATTAGCCCAAAAGCAGGGAACTACTTCTTTGTTTGGTGATGGGGTTGTTAAGGTAAAAAATGGTATTACTTCGTTGGATGATTTATTGAGGGTGGCTTTGCCGTAATTAATCTATATAAAAATATGTTTACAAGTAATACCAAGAATAAAGAATATTTTGTAGAAAATTTATCAATCTTAATAGATTCTGGGGTTAATATTTCTGAGGCTTTATCAATTATTTTTAGTGGAATAGATGGTAAAGGATTTAAAGAAAAAATTTTGTCTCTTCGAGAATATATAGACTCTGGATTTAATCTTTGGCAAGCCCTAGAGAAAATTAAAATATTTTCTAGTCGTGACATTTCTTTGGTTAAAATAGGGGAGGAGTCTGGACATTTGGGCGAGAACTTAAAAATTCTGTCTGGACAATACCAAAAGGAAAAAATATTTAGAAGTAAAGTTTATTCAGCCTTAATGTATCCAGTGATTGTTTTGTCGATGGTTTTAGTAATTGGTTTTGGTATGAGTTGGTTTTTACTTCCTAAGTTAGCTCTAATTTTTACTCAGCTTGATATCGAATTGCCTCTTCTTACTAGAATAATGATTTCTGTTGGTTTATTTTTTCAGAGTTATGGAATTATCTTTTTCCCAGTGGTTTTTGGTTTAATAATATTAATGTTTTATTTATTTTTTATTAATAAAAAGACTAAATATATTGGTCAAAATTTTTTATTTAATATTTTTGTAACCAAAAAATTAATAGTAGAATCAGAGCTTTCTCGTTTTGGTTTTATTTTGGGAGTTTTGTTGGGGGCTGGTTTTAGTATTACAGAAGCTTTAAAATCAATGGAGCAATCTTCGCCTTATCATTTTTATAAAAAAATATATAAACATTTATCTAATAAAATTTCAGAAGGATTGTCTTTCAGGGAAAGTATGATTTCTTATCGAAAGATAAATAGATATATTCCTTTGCCAATTCAACAAATAATTTTTGTAGGCGAGAAGTCAGGTAGGTTGTCAGAATCTTTTTCTAAGATTGGAAAAAATTATGAAGAAAAGCTAGATCTAACTACTAAAAATTTAGCGGTTGCCTTAGAGCCAATTCTATTGGTGATTGTCTGGGTGGGCGTTCTTTTTCTGGCCTTGGCTATAATTTTGCCAGTATATAATCTTATCGGTCAAATAAATTAATTTATGACCAGTTATGATCAAAATTTTAAATAAAAAAATTGGATTCACTCTTTTAGAACTTGTTTTAGTAGTAGCCCTACTGGCAATAACTTCAGCTATCGTTGCTCCCATTTATTTTTCGGCTAAAAGCGCCGATGATCTTGATAATTCAGCTAATGCCTTGGCTAGCTCTTTAAGAAAAGCGCAATTATTATCGATGGCTGTTGAGGGAGATTCTTCTTGGGGCATAAAATTAATTGATGAGGATATTATTATCTTTAGAGGCGTTGATTATTTGTCCAGAGATTCTTCTTGGGACGAAATATTTAAAGTTAATAAAAATATAAAGAATTCTGGTTTAGATGAAATTGTTTTTTTAAAGTTTAGTGGTCGTCCTAATTTAGGCGGAGACATAATTTTGAGCGATGGTAACAAAAATAAAATTTTAAATATAAATAGCCTAGGGGTTATTGAATATTAATATTATATGAATACAAATGTTGTTTTTAAAATAAATTTCTGGCTAAAATATTTTTCTTGTATATTTTTTCGCCATAAAAAAGGTTTTGGTGTTTTGGAAATATTATTATCTAGTTCCATTTTTATTTTGTTATTAGTTTCAGTTACCGGGCTATTATTATATGGTAGAGATTCTTTGAGCAAGGATAATTTATCTTCTCGAGCCTCTCTTCTGGCTAACGAAGGTATGATGGCGGTAGAGAGTATTAGAAATTCAGATTTTGCTGGGTTGTCGGATGGTGTTCATGGTTTGGTTTTTTCCGGAGGTGAGTGGAATTTTTCTGGTCAATATGATGAGACCGCTGGGTTTAGAAGAGTAGTCACAATTTCTACAATATCAGAAAAAGAAAAGAAGGCTGTAGTGGAAATATCTTGGACTAAAAAATTTAATCGCTTGGGTCGGGTTATTTTATCTAAGCATTTTACCGATTGGGCCAAGATTGATTTGGGGCCAACTATCTGGTGGGATAATAATTGGAATTGTCGACAAAATATAATTATCGATAATTCATCTGCTTCTCAAAGTTTTTCTAATTATCAATTATTATTAACTTTTAATACTGCCGAGTTAATATCACAGGGAAAAATAAAAAGTGATTGTAGTGATATTAGAATTGTTGATTATTCTGGAAATGTGGAGTTGCCTCATTGGATAGAGCCAAGCACTTGTAATACTGTTGAAACAAAGATTTGGACAAAAGTATCAACTATCACCAATAGTGCCAATAACAATATTTATTTGTATTATAATAATAGTTTGGCCGACAGTGTTAGCGCTACCTCTAGTGTTTTTGTGAGAGAAATAAATGGTGGTTTAATTTTAGATTTTTCTATGGATGAGGGAGCGGGATCAATCGTAGAAGATTCTTCCGGAAATAATAATGCTGGCTCTATCTCAGGGGCTTCTAGAGAAATAGGCCTTTTAAATGATTCTCTGAGATTTGATGGTATTAATGATTATGTTAATGTTAGCGACTCCGCTAGTTTAAATATGACCGATGAAATTACTTTGGCCTCTTGGGTTAGGTGGAATATTAATCCTGCCTCTGGAGCTCAATGGTCATCTATTATAAACAAAAACGTTGATAATCAGTATAGACTTCATCATAGTAGTAATAATAGCAGTTTTGAATTTGCTATTAGAACATCGGCCGGTAATCGTTGGGCAGCTAGCTCGGCCCCACCTCTTCAGGGTGTTTGGCAATTTGTTGTTGGCACATATGATGGAGCGACCTTAAAAATTTATGTTAATGGACAATTAAGTGGACAAGCTACTTGGAGTGGCAATCTAGTTACCTCTAATAGCGACTTGAGACTTGGCAGCAGATCTAGTAACGACAGATATTTTAATGGTAATATTGATAAGACTCAAATATATAATAAAGCTTTATTAGCTGAAGAAATTTTAGATTTATATAATAATTATGGATATGCTACTCCAAATTATCCTAATAATGTTTTAATAAAAAAATATTATGATTCTGAACCAATTATCTCCTTTGAAGCGGAGTCATGCTTACCGCCAGCTCCGATAATAGATTATAACATCAACATAACAAGTGATTGGGGCACTGGATATTGCGCTGATGTTATTGTATCTACTGATTCAGCTAGTCCAATAATCTGGCAAACCGATTTATTACTTGATACTGCCCCGATTGATGGCATTCCTTATACTGCTTGGGAAGTTGACTGGTCTTTTTCTGAGCCAATTCTGAGCGTCTCGGGCTTGGCTTATAACAATGAGGTCTCTATTGGTAACCCAGTTGTTTTTGGCTATTGCGCTAATCGACCAGAAATTATTTATCCGGATGAAGAGGCTAATTACTCAATTACGATTGATAGTGATTGGGGTTCCGGATATTGTGCCACTGTCAATGTTTCAACTAATTCTGTTACTCCAATTGCTTGGTTTGTTAATGTAGATTTAAGCACTGCTCCAGAAAATGGGACTCCATATAGCGTTTGGAATGCTAATTGGTCATTTACGGAGCCAATATTAAATGCTTCTGGTCTTTCTTATAATAAAAATATTTTATCAGGAAGTCCGACATCTTTTGGTTATTGTGCTAATCGACCGCTGCCTCAAGCTGATTATCTCTCGGTAGATACTAGTGGGGCCTATGTAGGCTCTGGTAACCCTAATAATCGTAGTGTCTATAATATTTTTCTTACTAATAATAGCTCTAATAGTTTAACTTTAACCTCAATTAGATTGACCTGGACAGGTGGTTCTAGGCTTCGCGAAACTATTTTAAGCGGGACCTCCGTAGCTTCAAATAATAATTCTCCCTATACTATTAACTTTAGTAATTATATTATTAATTCAAGTGATATTTATACTTTAGGATTTAGGTTTCAAAATGATTTTAGAAATAGAACTATAAATAGTATAGTCTTTAATTTTTCCGATGGTTCTAGCAAGACAGTTGGACCGATTAGTTTTTAATATTTATGAAAATAAAAAATAAACTGAAAATAAAAAATAAACGAAAAAACGGATTTACTTTAATAGAATTAATTTTTTATATTGCTCTTTTTTCTGTTTTTTTTGTATCCCTATTCTTAGTTTTGAATATTTTTTATGAAAATAAAAATAAAAACTCCGTCACTATTGAAGTGGAGCAACAAGGATTGTTTATTTCTCAAATTATTAGTCAAGGAATTAGAAATGCTCAATCGATTATTTCCCCAACCATAGGAAATAACTCATCTTCCTTGTCTTTGCAATCTTTTGATATTTCAAGAAGTCCAATCGTTTTTTATTTGGACGCCGACACCTTGATGACCTCCGAAAATGGAATTGTAATTGATAATTTAAATTCAGATAGGGTGGTTATTTCTAATATAAATTTTATTAATAATTCAATTGTTGATAATATTCAAGGCATTAATTTTTCTTTTACAGTTTCCTATAAAAATAGTTCTGGGAAAAAACAATATGAATATAATAAAGATTTTTTTGGTTCAGTTAATTTAAATTTAAAATAATATGAAAAAGGGGTTTGTAGCTTTAATTAGTGTCGTTATTGTTGGGGCTATTATTTTATCAATTGCCGTTTTTATGATTTATATAAACCTTAATTCTTCACAGGGTGGTCTTATTATAAAAAAATCCGATCAGGCCAGAATGTTGGCTCAAACTTGTTCCGAATATGCTTTACAAAAAATAAATGATGAAAATGATTTTGACGGAGCTAATAATTTTTTATTATTAGAGGGGAATTGTTCATATTCTGTTATATCTGGCAGTGGAGAAAATAGAACTATTAATTCTTGGGGGCAAGTAGAAAATATTATTAGAAAAGAAAAAATAATAATTGACCAAATTAATCCCGAGATTAATATTGTTTCTTGGCAGGAAGTAGCTGATTTTTAATTTTTTAAAAAAGCAATTATAATATTATTATGAGATTAATAGCAAGGAGACATTATGGTTTTACTTTAATAGAAGTCTTGTTGGCTGTTGTTGTTATTATTACTTTATTTTTAATAATATTTTGGGCCTTAAATCCAGCGAAGCAATTGGCCAATACTAGGAATGCACAAAGATCATCTGACGCTGACACTATATTGAAAGCTCTCTATCAATATTCAATTGATTATAATGGTAATTTTCCAGAAGATATAACCGAGGAGGAAAAAGAAATTTGTCAAACCAATAATTATTTTTGTAATGACGGAGTCGACTTGTCAGTTTTGACTTATAAAAATATTTATCTACACGAAATTCCAGTTGACCCTAAGGTTAAGAATTTGGATAAAACGGGCTATACTATTAGAAAAGAATATGATAGAATAGTGGTGCGAGCAATTAATGCTGAAAATGGAAAGGAAATAGAGATAACAAAATAATTTTAAATATTATAATTAAATATTTTTATAATAATGACTGTCATTTTATAGGAATATTACAAGTTTTTATGAACAAAAACAAAAATGGTTTCACTTTGCTTGAAATCTTGTTAGCTGTAGCCGCCTTGGTTATTTTGGCTAGTATCGTTATTTTAGCCATTAACCCAACTAAGCAATTAGCTGACACTCGTAACTCACAAAGATGGGTTGATGTTAACACAATTTTAAATGGTGTTTATCAATACGCTATTGATAATGACGGTGCTTTACCAGGAGGAGGAAACATTGATGGCACTTCAAAAGAAATCTGTCGTTATGGAGAAACCGTTGGCGCTTCTTGTGGAGTTGTTTTAGATGAATTAGTTCCAGAATATTTAGTATCAATTCCTTTTGATCCAAAATCTACTTCATCATCTACCGAATATACAATTTCTACCTCAACTACAGCTAATAGAGTAAAAATTATGGCTCCTAATGCTGAACAAGGAAAAACAATCGAAGTTACTAGATAATGTGATTTTAAATTTGCCTAGATTTTTCTAGGCAAGATTAAGCTCAAATTATTTTATTAAAGTTTTTACAGAAGGTCTTTAAATAAGGCCTTTTATAAAATAAAAAAATCAATGAGATTAAATTTTGAGAAAAAAAACGATCCTTTTGTTATTAAGGAAAAAAAATATAGCTTCGGAAATTTAAAAGATTCTTTTTACCATTTGGGTTGGATGGAGGATTCTTTTTTATTTGGCGAAAACGATAAAGAAACTTTAAGAAGATCATTCGACTTTGCTAAGATTTCTCGAATTTTTGTAGTTTTGTTTATTTCTTTTTCTTTACTATTTATTAGATTGGTTTGGTTGCAAATAATAAAGGGAGATGAATATCGAATTTTAGCCGAGGGCAATAGGATCAGGGCGGAAAGTATTGAGCCAAAAAGAGGTGTAATTTATTCTTCCAATATGACCCCTTTAGTTAAAAATGAAGCTAATTTTGTGCTATATTTAACCCCAATAGACTTGCCTAAAGATGAATTATATAGAGATGAAATAATTAGAAAATTAGCTAATATTATTTCAGGAATAGAAAATAATTCCTTAAATAATATTGTTAATTCAAAGTTTACATTAATTAGCGATAGCCCTCATTTTTATGAAATCAAAAATAAGCTGGACAAAATTCAATATGGATCTCTAGAGTCTTATCGCCCCTTTTTCTTGATGGACAATATTGATTATAATTCTGCTATGATACTTTATTTGGAAGCCGAAAAAATGCCCGGAGTTTCTCTATCAATTAAAATGAGAAGAAAATATTTAAGTTCGGAAGAAAATTATTCTAGTCTTTCGCATTTGACTGGATATACTGAAAAAATTTCTGAGAAAGAATTGGAGATATTTGGAGAAGAATATTCTTTAATTGATTATATTGGCAAATCTGGTTTAGAGTATTTCTATGAAAATGAGTTAAAGGGAGTTAAGGGTAAAAAAAATGTAGAAGTTGATGCTTTAGGTCGAGAGAAAAAAGTTGTTTCTCAAATTTTGCCAGAAGATGGTCATGGCTTAGTTCTGAGCCTAGATTTGGATCTGCAAAAAAAATCAGAAGAAATTCTAAAAAAATATTTAAAACAAGCCGGAATGGAAAGAGCTTCTATTGTGGCCTTGAATCCTAATAATGGAGAGGTTTTAGCTCTAATCAGTTGGCCCTCTTATGATAACAATATTTTTTCTAAGGGCATAAGTCAGTCTGATTATTCCGCCTTAATTAATAATCCTAATAGACCTCTCTTTAATAGGTCGGTTAGTGGAACTTTTCCTTCTGGCTCAACCTTAAAACCAACTATTGCTGCCGCTGCCTTAGAAGAAAAAGTGATCACTGAAAACACTACAGTTAATAGTGTTGGTGGTATATCGGTGGGAGCCTGGTTTTTTCCTGATTGGAAGGCTGGCGGTCATGGTATAACTAACGTTAAAAAAGCGATAGCTGAATCAGTTAATACCTTCTTTTATTTCATCGGCGGGGGGTATGATAAATTTGAAGGACTGGGAATTGATAAAATTGTAGAATATTTAGATTTGTTTGGGCTAGGCAAACAAAGTGGAATAGATTTACCTCAGGAGGCCAGTGGTTTTGTTCCTACTCCCAAGTGGAAGGAAGAAACTAGAAATGAGAGTTGGTATATTGGAAACACTTACCATGTTTCTATTGGGCAAGGAGATATTTTGGTTACGCCCTTGCAGGTGGCCAATTTTACTTCTTTTTTTGCTAATTTTGGGAAATTATATCGACCACATTTAGTCAAACAAGTTTTATTTAACGGAGAAGAGATTTTTAGAAGTATTGAGCCAGAAATAATAAAACAAAATTTTATTAGTGAAAAAAATATTAGAATACTTAGGGAAGGGATGCGTCAAACAGCTATTAGCGGAAGTGCAGCCAGATTGAGTGCTTTGCCGGTGGAAATTGCTGGTAAAACGGGTACAGCTCAATGGGGAACCGATAAAACTCCTCATGCCTGGTTTACCTCCTTTGCTCCCTATAATGATCCAGAAATAGTCTTAACTGTTTTAGTAGAGGAGGGGAAAGAGGGCAGTCAGATAGCCACTTCAATAGCTGGTGAAATATTGAATTGGTATTTTACTAAGGATTTGGAGAATATAACAGAATCTTCGTTGAGCACTTCTACTGGCGACATTTTGGAATAAATAAAGAAACTAACCAATTACAGGTATTTGTTGTATTGATTGCACTTCAAGCTTGAATTTAGCGCGAATCTTTTTGACTTTTTAACTAAAATATGTTATAATTCAATTGGTTATATTTTATAATTAAAATAAATATTATGAATAATTTAAATGAAACTCTTGTGGGCAAGGACGAGATATCTTCTTTGGTCGACAAGGTTATAGAGAAATTAGATATTAAGGATTTGCCAGAGGAAGAGTTAAAAGATTTTAGAGAGAGTTTAGAGATGCAAATTACCAGAAGATTGGGTCTAATAATATTAGAAAATCTAGATGAAGAGGGCCTAAAGGAATACGAAAAGGCGGTTTCTTCTGATATTTTGTCGCCAGATCCTAGTAAACTAGAAGAAATTATTAAAAAATATATTCCAGATTTAGATAAAAAGATACAAGAAGGAATGACCGAATTTTTAAATAGTATAATAAAATAGATTTATTTTGAAAAGTAATTACAAAAATATGGCAGTTAATAAAAAAAATAATAATTCTGATAATAATATTGAACAGCAGAATTTTGTTTTAGAGGAGTTTGAGGATGACTTAAAAAGTATCAAGGGCTTAGAAAGCATTAAGAGAGAAAGCTTTAAGAAGCCCGAAGTTTTTAAAGATTTAAGCGAATTGAGTAGTTTTTTTATTAATAATCCAAATTTATTGGATTTTTTGCAAGAGAGCGTAGCGCGAGAAGAAGAGTTAATTGCTTCTAATAAAGATGTTCCAGAAAATTTAAAAAAATTAAATAAGATTATTAATAATTTGGAAAATAAGTTAGGTCTTGATAAATATGAAATTTTAGCAGCTTTTGAGGCTTATAATGATAAGATTTCTTTGGAGGCTAAGTCTGAAGTTTTAAAATCAAAAAAAACCATTAAGATTGGTAATAAAAATATTCCCATCGCTACCTTAATTAGAATTCCAGCATATCTAGCTGGAACAGTAGCGGTTTCTTTGACTACGGCTGGGGTGGCCGGAGTAGCTGGTGTAGCTCTTTTTAGAAATTTAGAAAAATATATCTCTGACAGAAAAGATAAGAAAAACATTGAAACTAAGTCCAAGGAAATAAGAAAAAAACTTGACGAAAAGAAATTAGCCAATAATATTGCTTCGTCATTATATGTTAGAAAATTGGAGAAAGAAGAAAAAATTTCTAGTGAAAACTTTTTAATAAATAAAACGGAAGAGGAGAGAAACAAGATTATCAGTGATTTTGTAGAGATTAAATATCCTCAACTAGAGTCAGAAATTAAGGATCAAGTTATTAGAAAATATAAATATCAATTAGACATAGAAAAATCTCAAATTAAAAAAGAAGAGGCTAGTAATATTAAACCATTGGGCGCAATGGAAAAAATTAATAATTTTTTAACAAAAGGAAAAACTTCTTCAGTGGAGTCCAAGGTTATTAGATCTATAATAATTAGTGGAGCTATTATTACGGCTGGTAAGGTCGCTCGAGAGATTCCGGTAATCAAAAATATTCTAGGAGCTTATTTGGGCTGGAATTTAGGAGGTTTAGCCGATAGCATGATTAACAAAAAAGAAGTCTCTCCAGATTTTAATGAGCAGATCTTTGCCGAGAAGCTAAATAATATTAAGTTAGCCTATAGTGAATATAGCAAAAAGGTTTTTGACGAAAATAATAGCGATGATAACTCTATCGATTTATTTGATAATCTCTTAAATGACCTGGATAGACTTGAAGAAACAAAGGCTAGGGCTATTTTGGAAATCGAGAAAAATTCAGTTAAGGATATAAATCCTGGAAGATATTTATTTATTAAAAAAAATATTGATGAAACTAATAAATATATTCATCTTATTAGAGCTAGATTTAATGCTGTTAATTTAAATGACAGAAAAGAAAATATTCTATTACAGGATAAAAAAATTCAAGAAGCTAATAAGCTCAAATCTACTTTATTTAAAGTGGGGGGAACAATATTAGGAGCTTTGACTCCTAGTATGATTAGTTCAATAACAGAAAACCTTCATAGTGTTCAGATTGTTGAAGGTCAGGCCGAGATTCAATCGGATGATTTTTTCTCTGATATTAAAAATCCCGATTTTTTTCAATATTCATCGGACGGAGGGGGTGATGTTGTCGGTCTTGAAGGCGTTGATTCTTCTTCGGTAAATGGTGAAACTATCTCGGGCATTGATAACACTACCAGTGTTGAAGGTAATGTCGAGGTCGGCGAAGCTAATATAGAAAATAATATCAATCTTGATGATGTGGATGTTTCTAATGCAGAAAAGATAACTGAAATAATAGGAGCTCCTCAGAAATCAATAATAATAGAAAGCGGAGACGGTATTTCCAAAATTTTTGATGGAAATATGAGCAGTAATTATAAAGTTAATTTTATTGATGAACAAACCGGTGAAGTTTTTGAAGCCACTGCTGGCAGTAAGATTATTCATCCGGGAGATGAGGTTATTTTGGGGGGGGACGGTAATGTAAATGTTATTTGTAAACAAGGAATTATCGATAATCCCAAATATGTTGATAATTATTTACCAGAAGAAAATATAGTTCCCGAAAAAATGGCCACTTTAAAACCAGAAGATCTAAAAATTTCGCCCGAAATAAATTCTGATAATAATGTAGCTAGTAACTTAAATACTTCTGCTCCGGATGAGTTATCTGGTCCAAGCATTATTAATAATGAAGAAGAGGAAATTGTTTTTGAAAAACCAGAATATGAAATGACTCGTTCGAGCGATGGAAAATTAACTATAGAAAAGATAGCTGATAATAATGTTTCCAATAGTGACATCATAAATGATCAAAATATTTCAGAAAATGCAGAGACCGTAACCTTTGATAATTCTGGTAATATGGAGTCTATTAGTGACCCCAACGCCCTAAGACTTGATTATGATGAGAGCGGTAAGATTGTTTTAAGGGGTAGTGATGGCAATATTATAACTGGATCATCTCCCGAAAAAGTGATAGACAGTAACGTTGACAATTTCGAAGGAGGTAATGATAATTCTTCTAAAGATATTAAAGCTTCAGAAATAAACGAAAGCTCAGTTGAAGTTTCTTCAGAAGGTTTTGGTAATATTAACGAAAGCTTTAAAACTCCAGACAATTTTAAAGAAGTTTTGGGAGAGGATTTTTCTAATTTAAAAATAATAGAAAAAGTTGATAATCTTGGTAATAGGCTAGGTTTTTCCCTAAGAGATGCCGAGACTGGCAAATCTGTTGACATCTCCTTTCCTAGAGCTGGCGGGATTAGAATAGAAGAGGGCTTGAATGACCAATCTTTTGGAAATTTGCAAGAAAATTTTGATAAGGTTGCCATGGAAGATAAAGCTTTGATTATTGGATCAAATAATAGTGGGGCCTTTTCCATTGAAGATTTCAGAAGTGGCTTAAAAAATATTTTAGAATAATAATTTTTTATATTATTTTTGCAGATAAAGGGCATTTTTGCCCTTTATTGCTTATATAGAGCTTTTTTGTTAAAGTTTTATTATGAATATTGTTAATAAGATAAAAGTAAAGTTTAGAGAAGATCGGTTTTTACTACCAGTTATTTTAGTTTCGGGTCTTTTTTTTGTTATGACCTCTATTTTGCCATTTTTTCAGAATAATCAAGAATTTCTAAAATTTTTTTCTCCTGATGAAAATGCTAATTATATTTTCGCTCAATTATATCAGGACAGGGGGAATTTACATTTTTTTGAAAAATATAATTTAATCGCTGATGATATTATTGTTCCTAGGAGTTATTTTTCTTGGCAGGGGGTAGTTAAGCCCGTTAGTTTTCTGGGCATGACAATAATTTATGGGGAGGTGGCCAATATCTTTGGCTCGGGAGTTATTCCATTTTTGACTCCTTTATTTGCGGCCATAGCCTTGTTATTTTATTATTTGATTATTAAGAAAATGTTTGGTGATAAGGTTGGTTTCTTCTCCTTTTTATTATTATTTTCTTTTCCAGTTTTTATTTATTATTCCGCCAGAAGCATGTTTCATAACATCCTTTTTTTATCTTTTATTATTATTTCTATATATTTTTTATTAAGCTTGCTGGAAAGTAATCCTAGTAAAATAAAAAATTTTCTTTTGCGGGACATAAGCTTAAAACAAAAAAATAATTATTTTAAAAAATTATTTGGTTTTGATTTTGTGTACTCGGCTTTAGCAGGTTTGTTTTTGGGACTAGCTATTGGAACCAGAGCCTCAGAGTTAATTTGGTTAGCCCCCGCTGGTTTAGTTTTATTAATTTTTAAATATAAAAAAATTAGTTTTTTTCGTTTAGCCATATTTTTTTCCTTTATTTTTTTAGCTCTGATGCCAGTTCTGTATAATAATCAAGTTTTATATAATTCACCTTTCTATGGGGGTTATTACGAGATGAATAAATCAATAGAGGGCATTAGTCAGGCTAGCGGAGGCATATTAAAGTCTTTTTTAAGTGGTCACGTCAACGAAATTAAAAATTTTGCCAAATCCATTTTTAACACTATTTTTTATTTTGGTTTTCACCCTCGTCAATCCTTGAGTATGTTTAATGAATACTGTTTAAAGATGTTTTGGTGGTTATTTGGTCCTGCTATAATTGGCTTAATATATCTGTTTTTTAAACAAAAAGCTATTTTTAGAAAAGTCTTGCCCTATGGGATTTCTTGGGTTATTTTATCTCTGATTCTGGTTGTTTATTACGGCTCTTGGAAATTTGTTGACAACCCAGATCCCACTAGATTTACTATTGGTAATTCCTACACTAGGTATTGGTTGCCGATTTATATAGGTGTTATTCCCTTAACCGCTGTTTTTCTCCACAATATTTCTAAGTTAATTAGCTGGATAAAAAACAAGAAAATATTTAATTTTTTGTCTTATTGGTTGGGTATTTTTTTAGTTGTCGGGATGATAGGCTTATCTTTGAGATTTGTTTATATTGGATCGGAGGAGGGTTTAAAGCATTATTTTAATAAAACTAAAATTGCCAAGCAAGAGGTTCTTGCCTTATTGGAAATTACCGAAAATGATTCTGTTATTATAACAGAGTATCATGATAAATTCCTTTTTCCAGAGAGAAAGGTTATTGTCGGAAGATTCAATGACAATAATATGAATTATAATTATTATAAATTAACCAAATACATCCCGGTTTATTATTATAATTTTACCTTGCCGGAAGCTGATTTGGAATATTTAAACCATAGAAGATTAAAAGAATTTGGAATGAAAATAGAGTTAATAAAAAATATTAATGAAAATTTTTCTTTATATAAAATAAACAGAATTGAAAATATTAATTAATTTTTAAAATATGACTTATAATTTAATTGTAATTGGTTGCCAGATGAATCGAGCTGATAGCGAAAGATTGTCTTTCTATTTAGAAAATCTTGGTTTTAGGTTAGAGGAAAATTTTTTGAAGGCTAATTTGGTTATTTTGGTTACTTGCGGAGTTAAGCAGGCAGCCGAAGATAGAGCTTATGGTTTAATTAATAGAATAATTAAGGGAAATAAAAGGGCTATTATTGCGGTTACTGGCTGTTTATCAGACAGATCTGATGTTAGGACTCGAGTTAAGAAGGATGTTAAGTTATTCTTTAATATCTCCGATTTGATGACTCTAAATAAACACTTAAAACTATATTTTCCTAAATTAAAGAAATTTCCCCGACAAAAGATAGAAAATTATCTAGACATTAATACTAAAAAATCTTCAAAATTTTCAGCTTTGGTGCCGATTGGAAACGGTTGCAATAATTTTTGTTCTTATTGTGTAGTTCCTTATGCTCGGGGTAGAGAGATATATCGTCCGGCTGAAGATATTTTGCGAGATGTTAAAAGTTTGATAAAAGATGGCTATAAGGAGATAAGCTTAATTGCACAAAATGTAAATAGTTATAAGTCCAAAGAGATTGATTTTCCTAAGTTGTTAAAAATGATTGATAACCTGGAAGGTGATTTCTGGTTGAGATTTTCTACTAGCCACCCTAAAGATGTTAGCTCTGAATTGATTAAAGTTTTGGGAAATGGTCGACATATTTGTGAACACTTTCATTTAGCAGTTCAATCTGGCGATGACGATATTTTAAAATTAATGAACAGAAAATATAAGATAGAAAAATATAAAAAGATAGTTTCCAAAATAAGAAAGGCTCTTGATTCTAAAAATGGTTTTTCAGCTAGCATAACTACTGATATTATTGTTGGTTTTCCTGGAGAGGCTAAAAAGAATTTTTTAAATACTGTAAAACTTTTCGAGGAAATGAAATTTGATTTAGCCTTTATTTCCAAGTATAGTCCTCGGTACGGTACTTTTTCTGCTACTATGAATGACAATGTTTCGCTCGATGAAAAAAAAGAACGAGAGGTAATTCTAAACAAAATATTAAGAAAGACGGCTCTGAAAAATAATAAACAATATTTGGGTAAAGAAGTGGATGTTTTGGTTGAGGGGATTAGTCGAAAAGGACAATTATTTGGTCGGACTAGAGCTTCCAAAATTGTTAGAATTTTTCTAGAAAAAAAATCTAAAAAAATAAAGCCAGAGAACTTGATTGGAAGTTTTGTTAAAGTTAAAATTTCTAAAATTTTTGAATTTGAATTACACGGAGAATTATTAAAAGAAAAATCTAAGGTTATTGCCATTTTAGGCCCCACTGCTAGCGGTAAAACATCTTTAGCGGTAGAGCTGGCCCATAAACTTAAAGGAGAAATTGTCAGCGCTGATAGTAGGCAAGTTTATCGTGGTATGGACATTGGTACTGGTAAAGATTTGTCTGAATATAAGCACGAGGGTGTTGATATTCCTTATCATTTAATTGATATAGCCAATCCAAAAACAATTTTCTCGTTAGCCAAGTATCAGAAATTAGCCTTTAAAGCTATTGAAGAAATTTTAGAGAGAGGCAATTTGCCAATTTTGGTGGGTGGTAGTGGATTGTACTTAGAATCGGTTGTCGATAATTATAATTTATCTTCGGCCAAGACTTCTTTTGCCAAAAGAGATGAATATGAAAAGTTGTCTCTGAAGGAATTGCAAGCAAAAATAAAAAAACTTAATATTAAGTTTTTTAAAAATATTAATAGTAGTGATTTACAAAACAAGAGAAGATTGGCTAGGTATTTAGAAATTCTTTTACAGGAAAAAGACTTCACGCCTAAAAAAAGCGATCCTAAATATAATTTTTTAGTTTTAGGCTTGAATCCCGAGAGAGAAATTATTAAAGAAAAAATATATAATAGGTTGGTTAAAAGAATTGAAGACGAGGGGATGATTGAAGAAATTGAGAGGCTTAAAAAAGAGGGAGTTTCCTTTAAGCGTTTAGAGAGTTTTGGTTTAGAATATAGATTTGTAGCTTATTTTTTGCAAAAAAAAATAAATTATCAACAATTAATTAATAATTTATTTATAGCTATTTGCCAATTTTCTAAACGTCAAATGTCTTGGTTTAGGAGATGGGAAAAACAGGGTGGTAAAATTACCTGGATAAAAGAAAAAAAACAAGCCCTTGATGAAATTAATAAGTTTTTAAAATAAATTTTAATTTTTTATACAACGAGCTGAAAAGGCAAAATCATTTAATAAAGAATACTTATTTATATCATTAATTTCCGAGTTTAAATTTATTACATTTGACGACGAGCTATCAAGAGGCGTTGAAGACCAGGTAGTATTGGATGATAGACCAAAAAAAGCTCCAAAAGTATTTCTTCCTCCAGAGGGTAATGCCGTAAATCCTGAATTATTATTTCCATCCCATGGAACTGGGTCGGTGCTAGAAGCTTTTAGTCCTTCTCCGGCGATAGATAATCCTCCAAAACCGTCTATTAATTCCATTAATTCATCAATTGTTGGAATATGCCAACCAGACGGACAAAGACCTTGAGCAGACTCTTCTGAGCCCCCCTGCATTAATGATTCCCAGGTATACAACCCTCCATATATTGAACAATTATTTGATGGATCGGTTTCATAATTAGTTGCTCCGTGACAATATTTTTCTGGCGAACTCGAGCTTAATGATTCGTTATTTAGTTTTGCTATTCCGACGTTGAGGTTCTCTTTAAACCAACATTGATTTCCGATTTGAATTGTGGCATAATCTTGTCCGTCATATGAAACGGACACTCCACATTGAAAGCATTTTCCAGATCTAATGCCTTGGGGGGTAGCACAATTATACCCAGCCGAGACTTTTCCGGTTTCTTTTCCTAAACAAAATTCAATAGAATAATTATTATTATTTATCTCATAGATATATTCAGACTCAGGGCAAGACTCATCTGATCTGGGACTAGGGTTTTGTGGTATTTTTGACAAATATATCTTTTCTTCCTCTTCGTTAGTCAAGGATCCGCCAAATATAATTTCGTTGGGATAAGAATTATTTTCTTGGTAATATTTTTCTAGCACCAATTGCATTTGTTGTATATCCTGAACTCTCTGATTATCTCGAGAGTTTTTTCTTATCTCACTAAAAGATATTGTGGCGATTGTCAAAATTATAGCAATAATAAAAACGGTTATTAATAATTCTATTAGCGTAAAGCCATTTTTATTTTTCATAATTTATTTATTATTTAGTCTTTTAAACAACGCACTGAAGCGCCATGAATTTTTCTAAAATCGGCGTGAAGAACTCCGTTATTTAATGAAAGTAGATAAAACAAGATTGAATTATCAGAATTGATGCCAGGGGATGATGACCAAAAATCAGCTTCATTTCCAAGTGCACCAAAAAAACCATCGCGTCCGTCACGATAACCACCTGGTAAAGCAGTAAAATTAAAGCTATTATTACCTTCCCATGGCACGGAATCAGTTGGGGATGATTTTAGAGCTGTTCCTTCTTGTCCAAGCAAAATACCCCCATTGCTTATTAGCCAACTAGTTAATACTGTCCATTCGCTATCAGATGGAATGTGCCATCCAGAGGGGCAAATATTTATTTGGTCAACTGCGTACCAATTATATAATACTCCATAATTTTCATACATGTTTTCTCCTAAATATTCATATGCTTTGGCCTCAGGTAGAATATTTCCATTATAACCATAAACACCATAACCGGGTAATTCGTTGTTTCCCTGGGAAGTAAATTCAGTGTTGTTATGAACTTCTGGCAGATATCTTAGATTTTCTTTAAACCAACATTGATTTCCTATGGCTATAGTATTATAGTTTTGTCCTTCATGGGAAATTGATAATCCGCATTCGAAAGATTCAGAACATCTTCCATCATAAATTCCTTCGGTTTTAGCGCAATTATTCCCTAGGGCATAATTCTCCGTGGGACTTTCTAGGCAAAAGTCTATTAAATAAAAATTGTCCTCAATCGAGTAGACAAATTCTTCATTGGAGCAATTATTGTTGTTTTTGTAGGGAAGATTTGTTGGAATTTCATTTAAGTAGATAATATTAGAATCGTTTGGATTGATTAGTCTTCCTCCAAAAGTAAGTGTTTCTGGATATGAGCCAACATCACGACGATACATTTCTAGGGCCAATTGAATTTGTTTAATGTTATCTATTCTTTTTATATCGCGCCCAGTCTCCTTTATTTTATTAATAGAAAAATTAGCTAAAGTTATAATTAGGCCGATAATAAAAATAGCTATTATTATCTCAATTAATGTAAAGCCTTTTTTTTTATTTTCTTTCATTTTTATTTTTTTAAGTTTTCAATAATTTCTGTTATTTTTTTAGGATTATATCTGCCCTTAGTCTCGGCCATTGTTTTCCCAATAAAAAATTGCAATAAAGTTTCCTTACCTTTTAAATATTGATTAAATTGTTCGGAGTATTGGGAGATTATTTTGTTAACAATTCCTAGCAATTCTTCTTCGTTATTGTCATTCTTTTGTTCTAGGTTGTTTTCCTCCATAATATTACTAGGGTCCCCTCCAGTTTTATACATTATTTTTAAAATTTCTTGGCCGGAAGAATTAGTTATTTTTTCTTGATGAAGCAATAACATCAACTCAGCAAAATTTTCCGCAGTAATTTCTATTTCTTTTATTGTTTTTTTGTCTTCTTTTAAATATTTAAATAATTCACTAGTTAGCCAATTGGCTGTCAATTTGGCTAATTTTTTATCTTGATTTTCCCAAGATTCTCCGGATGATTTTACCCATTCGGCTAATTCCGAAATAACCTTTTCTATCCAATCGGCTATTTCCTTATTTTCTACAATTATTTCGGCGATATCGGGAGTAAAATTATATTCCTTGATAAAGCGATCACTTTTTTTATGGGGCAATTCAATTATTTTTTCTTTTATTTTATCAATCCTTTCAGAGTCTATTTTTAGTGAAGGAATATCTGGTTCTGGAAAATATCTATAGTCAGCCCCGCTCTCTTTAATTCTTTGTCGAAAAGTTTCACCATTTTTTTCGTTAAAACCTCTAGTCTCTGGGAGGATTTCTTCTTTTTTCTCTAGTAATTCTTTTTGTCTCTTTATTTCATAGGTGATTGCTTTTTCTACGGATTTAAAAGAATTAATATTCTTTAACTCTACTTTATTATTTAACTTATTTTTAGCGATAGTTTTAATTTTTCCATCTTCATCTCGATACCAAGAATTCTTTTTTTGTAGACTAATATTGGCCTCGCAACGCATCTCACCTTTTTCCATATTAGCTGAGCTGATGTCTAAATATTTTAAAATTTGTTGAAAAGTTTGGCAAAATAATTTTGCGGTGGTAGCATCATGGATCATAGGCTCAGTTACTAATTCCAGAAGGGGAACTCCTGATCTGTTAAAATCAATTAAAGTGTAATTTTTTCCAGTGGGATGGTTTAGTTTAGCAGTATCTTCCTCTAAATGAATTCTGGTGATTTCTATTTTTTGCTTATTAATTTCTAAGAATCCATGGTGAGCAATTGGCAAATCATATTGTGAAATTTGATAACCTTTTGGTAGGTCGGGATAAAAATAATTTTTTCGGTCGAATTTGCTCTGTCTATTAATTTGACAATTTAAAGCCAGACCCAGAAGAATTATTTTATCAATAGCTTCTTGATTTATAAGCGGTAGAGTTCCGGGATGTCCTAAACAAATAGGGCAAACATTTGAATTTGGTTTTAAATTATTGGTTTCGTTTGGGCAGGGGCAAAACATTTTGCTTTTTGTTTTAATTTCAGCATGTATTTCCAGCCCAATAATGATGTCGTATTCCATATTTTTTATTTTATATTAATTAAATTATACCAATAAAAACAGGATTTATCAAACAAAAAACTGAGCTATTCTCAGTTTTTTGTGCTTTATACTGATTTTTATTATTATTCTATAGTTTTTTTAACAATATTCATGATCCTCTGAGAGATTTCTTCTATAGTTAAATTAGCATCAATCTTGATCCAGTTAAATTTTTTTCCTAAATCTAGGTGAATTTGCCTAACTCTTTTTGAAAATTCTTCATCTTTCTCATGTTTATGGTTGCTTTCTATGGAATTTTTGAATCTTTCTCCATCAAATAATATCGCCAAATCTTCTTTTAATAAATGATTATTAATCTCTTCTAAGAAACTTTGCTCTATTCCAGCCCCTACTCCCCAGGCTATTCCGGTTCCAGTGTAGTCCTCGGCTATAACATTGATTCCATTTTCTAATTTTTTGATTATTTCGTTTTGATATTGGGTTCGGTTTAGGGTATAAATTATTTGAGCCTCTCGAGCTGTTAATTGGTGAGGGTTATCATTTCTTAAATATTCGTTAAGTAATGGACCAGAAGGAGCTAAATCATATAAGGGATATTTTAAATATTCAGTTGGAAAATTAAGGGAGTTCAATTTTTCTACTAATATTTTAGCTTGAGTGCTTTTCCCTAAATTATTTGTTCCGTAAAAAACTATTAATTTTCCTTTTGGAGAGTTCATATTTTTTTGTTTAACGATTATCACCGCTTCCTTTAATGCAAGCTCTTTCTAATCGTGATTGTAATTTTTTGATATTTGTTTGAGCAACGCTCTCTAAATCTATATTTAGTTCGGTAGCAATTTGTGACACATACCACAAAACATCTCCCAACTCTTTTTCGATTTCTAGTTTTTTTTCGGAATCAATCTTTCCGTCATTGTCTCTGATGATTTTTTTAAATTTTTCAGCTACTTCGCCCGATTCTCCGGCTAATCCTAAAACTGGATAGACATAGTTATTACCCCTATTTGGATATTGAGCAGTTTTTTGTGATTGCTCTTGGTATTCTTTAAAGTTCATTTATTTTTTTAACTAGTTGATGAATTTGTTCCCATAATTCATCCCAGGTTCCATCGTTATTAATTGTTAAGTTAGCCTTGGACATAGTCTCCGGAATTTGTTGTTCAGTTTCAGCGTTCTCATCTTTTATAAATTCTTCAAAGGTTTTTTTGTCATCTCCTGGATTTTCATTTCTCTCATTAACTCTTTGATGTCTTAATTTTTGATTAGCCTCAATACTTACTAGAAAAAATCCAGGAATTTCTTTTAAATATTCAATATCAGCCATTCTTCTGATCCCGTCTATTACTATAAAGTTATGTTTATCATTTCTTACGTCATTAGCCATTACTTTGGCTAGTAAATCTTCGCCAAAGGTCTGTCGAAGTAGGGTCGACATTTTTTGAATATTTTCTCGACTTTGTTCGATATTCAATCTGATCAAAACATCTCTTAAAATAGTAGAGAATCGATAATCACTAGCATTATATTTTTCAATTAAAAAGTTTTTAACAACTCCTTTTCCGCAAGCAATTTGACCAGTTAGGCCGATAATGATTTTTTTTTCGTTCATATTTATTTTTTGATAATATCTTGTAGTCCACGACGATAATCCCAATCATCTGGCTCAAGATCACAATTTAATTTTAAATTTGGTAATTTCTTTGTTATTGAATAATACATTTCGTGAGCTATTTTTCTAAGAGTCGGATGGACTGGCTTGCCAGATCTCAATTCTATTACATAAGTCGCTGAAGGTAAATTATAGGTGGTTCTACAAAAAACATTAAATCCCATGGCGGTATAGTATTGTTTTATCTCTGGGGTAGCTTCTAGTTCTTCAATGAGAACTTGTTGCTTTTTTATTAACTCTGTGGCTTCATGTTTTAGGTCTTCTGGTAATTGTTCGAGATACCAATCATTAAATCCAAGTTCGGTAGTCAATAGAGGCATTCGGCATATTCCATTTCGATGTCTTTGAACGTCCCTAAAAGAACCAAAATCCATTATAAATTCAAAAGTAATGGTGCCTAATTCTCCTAAAAATCCAGGAAGACCGGTTTTAGCTGGTCTATTATTTATAATATCTACAAATTCTTCTAAGTCTTCATTTTTAATATCAGTTTGAATATTTAATCCTTCAATTTTTTTAGGTTTTAGAAAATTATGTTGGTTTAAAATATTTTTTCTGTAATTTTCTTGTTCGTCTATTATTGGTTGACTAAAACTATTTTTATATTTTTCTTTTAATTGTTCTAAAATATTTTCGGCTATTTTTTGGACTTCGGGAAGTGGATTATTTCTTAACCAACATATTTTGTCGTAAGCTTGACGTAGATTGGTGTGCCAGCTCAATTGAGTTGTTATCCCAGCTGGTAAAAATCCTCTAGTTATGTCAAAACAACGAGCTTTAATAGCTTTGGTGTAAACAATCTCATCTTCCTCTGGTTTTCGAGGGTATTTTTTCATTAGATGTTCTTGAACCTTTTCTTGATTATTTATGTAAAAATCCATCCATCTTTGTATAATTTTCTGAGACTCGGGAGTATTTATTGGGTCGATAATGGCCTGTTTTCCCATATCAATATATCTGGTTGAGGTTTCTTGTCCGGAATATAATTGCCAATCTTGGATGGCTTTATCAGCTAATATTGAAATTCCTTCAATAAAAATTGTAGTACTTCCGCAATCTGCAATACTAGCATGTCCATATCCAACATAGAAAGTTTCCATAAACTTGCCAGAACCACTTGATTTTACTTTGTCTACGTGCTCGGTTACACTTTTTGGGCTTCTGGAATAAAGAGCCTGCATCATGGCAGTATCTTCTGGAGAAAACTCATCATAAATATAAATATTAGCCATATTTTTTATTTTATTTTATAAAAACAAATTAACTATAACAAATATTTTTAGCCTTAGCAAATATTTCTTTTTTGATTAGATGATGATATAATAAATATTGAAAAATTAAAATAATTATATGAAAAAAAACATTTTTGCTGGTTTTTTATTATCTTTGATATTAATAGCCCCTCTATTTAGTGTTAATGCTCAGTCTTTGGCAGACTCTCTTTCCGGTAGAATATTGTTGGATGTGGAAAGGAATGGCGAGGCCTGGTATGTTTATCCAAAAAATAATAAAAGATATTATTTGGGCCGGCCGAATGACGCTTTTTCAGTAATGAGAGAGTTGGGCTTAGGTATTTCTGAAATAGATTTTCAAAAAATAGCAGCTGCTGAAATGGATATAGATGGAGATATTGAATTAGCTAAAAAATTATCTGGCTTGATTGTTCTTCAAGTTGAAAAAAATGGAGAAGCTTGGTATATAAATCCGATAACTTATAAAAAACATTATTTGGGCAGGCCAGATGATGCTTTTAAGATTATGAGAGAATTAGGTTTAGGAATTAGTCGAAAAAATTTAGCTTTTGTTTATAAAAATACTTTAAATGAAAGCATTAATCAATATAGTTCTTACAAGCACAAAGATACAATAATTTTAAATGATCAGGAATTTCTGGTTGATATTGTAGAAATTGATTTAAATAACCCCAAATTAAAAATAATTACCGACACGGCCAATTCTTCTGATTGCCCTGGAAAATGTGTAGCTAAGCCTTTAATTGATTATGTTTGCGACAATGATGCCTTTGCTGCTATCAACGGAAGCTATTTTGATACCTCGGCTACAAAATTAAATTATTATTTTTTTCCAGTCTATAACTCTCGTTTGAAGACTTTTATAAATTTTGGTCAATTAAAATATCCAACCACCGGACCAATAATGGCCTTTGATGAAAATAATAATTTTTATTATTTTAAAGATAGTCGTGATTTTGGAAGTGTGGCCAATTTTGAGAAAGTTTATGGAGTAAAATTGCAAGCGGCCATTGGCAATAAACCAAGATTGGTTGAAGATGGCATGAGTTTGCTAATTGACTGGGAATTAGATGACAAACAAACGAACACTAAAGCTTTGCGCAATGCCATTGCTTTTAAGTCAGAAAATGCCGGAAAGGGAAAAATATTTTTAGTAATTGCTAGAAGCTCTACAGTAGTTGATTTAGCGGAAATCCTAAAGGTTATGAAGGTTAACTATGCTATAAACCTGGACGGAGGTTATTCTTCGGCCTTATTTTATAACGGAGAATATATGGTTGGGCCAGGAAGAAATATTCCTAACGCCATCTTGTTTTCGGAATAAAATGATATGTTAACAAGTCAAAAAGAAAAACTAGAAAAAGATGGTCAAATATATTTGTTGTGTAAAATTTTCCCAGGAGCCGCGTCCAATAAATTAAAGAGTTTTGTTAAAAATAATATTGAGGGGAGGGATGTGGAGATTTTATCAGTGGCCATTTCAGCCCCAGCTGAGAAAAATAAGGCGAACAAAGAATTGCTTAAATTTTTGTCTAAAGAGTTCGCGACAATTTCTGATAAAGTTTCTATTATTAGCGGCTCTAGTGATCGCTTAAAATTAATAAAAATATTAAAATAACTTGTATGGACTTATCAATAATTATTGTTTCTTATAATGTAAAGGAAAAATTAAAAAAAAATCTAGAAACCTTGTTTGCCTCACAAGGAGATTTTTCTTTTGAAGTTTTTGTGGTTGACAATGCCTCTATTGATGGTTCGACAGAAATGGTGAAAGAATTTTTTCCGCAAGTTAAACTGATAGAGAATGATCAGAATCTCGGGTTTGCTAAGGCTAATAATCTGGGAATTAATAAATCAAATGGTGACTTTATTTTACTGTTGAATCCCGATATGCAGGTTTTTTCGGAAACCTTAATAGACTCCTTGATATTTGCTAAAAAAAATAAACAGGCCGTAGTTTCTAGTTGTTTGCTAGTTGACAGCGAAAATAAAACGATTAAGCATGTCAGGCGATTTCCTAAACTGATAGATCAGTTAGCGATTGTTTTAAAGCTTCCTCATGTTCTTCCTCGGGTAGTCAGCTCTTATTTAAATTCTGACTTTGATTATAATTCTGCCCAAAAAGTTGATTCAGTTAGAGGTTCTTTTTTTCTAATCAATAAAAAATCTTTTCAACAAATTAGCGGATTAAGATTACCTTTATTAGATGAAAGATATTTTGTTTGGTTTGAAGAGGTTGACTTTTGCCGTCAGGTTTATAAAATGGGGGGAGAGGTTTGGTATAACCCTCAAGCCTTCTGCTTAGATTATGTGGGCCAAAGTTTCTCATTGTTAAAAAAGGGCCGAGCTCAAAAATACTTTTGTGATTCCATGTTAAAATATTTTAAAAAATGGCACCCCTCTTGGCAATACTATGTATTGAAATTTTTTTGGCCGCTAGGGAAAGCCTTAGCGATATTTTTCTTCCCTTTGTCTAAAATTAAATAAAATTGGAATGAATAAGAGAATAGCAATTATTTTAATAAACTATAAGGATTACGCTCATAAATATTTAGCTGATTGTTTAGTTGGAATAAGAAAACAAAATTGTTTTGATAAAATTGATTTATATATAGTTGATAATTCAAGCGGAAAAGAATCTTTTAATTTTTTGTCTAATCAGGCTCCCGAAGCCAATATTATATGTAATTTGACTAATGATGGCTTTGCTAAAGGTAATAATGATGCAATTAGAGTCGCCTTGGGGAAAGGAGCTGAATATATAGTTTTGTTGAATATGGATATTTCCATTGATAGTGAAAACGCTATTTCAGAATTAATAAGAGTAGCTGATTCCGATGTAAATATTGGCGTGGTTCAGTCTCGCCTGATGCTATGGCCAGAGAAGGATTTGATAAATAGCCTAGGAAATAATACTCATTTTTTGGGCTTTGGCTATTGTAATAATTATAGGGAGAAATTTATAGACTCCGTTAATATGGATAACATGAACATTCATTATCCTTCTGGAGCGGCCGTTCTTTTCAAATCTGAAGTCTTAAATAAAATTGGTCTTTTCGACGAAAGTTATTTTATGTATAACGAAGATCAGGACTTAGGGTGGAGGGCCTGGTTATCTGGTTATCGTTGCGTTTTGGCAAAAAATTCGGTAGTCTATCATAAATATGAATTTAGTCGTTCTATTTCCAAATATTATTATATGGATAGAAATAGAATTATAACCATATTAAAGAATTATAGCTTACCGACATTATTTTTAATTTTTCCGGCCTTTTTGTTGATGGAGTTGGGGCATATTTATTTTTCTCTAAAGAGTGGATGGTTTCTTAAAAAGATCTCTGTTTGGTTATACTTTTTTAATCCTTTTCATGTTAATAGGATTATAAAGGAAAGAAAAAAAATTCAGATGAGTAGAAAAATTAAAGACTTTGAATTAATTGATAAAATCTCTGGTAAAATTTTTTATCAAGAGATTGAGAGCTCGGCTTTAAAAATAGGTAATTATTTTTTTGAATTTTATTTTATTATTATAAAGTTTGTTATTAAGATGTTTAGGTTTTAATTTATAAATTATATGGATATCTCAATTGTTATTGTTAATTATAAGTCCAAAGAAAAGCTTAGAGCTTGTTTAGAATCTATTGCTAACTCAGATTTGAAAGACATATCTTCCGAGGTTATTGTTATAGAAAATAATTCTGGAGATAATTTAAAAGACTTGCAAAGAGAGATTCTTAATTTTAAACTAGTAGAGAGTGATAAAAATTTAGGAATGGGGGGCGGAAATAATTTAGGGATAAGAATTTCTCAGGGGGACTTCGTTTTAATTCTAAATCCTGATACAATCTTAAAAAAGGACTCTATTAAAATTCTGCTAGACTATATTCGAAATAATCCTGATGTTTATATTGTCGGACCAAAGCTTTTAAATGTTGATTCAAGTCTGCAATTATCTTGTTCTTATTTCCCTCGTCCTTGGACCCCGATATTTAGAAGAACATTTTTGGGTAGATTTTTTAAAAAACATTTGGATTGGTTTTTGATGAAAGACTTTTCTCATGATATAATAAAGGAGGTGGATTGGTTAATGGGCTCCTGTTTAATGATTAGGAAAGAGGGGTTTGAGGGTTTTGATGAAAGATTCTTTATGTATTTTGAGGACATTGACGTTTGTCGTCGAGCCTGGAAAGTTGATAAAAAAGTTGTCTATAATCCTAGAGCGGAAGTTATTCATCATCACGCCAGAGAGAGCGCTAAACATCCTTGGTATTTTTCAATTTTTAAGGATAAGCTAGCTCAAGAACATATTAAATCATGGTTTAAATATTTTAAAAAATGGGGAATTAGAAAATAATTTAATTAATTTTAAGATAATTCTAAAAATATGAATAATGTCAAAAAAATAAGAAAAGCGATTATGCCCGTAGCTGGTTTCGGAACTAGATTTTTGCCGGCCACCAAAGCTCAACCTAAGGAAATGCTTCCGGTAGTTGATAAGCCAGTTATCCAATATTTGGTAGAGGATGCTGTTGCCGCCGGAATAGAAGAAATTATTTTTGTTACCGGTAGGGGTAAAAGAGCTATTGAGGATCATTTTGATTTTTCTTTTGAGCTAGAGCATACTTTAGTTGAAAAAAATAAAACAGATTTGTTGGCCAAGATTAAACAAATAGATTCTTTGGCTAAATTCTCTTATGTCCGCCAAGCAATTCCCTTGGGAGATGGTCATGCTATTAATTGTGCCTCTCATTTAGTTTTTGATGAGCCAGTCCTTATTATGTTTGGTGACACTTTATATGATGCTCCAGTTTCTCCGGTAAAACAAATTATTGATTTATATAATCGTTATCAGGACCCAGTCATTGGATTATCTGAAGTTGATAAAAATGAGGTAAATAAATTTGGTGTTATTGATGGTCTAGATTTGGGAAATGGGGACTATGAAATTAAAAAATTTGTGGAAAAGCCGGATATTGATAAAGCTCCATCCAATTTAGCGGCGGTGGGATTATATATTATAACTCCAGAAATTTTTTCAACTCTGAAAGACATGAAGGGTGGTAAGTCTGGAGAGATTCGCTTGGCCGATGCCTTTGATTTGATGTTAGAGAATAATCGTCCTTTGTATGGTAAAAAAATTGAGGGGGAGTGGCTTGATACTGGAAATAAACTGAATTTCATCAAAGCTACTTTGAAATTTGGAATTAAGGATGGAGAAATCAGGGACGACTTAAAAAAATTTATTAGTGATTTATCTTCTACTTTTTAATAATATATGTCTTATCGTTTTAGAAATTTTTTGTTTTTTGTTTTTTTTATCGTTTTTGTGATATTGACGACGATTTTTTCTTTGTATGCCTCGGGTTATAAAATATCTTTTTATAGTATTGTAAAGGGTCAGGCCTTGATTCAAAAGACCGGAATATTGGCAGTTGATTCTTCGCCAAAAGGAGCCAATGTGTTTATAACTAGGCAGTCAAAAGGTCTTTTTTTTGATGATGAAGTTAATAAAAATAAAAAAATAAGAACACCCTATAAAATAAAAAACCTATTGCCTGGGGAGTATATGCTAACTTTGAGCTTGGATGGGTATTGGCCTTGGCAACAAAAATTTTATATAAATCCTGGACAATCCACTTATATGGAGGATGTTGTTTTGTTTAAAAAGGACTTGCCAGTTAGTTTTTTTAATTCAGCATTTCAAAATATTAAATTTAATTACGGAGCGCAAAAAATTATCTTAGAGAGCGACAAAAGGCTAGTAGATTTAAAATCTGGTCAAGAAATTTATTTAGGAGAGGGAGTTGATAGTTTGGGCTTTTTAGATTCAAAGAGAGCCTTGCTAAATGATTCCTTGATCTTTGATTATTTCAAGAATGAATATACAAACCTATCTCCTTCTGAGGGCGAGAAATTAATTCAACCAAAAATAAAGGGTGATAATTTATTCTTTATTGATAATGGTTTGCAAAAATATAATTTATATTCAGAAAGACAGGAGGCAATTTTTTCTTTAGATAATATTATTGATTACGATTTTTATAATGGCTTTTATTTTCTGATAACAAAGGAAAAAGATAAGTCTTCTTTTCAAATTTATTCTTATAAAAATAAGGATCTAATCAGAGAAATAGAGTTACCAGCATCAGAAAAATATCAAATAATAAACCCAGGAATTTCAGCCTTTGTTTATATCTATAACGAAGATTTTAAAAATTTTTATATCATTAATACTTCTTCTAAGTTTAATTCCTATTGGTCGGTAGTTAATAATGTTAAAGGTTTTGATTTTATTGACGCTAATAATTTTATTTATTTTTCTGATTTTGAGATCTATTCCTTTAATTCGGTTTTGGCAGAAAAGTTTTTGTTGGGAAGATTTGAAGAATCGATCAAAAGTCTGACTTGGCATCCCAAAAATTATGTAATATATTCTACTGAAAAAGATATTGTAATTTTAGATCTAAAATATGATAAATACTTTATTAAAATTGTTTCTTTGGAAAGTGTTTCTAATATAGTTTTGGATAAAAGCAATAGTGTTCTATATTTTTCTGGTATAAGAGAGGGGCAGGAGGGTCTCTTTAGGTTATTTGTTCAATAATTTTATTATTTAAAATATTTTTATGTCAAAATTTATAATTAAAGGTCAAAAAAAATTGTCTGGAGAAATAAGGGTTAAGGGTGCAAAAAATTTAGCCCTAAAAGTCATTCCGGCCGCTATTTTATCATCTGAGCCGATGAAAATTAGTAATTTGCCGCAGATTGAGGATATTGGAAAATCTTTACAATTGATATCAGAATTAGGTTTTTCAGTTAAAAAAGAGGGTAGCAATTATGTAATTGAAGCTAAAAAGCCAAAAACAACTGATTTGCCAGCTAAGTTGGCCGACAAATTTAGGACTTCGGTAATGTTTGTTGGTCCCTTATTGGCCAGATTTAAAGAGGTGCGTTTTCCTCATCCCGGAGGTTGCGTTATCGGGGCCGGCGGTCGACCGATTGATTTGTTTTTAGATGGTTTTAAAGCTCTGGGAGCCGAGATAAAAATGGAAGATCGTTTTTACTATATAAAGGCCAAGAAATTAAAAGGTTGTGAGTTTTTCTTTTCTAAGGTTTCGGTTACTGTTACTGAAAGCTTAATGATGACGGCCTGTTTAGCCGAGGGTAAAACTATTTTAAAGAATTGTGCCATGGAGCCAGAAATAAAATATTTAGCTGACTATTTAAATAAATGTGGTGCTAAAATTAGTGGAGCTGGGACTCCTAATATAACTATTATAGGAGTTAAAAGTATTAAAGGAGGGGGTATTAGAATAATGCCGGACAGAATAGAGACAGGATCCTTTGCTATTATGGCAGCAGCTACAAATTCTGAGATAACTATAAAAGATTGTGATCCTGCTAACATAGAGGTTTTATTGACTATTTTTAAAAAAATTGGAGTTAATTTTGAGGTTGGTAAAAATTGGTTAAAAATGAAAAAAAGCAATAATTTAAGGCCATATAATATTCAAACCCATGAATATCCAGGTTTTCCAACTGACCTACAGTCGCCTTATCTAGTCTTAATGACTCAAGTTAAGGGAAATTCTCTAATTCATGAAACTATTTACGACAGACGTTTAATTTGGACCGATATGTTATCTCAAATGGGAGCTAATGTCACTATGTGTGATCCTCATCGGGTTCTTGTTTCCGGCCCAAGTAAATTATATGGCAAAAAATTGATTAGTCCCGATATTAGAGCCGGCATCGCTTTGGTTATAGCCGCCCTAATAGCCAAGGGGGATACTGAGATTGATAATATTTATCAAATTGATAGAGGCTATGAAAAACTTGATGAGCGTTTGAGGAGGTTAGGGGCTGATATTGTTAGAGTTGATTAATTTTCTTGACAATTATGGATTATTTGGTATTATATGATTATTAAAATATAAAATAATAAAAAAAATATGGCAAAAATTGCAGTAATTAAAACTGGCGGAAAGCAATACAAGGTTAAAGAGGGCGATGTTTTAAAGGTAGAAAAGCTTTCAGTTGAGCCAGGGGAAAAAATTAAATTTGAGACTTTGATGACAGCCGAAACTGATGGAAGTTCATTGGATTTGGGCGCTCCTTCTTTGGGAGAAAAAGTTGAAGCAGAATTAATGACAAATGGTCAAGGGAAAAAAATTTTGGTAGTAAAATACAAAAATAAAACTAGATATAAGAGAAGTATTGGTCATCGTCAGGAATTTAGTCAAGTTAAGATAAACAAAATTTCTTAATTATAAATAAAAAAGAAGCTCCAGTCGAGCTTCTTTTTTATTGTTCTTAATTTTGAATAATTCCTCTAAATTTTAAAGCGTTGGCTAGAGTGTTTTCGTCGGCATATTCCAAGCTTATTCCAGTTGATAACCCTCTGGCTAATTTAGTTATTTTTATCTTAGAATTTTTTAATAAATTTTGTAAATATAAAGAAGTAGATTCTCCTTCCATGGTTGGACTAAGAGCTAGAATTACTTCAATTTTTTGATTTCTTTTTAATTTAGAGTTAATTTCTTTTACTAATTGTTTAATATTTAAGTTTTCTGGACCAGTTTCTTCAACCGAATTTATTAGCCCTCCTAATATAAAATATTTTCCATTATATAATTTAGTATTTTCTATGGCTAAAAGATCTTGAAAATTAGCTACTAAACAAATTAAATCATCTCTCCTTTTAATATCGGAGCATATTTCACAGGGGTTTTTTTCGGAAGGAGATAGGCAGTTCTGACAAAAAGCAAAACCATCAATAATTTCAATTAAATATTTAGAAAAAAGTTTTATTTGGTTAGGTTTTTGTTTTAATAAATGAAAAACATAGCGCTCGGCCGTCTTACGCCCAACCGTCGGCAGGGAAGAGAATTGTTTTATTAAGTTTTCGATTGATTTTGGATATTCCACGATTTTTTTAGTTTAATCCAGGAAAGCCACCCATTTCTTGCATTTTTTTGGCCATTAATCTTTGGGTTTTTTTAATTCCATCATTAAATATATCCTTACAGTTTTTAGCAATTTCTTCTTTACTGGAGTCGGTGTTAATGGTTAGACTTAGGACCTCCATATTGCCATTCATGGTCATTTTAATGCCATTTTTTTCCAGCTCTACTTTTTCTTCTGATAAAGCTCCTTGCATTGTTTTCGCTTGACTTCTTAAATCTTTTAATTGTTTTAATTTGTTAAACATAGTTTTATTTTAATTATTATTTTAATCTTGGTTTTTACTAATATTTTTAAAGCTAGCAGTTTCCTCGGAAAAGAATAAATCTACTTTTCCGGTTGGACCATTACGATGTTTGGCTATGTGAATTTCGGCCTTATACCGCTCTTCCATTGATAAATCTTGAACGTTGAAAGCTCGATCTGCTGCTTTTCTATATATAAACATAACTACATCAGCGTCTTGCTCGATAGAACCAGAGTCTCTTAGATGGGATAGCCTTGGAATGGAAGCTCCAGTTTGTTGTTCGGCGGCACGGGATAATTGGGCTAGGGCTAAAACTGGAATATTTAATTCCCTGGCGATTCCCTTTAATCCACGACTAATTTCTGATATCTCCTGAACTCTATTATCGCTGTATTTTCCTCGGCCTTCCATTAATTGAAGATAGTCAATTACAATTAGTCCTAATCCTTTTTCTGATTGAAGACGACGACATTTAGCCCTAATTTCCATAACGGAAACATTGGGAGAATCGTCTATATAGATAGGTGCTTCTGATAATAAGCCCATGGCCTCGGCTATCTTTGAGAAATCATTATCTTCGTCTTTATCCGACAGGTTTCCAGTCCTCATCTTCCATAAATTAACATTAGCTTGAGCACAAAGCATTCTATCCACCAATTGTTCTTTACTCATTTCTAAAGAAAAAACCCCAACTCCCGCTTTGTTTTTAATAGCTGCTTGTCGGGCCAAATCTAGGGCTAGAGAAGTTTTTCCTACACTGGGACGAGCCGCTAATATTATCAAATCTGATTTTTGTAGACCAGCCAACAAGTTGTCTAAATCATAAAAACCAGTAGAAAGCCCTCGTAAATTTCCACTTCTTTTGTGAAGTTCATCAATTCTTTCAAAGGCCTCAGACAATAGGCTATCTATTCCTAAAAATGAATTTTTTAAGTATTTTCTAGAAACGCTAAAGATTTTCTTTTCTGCCTGATCCAATACTTCATCTATTTCTCTTTCTTCGTCAAAGCTTAAATCCATTATTTCACTAGCTGAAACCTGCAATCTTCTTAGAGTAGCCTTTTTTTGTATTAAATTAGCATAGTAAACGGTATTAGCCGAGGTTGCTACGGTATTTGATAATTGTGCTAGATAACTTCGTCCTCCAATTTCTTTTATTAATTTTTTTTCTTCCAATTTGTTGGACAAGGTTATAATATCAATTGGTTCCTGGTTGGCAAATAAATCGACCATGGCCTGGAATATCTCTTTATGGCTATTATGATAAAAGTCTTCGGCATTAATAACATCGCTAACTTTGTAAATAGACTCCTTATCTAATAATAAACAACCGATTAAAGATTGTTCGGCCTCAATGTTTTGAGGTGGTAATTTACCGATTGAATTTTGTTCTTTTTTAGTCATGTTTATATAATATCTTAGTTAAGTTTATTTTTCAAGTTAGTTTTTTATTATTAATTCACTTTTTGTTCATAGTTTTTCCCCTTATTTTTTTGGTCTTGCCAAATATATTTTTTTTGTTTATAATAAAAACAATCATAAATACATTTGTTTTTATGATTATGTTTTGTTTTTTGCGCTCATAGCTCAGTTGGTAGAGCAGCTGCCTTTTAAGCAGAAGGTCGCAGGTTCAAATCCTGCTGGGCGCACTTATACATTTTTGGCCGCCTTAGCTCAGTTGGCCAGAGCGACTGTCTTGTAAACAGTAGGTCGTCGGTTCGAACCCGACAGGCGGCTCATAAGAAAACGTTTTTGACGTTTTTTTTGTTTGGAAAATATGGTCAATATTGTTATAATAAAAATATCATTTTGATTTTAGTTTTAATATGACAAGAAATAAAAAAATAAAATTCAAAATTTATACTTTGGGATGTAAGGTTAATCAGTATGATTCGGCCACCTTGACCAGCTTATTGATTAATCTTGGTCTTTTTTTGTCCGATAAAAATCCAGATTTAATTATAGTTAATTCTTGCTCGGTAACAAAAAGTGCTATTTTAAAAGCTAAAAAAATAATTAATTCATTAAAAAGAAAAAACCCCAAGTCCAAGATTATCTTAATTGGTTGCTGGCCCAGAATATATAATATCAATAATTTAGATGTGGATTTGATATCTAACTCTAAGGAATACAAGGATATTATAAATGACATAGAAAATGCTTGGCCAAATTTTTTTTCTGAGAATATTAAAGAAGATGTGATAACCAGTTATTTTAATCCCATCGAAGATCGTAGTCGTTATTTCATAAAAGTTCAGGATGGTTGTCAACAATTTTGTTCTTATTGTATCATTCCTTTTTCTAGAGGGCCATTAATTAGTTGCCCAATTAAAGAAATTATTGAAGAAATAGAACGGGCTATTGCTAATGGATTTTCGGAGATTGTTTTGTCGGGAATTCATTTGGGTCTATATGGTCAGGACTTTTCAACCAAAGAAATTAATTTATACAAGTTAATTTTAAAAATCTTGAGAATAAAAGGATTGGGAAGAATTAGGCTTAGCTCTATTGAGGTTACTGAGGTTAGCGATGAAATTATCGATTTAATTTCCAAAAATAAAAAAATGTGTCGTCATCTGCATATTCCTTTACAATCTGGCAACGATAAAATTCTAAGACTGATGAATAGGCCCTATGATAAAAAATATTTCCTTAATAAAATAAAAAGAATCAGAAAAAAGATTCCTGATATTTCTATAACAACCGATGTTATCGTTGGCTTTCCAGGGGAAACAAAAAAGGACTTTCGAGAAACTTTTGATTTTTGTCGAGAGATTTATTTCTCTAAGATTCATGTTTTTTCTTTTTCAGCTCATGAGAAGGCTCCGGTCTTCCATTTTCCGGACAAGGTTGATCTTGGGGAAATAAAAAATCGTTCGGCAAAATTACGCTTATTATCTCAAAAAATGGAAAAAGAATATCAACAAGAAATTTTGTGTAAGTCTGATAATTTTATGGTTTTGATCGAAAATATTTCTGATAAATTTGTTAAATTAAAGACCGAATTTTATTTTGATATTGTAGTCGGGCGGTCTGACTTTAAGAATGATTGTCCGTTGATTTCCTTAAATAGCCAGGATAATTGCATAGGAAAAATAATTGAATATAAACCTAAATAAACAGCTACAAAGCTGTTTATTTAATTTAAATTTATCATAAATTAATTTTTATTTCATTTTAAATTTGATATTTTTTATTTATAATTTTGAAAATTAATTTTTATAAAAAATGACCTTAACTAAATATTGCCGAGTTTTTTGGGGAATAATATTAATAAATCTCTTAACTTTTTTGGCTTTTTTGGCTTGTATCTTTTATGTCGAAGATTGTGGTCTAAATTTCTCATTAATTTTTTTAATATGTCTTATATCATTTTTGTCCATTAATTCATTAATTTTTATTTTGTTAGCTAAATTGGTAGAAAATAAAAAAAATAACAAAAAAATACTAAGTAGATGCGATAAAAAGGTGGAAGAATGTTTTTTAAAAATATCTAAAACTCGCAGTTTAACTGAGGCTGGACAAATTTCTTTGGGTGTTTATCATGACTTGTCTAATATTTTAACATCGTCCAATCTAGCTTTGCACCGAATGATGGAAAAATTTAAAAACAATAAAGAATTAAATAAATTTATTATTAAGATATTTAAAATAAATTATCGGGCTAATCTCTTAATCAAGTCTTTTAAAAGCCAGTGCCAGTCTGACAAATATAAAGTTAAATTTAATTTGTTAAATGAAGTAAAAAAGAATTTGTTAATCTTAGAATATAATTTTATTAAGAATAATATTGAAACAGAAATAATAATAAAAAAAGATATTAATATTTTTGGCGATCCGATTAAATTTGGCCAGGTTGTTTTTAATTTGATAAATAATGCCATAGAGTCTTTTGATGTTGGCCAAAAGAATAGAAAGATTTTAGTTTTGGCTCGAGAAATTAATTACAAAAAATGTAATTGCCATCGAATCGAGTTGGTCGTTGAAGATTCTGGCAAGGGGATATCAAAGAATATGTTAAAAAATATTTTTGAGCCATTTTTTTCTTCCAAGAACGAAAACAATTCTAATCATTGTGGCGTTGGTTTAACTATTATTAAAAGAATTATCGAAACAGATTTTTCCGGAAATATCTCGGTCAGTAGTTTTGTCGGGCAGGGCACTAAATTTAAAATTATTTTACCTAGTTTTAAGGTTTAAATTAATATATATTCTTTTTTACCTTTTAAATTTAAATCCTTTGAAATTCAGAGTATTTTTTAGTATAATGATATTATATTATTTATAAAAAATTTATGAAAATTTTAGGATTGGCTAAAAAAGACTCTCATCAAGTAGTCTTGGATCTTGAGAGTGATTCTGACAAAGGACTTAGTTCGAAAGAGGCCAAAATTCGTTTAGAGAAGAATGGCTCTAATAGCTTGCCAGAAAAAGACTTTAAATGGTGGAATATATTTTTTAAACAATTTAAATCAGCTTTTATTTATCTATTGTTGATTGCCTCGGTTTTATCTTTTGCGCTCGGTCAATTTGTTGAGGGAAGTATGATTTTATTGTTTATCATTATTAATACTATTTTAGGATTTTTTCAGGAATTTAGATCAGAAAATACGGTTAGGTTATTAAAGAGTTTTATTAAAATTCAGTCTCGTGTAATTCGTGATGGCAAAAAACAAATGATTGACAGTCAGGAATTGGTGGTCGGGGATATCTTGGAACTAGAGACTGGAGACAAAATTGGAGCTGATTTAAGAATAATTGAAGCTCATGATTTATATGTTGATGAATCTATTTTAACTGGGGAGTCTCTAAATATTGTCAAACAAGGAGAGAGAATCTTAAGTGATGATATAAATTGTTTTTCAGCTTCTAATTTGTGTTTTTCTGGGACTTCAGTGGTTCGGGGTAAAGCCAGGGCTATCGTTGTGGCCATTGGCAGGGACACTTTTCTAGGGGGCATTTCAAAATTAGCTTCCAAGGTTAAAAGGACTAGCGATTTTGAAAAGGGCATATCACGTTTTAGTTCTTTTATTTTAAAATTAGTTTTGATTACTTTGGTTTTTGTCTTTGTTTTTAATGCTTTCTTTAAAGATGGTTTAAATATTTTGGAATTAACGATTTTTTCAATTGCCCTTGCAATATCAGTTATACCAGAAGCGCTACCGTTGGTGATGACCTTTTCTTTCTCTAAGGGAGCAATGAATTTAGCCAAACATAATGTGGTTGTTAAAAGATTATCTTCGGTAGAAGATTTAGGTAATATTGATATTCTATGTTCCGATAAGACTGGGACTCTCACAGAAAATAAATTAACGGTTATTGATTTTTATAGCTCTATTAATCCCGTTAAAAAAATATTATTGTATGCTGGTTTGGCTACTTCTCGTTTAGAAGAAAAGAAAGAACCTTTTGATATTGCTATTTTTGATAAAATGGACGAAACGGATAAAAAAGAATTTGCTAAGTTCGAATTTATAATTGACACCCCCTTTGATCCGGAGAGACAAAGAAATAATGTCTTAGTAAAAAATGATAATTTAGAATTGATAGTGAGGGGGGCGGCTGAAGCTATTTTTGAACTGAGTGGTAATTTAGATGAAAGTCAAAAGTCAGATATTAGAAAATGGATTTCAGAGCAAGGTTTTTTAGGTAGACGGGTCTTGGCTATTGCTAAAAAAGATTTGAAAGAAGTGAATTTAGATGATTTAAAAAATAAATTAGTAGAGGCTGAAAAGGATTTAGAGTTTTTGGGTTTATTATCCTTGGCTGATCCAATAAAGGAATCAGTTAAAAGGGCCGTAATTGATGCTCGAGAATTAAATGTCGGTTTAAAAATTATTACTGGGGATAGTGTTGAGGTAGCTGGTTCAGTGGCCTATCAAATTGGTTTAATAGATGACCCTAAAAAAGTTTTTTTAGCTAAAGACTTTATTGGACTATCTGAGGATGAGAAGAAAAAGGTTTTAGAAGAGTATCAAGTTTTTGCCAGGGTTTTACCAGAGCAAAAATTTGATATTATAAAAACCCTACAAGAAAAGTATAATGTCGGATATATTGGTGACGGAATTAATGACGCCCCTGCTCTGAGAGTTGCCGGTGTCTCCCTGGTCGTTAAAAATGCTTCTGATATTGCCAGGGAAGCAGCCGACATTGTTCTGCTAGAGAGCGATTTGAATGTTATTATTGAGGGAATAAAGGAGGGCAGAAAAATATTTGCCAATAGTAGTAAATATATTAAGGCCACTTTAGCTTCCAATTTTGGTAATTTTTATGCTGTAGCCATTGCCTCGTTGTTAATTGATTTCTTACCGATGTTGCCCTTACAAATTTTATTATTAAACTTATTGTCAGATTTCCCAATGATTGCTATCGCTACAGATAATGTCGATAAAGAAGAATTATTGTCCCCCAAAAAATATCAAGTTAAAGATATTATTATTATTGCCATGATCTTAGGAATATTAAGTTCAGTTTTTGACTTCATGTTTTTTGCAATGTTCTATAAAATTTCCCCAGAGGTTTTGCAAACAAATTGGTTTATTGCTAGCATTTTAACTGAGTTGGCCTTTTTGTTTTCCATTAGAACTAGAAAGTTTATGTTTAAAGCTCGACGTCCATCTTTTTTAGTGGGTGCCTTGACTTTAATCGCCGCTATTATTACTATTATTATTCCATTTACTGCTTTGGGGCATAGAGTTTTTGGCTTCATAAGTCCAAACCCATATCATTTGCTAATAATTCTGATAGTTTCAATTATTTATTTAATTTTTTCTGAAATTATTAAATTCTTTTATTATAAGAATAAGTAGAATAATTATGCCAAATCTTAATTCTAGAGAGCCGATAGCTAGTTTACTTCGACCAAGCAATTTGGATCATTTTTTTGGTCAAGAAAAAATAATTGGAGAAAATTCTTGGCTTAGGGGTGTTATTGAAAAAGACCAAGTTACTTCTTTGGTTTTTTGGGGACCACCAGGGTCGGGAAAAACAACTTTGGCTTATATAATTTCTAAGGAAACTAAAGCTGAGTTTAAGACCTTGTCGGCCACTGATAGCGGAATTAAAGATTTAAGGGAGATAGTGAAGCAGGCAGAAATTAGTCAAAGATTGGGCAATAAAACGGTTTTATTTATTGACGAGATTCATCGTTGGAATAAGGCCCAACAAGATGCCTTATTACCTTATGTTGAAAAAGGGTTATTGATACTTATTGGAGCAACTACGGAGAATCCGAGTTTTTCAATTAATTCATCATTGTTATCAAGACTAAAGGTTATTGTATTAGAAAGTTTGGACGAAAAAAGTTTAATCAAAATAGTTGAGAGAGGGGCTAAAGAATTAAAAATAAAGATTAAAAAAGATTTAATAAAATTTATAGTTAGTTTAAGTGGTGGTGATGCCCGGAGATCTTTAAATATTTTAGAATTAATTTATTTTTCCGACCAGGTCGTTTCTATTGATTTAATAAAAGAGCTTGCTAATAAGCCCCAATTAAATTATGATAAAAACGGTGAAGAGAATTATAATATTATCTCAGCTCTTCATAAGTCCATCAGAGGTAATGATGCTCAGGCTTCGCTTTATTGGTTGGTCAGAATGATAGAGTCCGGAGAAGATCCCTTATTTATAGCTAGGAGACTGATTCGTTTTGCCAGTGAAGATATTGGCTTAGTTAATAATAGCGCTTTAATGATAGCTAATTCGGCTTACGAGGCTTGCGCTAAAATTGGCTTGCCGGAATGTAGTCTAGCCTTAGCTCAATGTGTTCTTTATTTAGCAAAATCAAAAAAAAGTGTAGCAGTTTATCAGGCTTATAATGCCACCTTAGATGAAGTTAAATTGAGTGGCTCCTTACCAGTTCCACTTCATTTAAGAAATGCTCCGACAGAGTTGATGAAAAATCTGGGTTATGCTAAAAACTATAAGTATACTCCAGTAGAAGATGATTCCGGTCAAGAGTATTTACCAAAAGGATTAAAGAGTAAAGAATTTAAAAAAATAAAAAATTTAAAAATTGATTTATAAAAAAATTTTTATGGAATATTATATAGTTTTGTTGATAGCTTTAGTATTTTTGTCAGCCTTTTTTTCTTCAGCCGAGGTAGCATTTTTGTCTCTTAGTGAGGCTAGAGTATCCACTATGATAAATAACAAAAAAAAGAATGCTAAATTAGTTAAAAAATTAAAGTCAGATCCCCGGTCTCTACTGATAACAATTTTAATTGGTAATAACATAGTTAATATCGGCGCAGCCTCTTTGGCTACCGTGGTTTTTTCTTATTATTTCAATTCGGCTGTAATTGGTATTACCACGGGTGTTATGACTATTATAATTTTAATTCTTGGAGAAATTGTTCCCAAAGCTTTTGCCTCTTCTTATGCTGATTCCTTATCTAGGCTTTTTTCTCCCTTCCTTCTATTTTTAAAAAAGTTTTTTTTTCCAATTATTTTTTTAATGAATAAAATAACTAGTCTATTTGTTGGGCAATACAAAGGAGAAAAGGTCAGTGAAGATGAGCTTAAGGCCATGGCCATGACGGGGGTAGAACAAGGAACAATAGAAAAGAGTGAAGGAGCAATGATTGAAAAACTTTTCAGCTTAAATGACATTACTGCCGAAGATATTATGACCCCGAGGGTTGAATTAGTTTATATTTTAGAAGATGCTCTTATTGAAGAGTGTGCTGAAAAAATAGAGGAGCATGGAATTACTAGATGTTTGGTAGTCGAAGAGAATCCCGATAAAGTTAAAGGTTTTGTTCACGCTCAAGATATTCTATTAGCTTTTAGGCAGGGAAAAGAAAAAGAAAATATTTCAGCTCTAATTCGACCAATAGTTTTTGTTCCTAAACAAATGATAATTAATAATGTTCTAAAAGAGTTTCAAAAAAGAAAAATACATATTGCTGTTGTTTTAGATGAATATGGTGGAACCGATGGAATTGTTACCTTGGAGGATATTATTGAAGAGCTGGTGGGAGAAATAATTGATGAACATGATATTGATAACACCCTAATTAAAAGAGTTGGTAAAAACGAGATTATAGTGTCAGGCTTTACGGAGGCTCGTGATATTAATAGGTTTTTAAATATTAATATTTCCGAAGACGGTTTGGACACTATGGCTGATATCATTTTAACTCAAATCAAGAAGATTCCTAAAGAGGGAATGAAAATAAAAATAAAAGAATACGAATGTATTATTGAAAAAGTTGAAAATAAGGTTATTAAATTGGTTAGAATATTAAAAAATTTATAAAATAATAAAAAATATTCTTGTTTTTTTGCCCATTTTTTGTTATAATGTTTTTGCTTATAATTAATATAAAATATTTATGTCTACAGTCCTTTGGATAATCCTAGCGATTTTATTTGTTTTGATTATTGCTATTATCTCCATGTATAATGGATTGATTCGTTTAAAAAATAGAGTTGATGAGGCTTGGAGTGATATCGATGTTCAATTAAAGAGGCGCTATGATTTAATTCCAAATTTAATAGAAACAGTTAAGGGATACGCTTCTCACGAAAAAGAAACCTTAGAAAAGGTTGTTCAGGCCAGAAATTCAGCTATGTCGATGCAAAACAGCTCTGATATTGAGGGAAAATTAAAAGCTGAGAATGCTTTGTCCTCTACTCTTAAATCAATTTTTGCTTTAAGTGAAAATTATCCAGATTTAAAAGCTAATCAGAACTTCTTGGAATTACAAAGAGAATTAGCTGATACTGAAAATAAAATTCAGGCTTCTCGTCGTTTCTATAACGGTAATGTTAGAGACTTTAATACCAAATTACAGGTTTTTCCTACTAATATTATTGCCAAGCAATTAGGCTTCTCTTCTCGTAATTTTTTTGAGATAGAGGATGCTTCTCAAAGAGAAAACATAGAGGTTAAATTTTAATTTATTATTTTATGGATTATCTTTCCAATGGAAATTCTTTTCCAATTGGCTCTGCGCTAGCTATTGTGGCAGTGGCCGGAATAATTATAATAATTGTTTATAATAAATTTTTTAAATAATTTAAATATTTAAAATAAAATTACCTTGATTTTTATCAGGGTAATTTATTATCTAAAATATGACACTATATAATCATAGCGATTCCAACAAAAGAAAGACTTGGTTTTTATTTGCTGGTTTTTTAGTTTTTGCCATGTTAGTTGGGTATATTTTTAGCGTAGCCATGGAAGATTCTATGATTTTATACGTGGTGGTTTTTATAAGTATTATTTCTTCTTTTATTTCTTATTGGTTTAGCGACAAAATTGTTTTGTCTATGAGTGGAGCTCATGAGCTTAAATTTGAAAATAATAAAGAATTGTATCGGTTAGTGGAAAATTTATGTATTTCCGTGGGCCTTCCAACTCCTAAAATTTATATTATCAACGATGCCTCTCCCAATGCTTTTGCCACTGGAAGGAATCCAAAAAATGCTGTTGTGGCTGTAACATCCGGTCTTTTAAATAAACTAGAAAAGAGTGAGTTGGAGGGAGTAATTGCGCATGAATTGTCTCATATAAAAAATTATGATATTTTAATTGCGACCCTAACCACTGTCATGGTTGGTATGATAGTTCTTTTGGCCGATTGGTTTAGGAGATGGGCCTTTTATTCTGGAGGTAGGTCTCGTAGTAACGAAAATAAGGGGCAATTGCAATTAATTATAATAATATTGGCTATTGTTTTTTCTATTTTAGCTCCAATTTTTGCTTATATTATGCAATTTGCTATTTCTCGCAAAAGAGAATTTTTGGCTGATGCCGATGGAGCTTTAATTACTAGATATCCAGAGGGTTTAGCCAGGGCCTTAGAAAAAATATCTGCTGATCCCAATGACCTAGAAAAGGCCAATCGAGCCACAGCTCATCTATATATATCAGAACCAATAAAAAAGAAAAATAGAAAAAGTTTATGGGCAAAAGCCTTTATGACTCATCCGCCGATTGAAGATAGGATTAAGGCTTTGAGAGTAATGAGCCTTTCTTAATTTTAAATAATAATTAATAAAACCTTTCTGGTTTATTGCACCAAGCTGAAACTAAATAGGTAATAAAAAAATGAATGCTAAAATAATTGCAACGATTGGACCAAAATCTGAGGATTATAATTCCTTAAAATCGATGGCTTTAAGTGGAATGGATCTAATTAGAATGAATTTTTCTCATGCTAATTATGATCAGTATTACAAAATTAAAGAAAATATTAATAAGATAAATGAGGAGTTAAATATTAAAATTAGAATTTTATTTGATTTACAGGGACCAAGAATTAGAGTTGGAAAATTAAAACATGAAATTGAGATTGTCGAAGGTGAAATTTATACTATTATGTATGACAAGGGAAACGTTGACAATCTTGAAATTCCAATTGATGATTTGGGATTAATTAATGATCTAAAAATTGGTGACCCAATCTATTTGGATAGTGGAATGATCGAGCTTAAGGTAATGGAGATAAATTTATTAGAAAATAAATTTATTGCCAGAGCCGAGCGAGGGGGATTGTTAATGTCTCGTAAGGGGGTTAACGTTCCTAAAACTATTTTAAATAGAGATATCTTAACCGCTAAAGATTTATTGGATATAGAATTTGCTAAGAAGGTGAAGCCGGATTTTGTGGCAGCTTCTTTTGTTCAAACACCCGAAGATGTTATTAAGGTTAAGCAGGCAATTGGAAACGAGGATATTAAAATTATTTCAAAAATTGAGAGAGGAGTCGCCCTAGATAATATCGATGGTATTATTAGAAATTCTGATTGTATTATGATTGCTCGTGGTGATTTAGGAATTGAAATTCCAATGGAAGATCTTCCGATAGTTCAAAAAAATTTAATTAGACATGCTCATTGGCACGATAAACCAGCTATAGTAGCTACCCAAATGATGGCCTCTATGATTGATCATTATCGTCCTACTAGGGCCGAGGTTAGTGATGTGGCCAATGCTATCTTTGATGGAGCCGATGCTTTAATGTTGTCAGATGAAACTGCTATGGGAAATTATCCAGTTGAAACCGTCCATAATATGAATAAAATAATTAAACGAACTGACCAATATTTTAGTCATCGTAATTATTTTGATAATTTAGAAATTATTTATAAAAAATAATTTATTAATAATGAAAAAAATTGAATTATTGGCTCCGGCCGGAAATTTTTTGAAGATGAAGACAGCTTTAGCCCACGGAGCCGATGCTGTTTATTTGGGTATTCCTGACTTCTCTTTGCGAGTTAGAATTAATGATTTTAATTTGAAGTCTTTGTCTCGGGCTATTGAATATGTCCATAATCAAAAAAAGAAAATTTATGTTACGGTTAATATTTTTGCTCATAATCGTCATATTGATAAATTGCCAAAATATTTAAAGTTATTAAATAAGTTATCGCCTGATGGATTAATAATTTCTGATCCGGGAATATTATCTTTAGTTAAAAAACATTGTCCTAAAATTGACATTCATCTGTCTACCCAGGCTAACTGCACAAATTATGAGGCTGTTAAATTTTGGCAAAAGCAAGGTGTTAAAAGAATAATTTTGGGAAGAGAAACTACCTTAGAAGAAATAAAAAAAATTCATCAAAAATGTCCTAAAATAGAATTGGAATATTTCGTTCATGGAGCAATGTGTATGGCTTATTCGGGTCGTTGTTTTTTGTCGAAGGATTTTGTCGATCGTAGTGCTAATTTGGGAGATTGTGTTCAGCCTTGTCGCTGGGAGTATGACGTTTTTATTAAAGCTAAGGGGCACGAAGAGGAGCTAGAGTTGGTGCAAGAAGAGCATGGTTCTTATCTGTTAAATTCTAAAGATTTGTGTTTAATAAAAAGTATTCCAGAGCTAATAAAGGCCGGAATAACCAGTTTTAAAATTGAGGGACGAGCTAAAAGTGTCTATTATTTAGCTAATGTTGTAGGTATATATAAGAAGGCTTTATTGGAACCAAATAAAATAAATTTTTTATATAAAGAATTAATAAGTAAAATAACTCATCGAGGTTATACCACTGGTTTTTTATTAAATAAAAAGGGGGAACAAAATACTGCTAACTCTCACTTTTTATCAGACTGGGAGTTTTGCGGCCAAGTGATTGAAAATAAAATTAAGGAGGAGAGAGGTAAAATTGTTAATATTATTAAAATTAAGGTTCATAATACTATTAAAGTTGGGAATAAAGTTGAGATAATTTTGCCAAAATATGATATAATAAAACTAGATATAAAGGAGATGGTTGATGCTAAAACTGAAAAAAGCATTTTGGAGGCCCATGGTGGCGGTGGTGGTCAAGAAATAATATTAAAGATTAATAATAAAATTAAAATTTCCGAGTTGGCAGTTTTAAGAAGAAAACTATAAAATTATGATTTCATATTTAAAAGGAAAAATTCTTTATAAGTTAAAAAATAATATTGTTTTAGAAGTAAATAATATTGGCTATACTATTTTTGTTAGTGAAAATTTCTTAAATGAATTAAAAACAGGTCAATTGTTAGAGGTTTTTACTCATCAATATGTTAAAGAGGATGCTTTGGATCTATATGGTTTTAAAAGTTTGGAGGAATTAGAATTTTTTAAATTACTTATTTCTATCTCTGGAGTTGGGCCTAAGTCAGCTTTATCGGTTTTAGCTATTGCTAATTTGGCTGATATCAAGGAGTCTATTGTTCGGGGGGATTCTCATCTTTTGACTAAGGTTTCTGGTATCGGCAAAAAGACGGCCGAGAGGGTGGTTTTGGAATTAAAAGATAAATTATTCAAAATGGGCGGGGATTATGATTTGTCAGTTTCTAGCTTTGCCGGGGAAGAAATTGATGCTCTAATGGCCCTAGGATATTCAATGCTAGAGGCTCGAGAGGCTTTAAAGCAAGTAGATGATGATATTAAAGACAGCGGGCAGCGCATAAAAGAAGCTTTGAAAAAGATGGCCAAATAATCATGTTTTTTTATTATTTCTAAAAATGTCTAGTATTTACAAAGGCATTTTTTTTAGTTATACTAAAGATACTAAGTTTTCTTGTTTTTGGATAATAAAAACAAATTTTTTTGTTGAAAAATGTATATGAAACAATCATTTCTATTTACTAAAACAATTAAAGAGATACCTAAAGACGAAACCTCATATAATGCTCAGACTTTAATGAGGGCTGGCTTTGTTGATAAGGTTGGTGCTGGGATCTATACTTTTTTACCCCTGGGATTAAGAGTTTTAAATAAAATAAATAATATTATTAGAGAAGAGATTAATGCTGTTGGTGGACAAGAAGTTTTGATGCCGGCTCTTACGCCCAAAGAGGTTTGGCAAACAACTGATCGCTGGGAAAATTTTGATGCCTTATTTAAACTGGCTGGTTCAGATGATAAAGAATATGCTATGGGGGCTACCCATGAGGAAATTGTTACTCCACTAGCTCAAAAATTTACTTTGTCTTATCGAGATTTGCCTTTTGCTATTTATCAAATTCAAACTAAATTTCGTAATGAAAAAAGAGCTAAGGCTGGACTGCTTCGAGGCCGAGAATTCTCTATGAAGGATTTGTATTCTTTTCATGTTTCTCAAGAAGATTTAGATATTTATTATAAAAAAGTTAAACAAGCTTATTTTAATATTTATAAAAGACTGGGCTTGGGAGAAATTACTTATTTAACCTATTCTTCGGGGGGAGCTTTTTCTAAATATTCCCATGAATTTCAAACTATTTGTCCAGCCGGAGAGGATCTTATTTATGTCTGTCAAAAATGTCATAGCGCTATTAATAAAGAAATTATAGAAGAACAGAAGGATTGCCCTGAATGTGGTGGACATGATTTTAAGGAAGAAAAGGCTATTGAAGTAGGAAATATTTTTAAATTAGGAACTAAATTTTCTAAGCCTTTTGGTTTTCAATATAAGGATCAATTAGGAGAGGTTGGCGATATTATTATGGGTTGTTATGGTATGGGTCCTAGCAGAATATTGGGAACCATTGTAGAAGTATATCATGATGAGAGGGGAATCGTTTGGCCAGAAAATATAGCGCCTTTTTCTGTTCATCTAATATCCTTAAAACAGAACGAAGAAGCTGAAAAAATTTATCAAAATTTAATCTCTTCTGGCTTTGAAGTTTTATATGATGACCGCGATGAGATTTCAGCTGGAGAAAAATTTGCTGATGCTGATTTGATTGGTTGTCCTGTTAGGTTGGTTCTAAGCCCCAAGACTTTGTCTGAAAATAAAATAGAAATTAAGTTAAGAAAAAAAGACGAAATTGAAATAGTGGGGATAGGAGATTTACTAACTCATTTAAAAAATAAATTATAATATGTTTAATTTTTTAAAAAAATTTACTAGTCTAGGCTATGATATCGCCATTGATTTGGGAACCAAAAATACCTTAGTTTATGTTGATAAAAAAGGAATCATTATTAATGAGCCTAGCGTTGTGGCTATTAATACTAAGACTACTGAAATTCTAGAAATTGGTCATGAGGCTAAAAAAATGGTAGGTAAAACACCGGCTCATATTCAAGCTGTTAAACCCTTGGTTGATGGAGTTATTTCTGATTTTGAAATTACTGAAAAAATGCTAAAACATTTTATTAATAAAGTTCATGGGGAAGGCTTTTCTTTTTTACCACGTCCCCGAGTTATTATTGGAATCCCCTTGGATATTACTGAGGTGGAAAAGAAGGCCGTGGAGGATGCCGCTAAGTCAGCTGGAGCCAGAAAAGTTTATTTAATAGAAGAGGTTATGGCCGCTGCTCTAGGAGCTGGTCTTCCAGTGGACAGTCCTCGGGCTAATATGATAGTTGATATCGGCGGGGGAACTACTGATATAGCCGTGATTTCATTGTCAGGGGTGGTATCTTGGAAGTCTTTGCGCTTAGCTGGAAATGAATTGGATAGTAATATTACTGATTATATTAGAGATAGTTTCAATGTTTTAATTGGGGAACAATTAGCTGAAAAAATAAAGATAAATTTAGCCTCAGTTATTCCTTTTGATGAAGATAGATCTATGGAAATTAGAGGCAAGGATTTGATTAATGGACTACCAACCGCCATTACTATTACTGATGCTCAGGTTAGAGATGCTATTAAAAAAACAATTATCAAGATAGTTGAAAATATCAAATTGACATTAGAAGAAACTCCTCCTGAGTTGGTGGCTGATATTTATGAGCATGGTCTTTATTTGAGTGGCGGAGGTGCTTTGCTTTATGGACTAGATAAGCTAATTTCTAAGGCCACTAAAATTCCTGTGGTAGTTGTAGATGATCCTCTTTCTGCTATGGTTCGTGGTTCTGGTAGCTTATTTTCTAATGAAGATTTATTAAAAAAGATAACTTCAATTTTGAGTGTTTAGCAAAACTATGAATTTTTTTAAAGATAAAAAGAAATATAAATTTTTTTTGGCAGTGGTGGTACTGCTTATTTTTTTAAATATAATTGGTTTTTCTTCTTTTGGTCAAAGGTTATTATTTAAGATAGTATATCCGGGAAGTTTTTTTATTAAGAATTTTTCCTCATTTTCTTCACTTGATACCAAGTCTAAAGCAGAGCTAATAGAAAATATTTCTAATTTAGAAAAAGATATTGAATCAAGCCAGGCCGAGCTAGCCAGACTTTATTCTCTGGAGGAGGAAAATGAAAAGTTGAGAGAATATTTAAAATTTTTTGAAGAAAATTCGTATGAATATGTTTTGGCTAAGGTTCTTTGGCAAGAGAATCTATTAAATGTTACTAGCTACAATCAGAATATGGTTATCAATAGAGGGTCTAGGGACGGCCTAAGAGTTGGTTTGGCTGTTATTAATGAATCTGGCGTCATTGTTGGAAAAATAATTGAAGTTAACGAGACCAATTCTCGAGTCTGTTTAATAAATAATAATTTTTGTAAAATGGCCGTGTCAATAAATAATTCTAGTGCTAGCATTGGTTTAGCTGAGGGTGATTTGGGTTTATCGGTAAAGTTAAATTTTGTTTCTCAGAATGAAGTAGTTAGTGTTGGAGATATGGTTATTACCTCTGGACTAGAAAAAGATATTCCTCGTGGTTTGGCTGTTGCTAGAATAAATAATATCGAGCAGGAAGTTAATGATATTTGGCAGAATGTTAATGCTGAGGCCTTGTTTAGTATTAATAATTTGAACATAGTTTCTATTATAATTCCTAAATAATAATTTTGACATCATGAATAAGTATTGGAAGTTTTTTAAATTATTTCTTTTATCCTTGGTTATAATTTTAATTCAATTAGCTTTTTTAAATTCCTTACCTGGATTTTGGAGCAGAATAAATATCATTTTATTTTTTGTGGTTTGGCTCTTTATCTTCAACAATTTTAGTAAATCTTTATTATTTGCTTTAATTACCGGATTTGTTTTAGACATTTTCTCTTTTTATCCTTTTGGAATTTATTCTATATCCCTTCTATTAACTCTGATATTAGCTAATTTTATTTGGAATAATTTTTTTACCAATAGATCAATCTACTCTTTTTTGTCGATAACAGCGGTTTTTTCTATCTTTTATAATTTGTTGTTATATTTTTTGTTGTTTTTATTCGAAAATAATTTTTCTGGCCTCTTTTGGTTTAATAAATTCTTTTGGTTTAATTTGTTGTTGGAGTTGATTTGGTTGAGCGTTGGTATTGTTTTATCTTTTTATTTTTTAAATTCTCAAAAAAGATCTCACGGATCTCTTTCTTTTGATAAAAGGGGGTTTTAGTGTTATAATTATAAAGAATTAATTGTTTTACTATGAAATATGATTTTATAACAATTGGGGGGGTGACAGAGGATATCGTTTTCTTTACCTCGGAAGGAGTTTTGATAGATAATAAGGCTGACATCCTAAAAGAGAAATTATTAGCCTTTGAATATGGGGCTAAAATTAATATTAAGGAATTTGGTCATTATTTTGGCGGTGGAGCCTCAAATTCAGCTATTAACTTGTCCGGACTTAGTTTCAAGGTAGCTTGTTTGTCAAGAATTGGTCAAGATGAGCGTGGTTTTAGAATATTAGAAAATTTAGAAAATAATAAAGTAGATCATAATTTTATTGAAGTTGATAAAAAAAGTGATTCCGGCTTTTCTTTTATTATAAATAATAAAAAAGATAGGATTATTTTTGCTTATCGAGGGGCTAATGATAATTTTGTTATTTCCAAAAAACAAGAGAAAAATATTAAATTGGCCAAATGGGTTTATTTAACATCTCTGCCTCTCAATTGCCAGAATAGCTTAGAAAGAATATTTTTGAATAAAAATAATATTGCCTGGAACCCAGGAATTTCTCAATTATCGGGTGGGGTTGCTCCAATTAAAAGATTTTTAGAAAATACTGAAATTTTTATTTTGAATAAAGATGAGGCTCTGGAGTTAATTAAAAAAACAAAAAGATTCTCTAGCTTAAAAGATAATTTTTTGGCTGATATTAAAAATTTAATAAAAATTTTGAAGGATCTGGGTCCAGAAAAAATAATCTTGACTGATGGAGTTAAGGGAGCTTATTTTTTTGATGGGACTAATTTTTTTCACCAAAAAATAATTAGCAATCAGAATAAAATTGATTCTACTGGGGTGGGTGATGCTTTTGGATCTACTGTAGTTGGGTGTCTTATAAAATTTGATGGTGATTATAAAAAGTCTATGTATTTAGGGGTCAAGAATGTTTCCTCTGTTGTTTCATTGGCCGGAGCGCAAAATGGCTTGCTAAGTTATAAAGAGTTAATAAAATAATTTATTTAATTTAAAATTAATTTTTAAAATTATGAAAAATGTTTTTATAATAGAAGATGATATCAATATTCTTTATGGTCTAAGGGATATCTTTTCTTCTAATGATTATGACGTTGAAACTAGTGATGCCAACGAAGAATTAGAGGATCTTCTAGGCAGAATAAAAAGGTTTCAGCCCAAGATTATTGTTTTAGATTTGGTTTTGCCAAAACTAGATGGATTAGAGGTTGTTAAAAGAATCAAGGAAGATGAAACTATCTCTGATGCTGAGATTTTTATTTTTACTGATTTGAGCGAAGAAGATGGTCGAAGTAGGAGTGTTGGCTTGGGAGCCAATTATTATTTTATGAAGAATGAATTTGATGTTTATACTTTTTCTAATAAGGTAATGCGCATCATGGAAAGAGGTGGTAAAGAATTTGAAGAAAATGATGACTCCGAAAGTTCCGACGATATTGTCATGGATTAGTATTAAATAAAAATATGAAAAGAAGAAAAAAAATAATTATTTTTAGTTTGACTTTTGTAGTAATATTGGGATTGGTTTTATTTTTTGTTTTCAAAAAAGATAAAGTAGAATATTCAACCACCGAATTAAAAAAGCAAGATTTAAAGCAGACTGTTAGCGAAATTGGCACGGTTAAGGCTAGTCAAGAAGTCGGATTAAATTTTTCTCAGGTCGGAAAATTAAAAGAAGTATATTTTAAAGTTGGAGACCAAGTTGCCGAAGGTGATGTTTTGGCTGAGCTTGATTATTCTTCTTTATTGATAAGAAAAGAAGAGGCTTTGGCGGCTGTTAGTATTTCTAAAACCAATCAAGATAAATTGATCAAGGGCGCCTATTATGAAGATATTGCTGTTTTAGAGGCTCAAGTCAAACAGGCCGAAGGATCCTACAAGTCAGCTCAAGATGATTTAATTCAGACAAAAAAATTAGTTTCCGAAAGCATCTATCAGGCTGAGAAAAGTTTAAATGATTTAAAATCACCTAATTCGCAAACTCCAATGGCTATCAAGCAGGCGGTGGAATCAGCTGAAATTAATCTTTCTAATACCGAGAGGACTAGTAGGCAGAGCATGGAAAATAGTCGAGACTCTTTATTGTCCTCGCTTGATTATAATTTTTCAGTTTCTCGATCGGCCTTGGACGCTGATAAGAGAATTTTAGATGACGAAAATATTAAAAATGTTTTTAGTGTTAAAAACTATTATTATAAAGTGTTGGCAGAGAGATTTTATGATGATTCTATTAATACATTACCTCAAATAGAAGCTTATATTAGAATTGCTAAAGAAAATCCTAGCCAAGAAAATATTAAAAAGGCTTCGGATGAGTTAATTTCTTTTTTGGGGAAAACTTTTGATACACTAAATAATTGTTTTAGTGCTCTAGAGAATACTATTGTTTCTTCAACTTTTACCCAAACTTCTCTAGATGCTTTTAAGGCGAGTATTAATACCAACAAGGGATATGTTAATTCTTCAATCTTAGTAATACAAAACTCTTATTTTAGTTTTTCTAATTCAACCCTAAATTATTCTACCAGTGTTTCTGGCGCTGAAGATAATTTAAATAGGGCTAGAGTAGCTTTAAGCGATGCTGTTTCTAGTGCCGAAAACAATTTAAGTTTAGTTAGAATAAATAGTGATCAACAAATAATTTCAGCCGAGGCTAGGGTAGACTCTACCAAAAAGTCTTACGAAGTTGCTAAATTACAGTTGATTAAACTAAAAACACCAGCCAAATCCGATGATCTAAAATTAGCTCAATCTCAGGTTGATCAAGCTTTGGCTAGCTTGAGTCTAATAGAAAAACAAATTGAGGAAAATAAAATTAAAGCTCCGATTAATGGAAAGATTACTAAAATAAATTATGAGATTGGCGAACAAATTAGTGGTGTTAATCCAGTAATTAATTTATTAACAGAAAATAATTTTGAGATAGAGGTATATATCTCCGAGTCTGATATTTCTAAAATAAAGATAGACAACGAGGCCTTGGTTAATTTTGATGCTTTTGGTGACGAATATAAAGTTTCTGGTCGTGTTTATTTTGTGGAACCAGCAGCCACCTCTATATCAGATGTTATTTATTATAAAATTAAAATAAATTTTTCCGAAGATGAGTTAGGTAAAAATGGCTTTGTTATTAAGTCAGGGATGACCGCTAATGTTGATATTATTACTAATTACAAAAAAGATGTTTTGGTTTTATCATCAAGAACAGTACTATTAAAAAATGGTGGAGATAGATATGTTAGAGTATTGGATGGCAAGGACGTCAAAGAAGTTCCCGTTAAAGTAGGAATTTCTGGCGATCAAGCTATGGTAGAAATTATCTCCGAAGATTTAAAAGAAGGTGATATTATTGTTACTGCCATTAAAAATGGTAAATAATATTTCAAGAATATGTTAATTAGAATAAAAGATTTAAAAAAAGAATATTCTTCGAGTGATGTCGTTACCAAGGTTTTGCACGGTGTTTCTTTTGATATTAAAGCCGGAGAATTTGTTTCTATTATGGGGCCATCTGGCTCTGGCAAATCAACCCTAATGCATATTCTGGGATTATTAGATCGTCTTAGTAGTGGTATCTACGAATTTGCCGGAGAAGATGTTAGTAAAATGGATGATGATCAGTTAGCTTCTTTTAGAAACGAAAAAATAGGATTTGTTTTCCAATCTTTTAATCTTTTATCTAAAACTTCAGTTCTCGATAATGTAATTTTACCATTAACTTATTCTAGCAATAGAAAAAATATGGTAGATAGAGCAAAAAAGGTTTTAACTGAAGTTGGATTATCTCATCGTTTTGATTATTATACTAATCAGATTTCTGGAGGAGAAAAGCAGAGAGTCGCTATAGCTCGTGCTCTAGTTAATCAGCCTTCGGTTATTTTTGCCGATGAACCAACGGGAAATTTGGATTCTAGATCAGGTATTCAAATCATGCAGATTTTGCAGAAATTAAATGAAGAAGGAAATACTATTATTTTAGTTACTCATGAAACCTATACAGCGGAGCACGCCAAGAGAATTATAAAAATTAGAGATGGTTTAATTGTAAGTGATGAGGAGGTGAAAAATAGAAAAATTGCTCAAGACGGTATGATTTTAAAATAACATGAATTTTTTATCATTAAAACAAGCTTTTAGAACCTCAATTAAAGCTCTTAAAGCCAATAAAGCTAGGAGCTTTTTAACTATGTTGGGAATTATTATTGGGGTAGCTTCGGTTATTATAATAATGTCAGTTGGGGCGGGAGCTCAGAGTTTAATATTGGGTCAAATTGAGGGTTTGGGGGCTAATTTAATTTCTGTTACTCCGGGAAAATCTGATGATCAGGGGCCACCTACTT